>NZ_FMVA01000011.1:0-224996 GCF_900101425.1 Rhizobium sp. NFACC06-2 | reverse complement strand
CTCTAGTTGTGGAACCTCAACAGGTTGTCCCGGTTGAGGCCGAGGCGACTGATTGGTGTTTTTGATTTTATCCCGCCATGAGGGCGATGCCAATTGTACATGTGCGTCCAGTTTGGCAGGTGCGTTTTGCGTATCTCTGATGATGGATATGGACGTGCATACGCCCACTCCCGCAAGGCGGTCTGAATGAAGCGCTCGGCCTTGCCGTTGGTTTTTGGCGTGTAAGGTCTGGTTCGAATGTGCTTGAGGCCGAGTGCTCGGCAGGCTTTGGCAAACTCCTTTGCGACATAGCAGGAGCCGTTGTCGGTCATCACCCGCGTAACCGTGACGCCGAGGCTTTCGTAATAACCAACGGCTGCCTTGAGGAATACGATGGCGCTGACGGCTTTTTCGTCTGGGAAGATGTCGGTGAAGGCAATGCGAGAAGCATCATCGATGCAGACGTGGACGTATTCCCAGCCCACTCCGCGTGAGTTGCTTTGGCCCGTCCTGTCACCTGTGATCCGGTGACCGATGCGCTCGAAACGGCCAAGGCGCTTGATGTCGAGATGGATCAGGCCACCCGGCTCGGCATATTCGTAGCGCATGACAGGTTCCGCCGGAACGATATCCTTCATCCGGGATAGACCAGCCCGCCTGAGAACGCGGCTGACGGTGGCGGGAGATACGCCGGTCTCCATGGCAATGTGCTTGCCGGTCAGGCGTTGTCTGCGAAGATGGAGGATCCGTTCGATAACGCCGCCATTCGTCTGTCTCGGACTGCTGGCAGGTCGCGATGAGCGATCCATCATCGCCGCCCGGCCCAATGCTTTGAACCGTTCCGCCCAGCGAGAAACGATCTTCAGCGAAACACCGTAGAGCAGGGCCGCCTGGGCTTTCGAAAGCTTGCCGCCAAGAACAGCGGCAGCCATTTCTTCTCGACGCAATGGCGTCAGTCGGGCATTCTTATGGATGTTCATTCGGGGCGATCCTGGATGACTGAGGTGTGGTAACTCCAGTCTCCTAAATCCGCTCCGAATGGACAACCTAATGAAAGCTCACATCTAGTCCCGCTTGATCTTGTCACGCTGTGCAGATCGGTCGTCGCCGATATGGCCCCGCTCGCCATATCACAGGGATATGCGCTGTCCTTCGAACCGGAGGAGGAGCCTATCCTCGCCCTTGCCGACGACGCTTCGTTGCAGCGCGCCCTGATGAACATCGTGCAAAACGCCATCGAACATGGCGGCAATCGCGGCACGATCACGATAAGGGTGGCTGCAAACCGGGTGATCGAGATAGCCGATGAGGGCAATGGCATTCCCGAGGAGGACCGGGAACTGGTTTTCGATGCCTTCCACCGCCTGCGACCGAAAGATCGCGGCACCGGGCTCGGGCTCAACCTCGTGCAGGAAATCGTCCGTTATCACGGCGGGGAGATCACCATCAGCGACGCTTCCACCGGTGGTGCGTGCTTTTGTGTCATTCTTCCCTATTGCTGAAGAAGGAGCCCTCATTTTCGCAGCCAAAAGAAAAGGCCTGTTGTGTTTGCAACAGGCCTTTCCGGTTCGCATTACCGTCGGTGCTTAGCGCGGAAGAACGGTCGCACCCATCAGCGCTTCATCGATCGCGCGCGCCGCCTGACGGCCTTCGCGGATCGCCCAGACCACCAGCGACTGGCCACGGCGTACGTCGCCCGCCGCCCACAGCTTGTCGACCGAGGTTTTGTAGTCCGTTTCGTTGGCGATCACATTGGTGGAACCGCGACGGTCGGTGT
The DNA here is from genome assembly GCF_900101425.1 of Rhizobium sp. NFACC06-2. NCBI lineage: Bacteria > Pseudomonadati > Pseudomonadota > Alphaproteobacteria > Hyphomicrobiales > Rhizobiaceae > Rhizobium > Rhizobium sp. NFACC06-2. Next base: position 223,240 of record NZ_FMVA01000011.1, on the reverse strand, counting down.
TGAGCGTCAGCTTGCCTTCCATTTCCTTCAGCACGCTGTCCGTGAAGGGACCGGAAAAGCCGATGGCGATGAAGGCGAGATCGGCCTTGATGATGAATTCCGTGCCGGCAATCGGCTTGCGGCGGTCATCCACCTGGCAGCACTTCACGCCGGTCAACACGCCGTCTTCGCCAACGAATTCGAGCGTCGCCACTTGGAACTCGCGGATGGCGCCTTCGGCCTGCGAGGACGAGGTGCGCATCTTGGTCGCCCAGAAGGGCCAGACCGCCAGCTTGTCTTCCTTTTCCGGCGGCATCGGGCGGATGTCGAGCTGTGTGACCTTCACCGCACCCTGACGGAAAGCCGTACCGACGCAGTCGGATGCGGTATCGCCGCCGCCGACAACGACGACATGCTTGCCGCCGGCAAGAATCGGATCGGCCGGCCAGCCGACGCTATCGATATTTTCGCGACCGACGCGGCGGTTCTGCTGCACGAGATAGGGCATGGCATCATAAACGCCATGCAGATCGGCGCCGCCGATACCGGCCGGGCGCGGGGTTTCCGAACCGCCGCAATAAAGCACGGCATCGTGGTCGGCCAGAAGCGCCTCAACCGTTACATCGACGCCGACATTGACGCCGCAATGGAAGGTGACGCCTTCACCCTTGATCTGCTCGACACGGCGGTCGATGAAGTTCTTCTCCATCTTGAAGTCCGGAATACCGTATCGCAGCAGGCCGCCTGGCTTGGATTCGCGCTCATAGACATGAACCTCGTGGCCGGCGCGGCCGAGCTGCTGCGCAGCCGCCATGCCCGAAGGACCGGAACCGATGATGGCAACCTTCTTGCCGGTGTGGATCGTCGCCGGCTTCGGCACGATGAAGCCCAACTCATAGGCCTTGTCGGCAATCGCCTGCTCGACAGTCTTGATGGCGACCGGCGCATCCTCGAGGTTCAGCGTGCAAGCCTCCTCACAAGGCGCGGGACAGACGCGGCCGGTAAATTCCGGGAAGTTGTTGGTGGAATGGAGGTTGCGGATCGCCTCTTCCCAATTGTTGTTATAGACCAGATCGTTCCAGTCGGGGATCTGGTTGTGCACGGGACAGCCGGTCGGGCCATGACAATAGGGAATGCCGCAATCCATGCAGCGCGCCGCCTGCTTCTGCACCTCGGCATCCGACATCGGAATGGTGAATTCGCGGAAATGGCGGATACGATCCGATGCGGGCTGATACTTGCCCACCTGCCGGTCGATCTCCAGAAAACCTGTAACCTTGCCCACGTTTATGTCCTCACATCAAAGCGGAGCGCCTGTCGGGCCCCAGTACCAGTAAGCGAAACCAAAAGTCGCCCCCAGCACGATGAACTCAAATCCGGTCTCGCCGCTCGTCCAGGTGATCGCCGTGGAACGGCGACCGCGATCATCAGCGAGACCAGTTGGTGTAGTATCCTCACGCGGCGGATTACTCCGCCGCCACGCCCATGCGCATGCGCTCCATTTCCTCAAGCGCACGCCGGTATTCGACCGGCATGACCTTGCGGAATTTCGGACGGAACTCGCTCCAGCGGTCGAGTATATCCTTGGCGCGCGACGAGTTCGTGTAATGGAAGTGGTTCGAGATCAGCTGGTAGAGACGCTCCTCGTCGTGGCGCGTCATGTCCTCGGAAACGTCCACGCGTCCCTTGTGCATGAGGTCACCGCCGTGATGGTGCAGCTTCTCCAGCATGTCGTCCTCTTCCGGAACCGGCTCCAGCTCGACCATCGCCATGTTGCAGCGTGTGGCGAAATCGCCCTTCTCGTCGAGAACATAAGCAACGCCGCCGGACATGCCGGCCGCGAAGTTGCGGCCCGTTTCACCGAGAACGACGACGATGCCGCCGGTCATGTATTCGCAACCGTGGTCGCCGACACCTTCGACAACCGCGACCGCGCCGGAGTTACGCACCGCGAAACGCTCGCCAGCCACGCCACGGAAATAGCACTCGCCGGTGATCGCGCCGTAAAGAACGGTATTACCGACGATGATCGAGTTTTCCGCGACGATACGGGTGTTTTCCGGCGGACGCACGATGATGCGGCCACCCGAAAGGCCCTTGCCGACATAGTCGTTGCCGTCACCCACCAGATCGAAGGTGATGCCGCGGGCGAGGAACGCGCCGAAAGACTGGCCCGCCGTACCCTTGAGGGTGACGTGGATCGTGTCGTCTTTCAGGCCCTTGTGACCCCAGCGCTTGGCAAGCGCACCCGACAGCATGGCGCCGGCAGAACGGTCGACGTTCTTGATCGGCACTTCGAAGACCACGGGCTCGCGGTTTTCCAGCGACGGCAGGGACTTTTCGATCAGCTTGCGGTCGAGAATGTCGTCGATCGGATGCTTCTGGCGTTCGGTCCAGAACGTCGCTTCCTTGGGTGCCTCGACCTTGTGGAAGATGCGGCTGAAATCCAGCCCCTTGGCCTTCCAGTGCGCCAGCATCTCATCCTTCTCCAGCAGCTCGGAAGCGCCGATGATCTCGTCCAGCCTGGTAACGCCAAGCGAAGCGAGGATTTCGCGCACTTCTTCGGCCACGAAGAAGAAGTAGTTGATGACGTGTTCCGGCGTGCCCTTGAAGCGCTTGCGCAGAACCGGGTCCTGCGTGGCGACGCCCACCGGGCAGGTGTTGAGATGGCACTTGCGCATCATGATGCAGCCGGCCGCAATCAGCGGCGCGGTGGCAAAGCCAAATTCATCCGCACCGAGCAGCGCGCCGATGATGACGTCGCGGCCGGTCTTCAGACCGCCATCCACCTGCAGGGCAACGCGCGAGCGAAGACCGTTCAGCACCAGCGTCTGCTGGGTTTCGGCAAGACCGATTTCCCATGGGGAACCGGCGTGCTTCAGCGAGGTGAGCGGCGAAGCACCCGTACCGCCATCGAAACCGGCAACGGTGATATGGTCGGCGCGCGCCTTGGCGACACCGGCCGCAACCGTGCCGACACCGACTTCCGACACCAGCTTCACCGAAACATCGGCTTCAGGGTTGACGTTCTTCAGGTCGTAGATCAGCTGCGCCAAATCTTCGATGGAGTAGATATCGTGATGCGGCGGCGGCGAAATGAGGCCGACGCCCGGCGTCGAATGCCGGGTTTTGGCAACCGTCGCATCCACCTTATGGCCGGGCAGCTGGCCGCCTTCGCCGGGCTTGGCACCCTGTGCCACCTTGATCTGCAGCATATCGGCATTGACGAGATATTCGGTCGTTACACCGAAGCGTCCGGAAGCGATCTGCTTGATGGCGGAGCGTTCCGGGTTCGGCTTACCGTTCAACAGCGGCATGTAACGGTCGGATTCTTCGCCGCCTTCACCCGTGTTGGACTTGCCGCCGATACGGTTCATGGCGATCGCAAGCGTGGTATGCGCCTCACGGCTGATCGAGCCGAAGGACATCGCCCCGGTCGAGAAACGCTTGACGATATCAGCCGCCGGTTCGACCTCATCGATGGAGACCGGCTTGCGACCGAGTGCTTCCGCCGACTTGACCTTGAACAGGCCGCGAATGGTGTTCATCCGCAGCGCCGTCTCATTCACCATGCCGGCGAATTCGCGGTAGCGATCCTGGCTGTTGCCGCGCACGGCGTGCTGCAGCGAGGCGACGGCATCCGGCGTCCAGGCGTGGCTTTCGCCGCGCATGCGATAGGCGTATTCGCCGCCAATATCGAGCGTGTTGGCGAGGATCGGGTCCTTGCCAAAGGCCGCTGTGTGACGTGCCACGGTTTCTTCGGCAATCTCAGTCAGGCCGACACCTTCGATGGAGGTGGCAGTGCCGAAGAAATACTTCTCGACGAATTCCGAGGAAAGGCCGATGGCGTCGAAAATCTGCGCGCCGCAATAGGACTGGTAGGTGGAAATACCCATCTTGGACATGACCTTGAGGATGCCCTTACCCACAGCCTTGATGTAGCGATAGACCACTTCATCGTCGGAGACTTCCTTCGGGAAGGCGCCGTGCTTGTGCATGTCGAGCAGCGTGTCGAAGGCGAGATACGGGTTGATCGCCTCGGCACCATAACCGGCCAGCAGACAGAAATGGTGGATTTCGCGCGGCTCACCGGTTTCCACGACGAGGCCGACCGAGGTGCGCAGACCCTTGCGGATCAGGTGATGGTGCACAGCGGCGGTCGCCAGAAGGGCGGGGATCGCGATACGGTCCGGACCAAGCTGGCGGTCGGAGAGAACGATGATGTTATAACCGCCGCGAACGGCCGATTCCGCACGCTCGCACAGGCGGTCGAGCATTTCAGGCATGCCTTCGGCACCGCGCTCCACATCATAGGTGAAGTCGAGCGTCTTGGTGTCGAAACGGTCTTCCGTGTGGCCGATGGAGCGGATCTTTTCCAGATCGCCATTGGTCAGGATCGGCTGGCGCACTTCCAGACGCTTGGCGCGGGCGGCACCTTCATGGTCGAGAATGTTCGGGCGCGGACCGATGAAGGACACGAGGCTCATGACGAGCTCTTCGCGGATCGGATCGATCGGCGGGTTGGTGACCTGGGCGAAGTTCTGCTTGAAATAGGTGTAAAGCAGCTTCGACTTTTCCGACATGGCCGAGATCGGCGTATCCGTGCCCATTGAGCCGATGGCTTCCTGACCGGTCGTCGCCATGGGCGACATCAGGAGCTTGGTATCTTCGCTGGTGTAGCCGAAGGCCTGCTGACGGTCGAGCAGCGACACATCGCGGCGCAGCGCGCGCGGTTCAACCGGCTTCAGCTCTTCGAGGATGAGCTGCGTGCGGTCGAGCCAGGTGCGGTAGGGGTGCTTGGCGGCAAGCTCGTGCTTGACTTCCTCGTCGGAAACGATGGAGCCCTTTTCCATATCAATCAGCAGCATCTTGCCGGGCTGCAAGCGCCACTTCTTGACGATGCGCTCTTCCGGCACCGGCAGCGTGCCTGCTTCCGACGCCATGATGATACGGTCGTCATCGGTGACGAGGTAACGCGCCGGACGCAGGCCGTTGCGGTCGAGCGTCGCGCCGATCTGCTTGCCATCGGTGAAGGCGACGGCGGCCGGGCCGTCCCACGGCTCCATCAGCGCTGCGTGATATTCGTAGAACGCCTTGCGTTCGGCCGACATGGACTGGTTGCCGGCCCAGGCCTCCGGGATCAGCATCATCACGGCATGGGCCATGGAGTAACCGCCGCGCACGAGGAATTCGAGCGCGTTGTCGAAGCAGGCCGTATCCGACTGGCCTTCATAGGAGATCGGCCAGAGCTTGGAGATATCGTCGCCAAACAGCACCGAGGAAACCGACGCCTGGCGCGCCGCCATCCAGTTGACGTTGCCGCGCAGCGTGTTGATTTCGCCGTTATGGGCGACCATGCGGTAGGGATGCGCCAGCTTCCAGGACGGGAAGGTGTTGGTCGAAAAACGCTGGTGCACGAGGGCGACGGCGGATTCGAAACGCGGATCGGCAAGATCCTTGTAATAAGCGCCCACCTGATAGGCGAGGAACATGCCCTTGTAAACGATGGTCGAGGAGGAGAGGGAAACGGGATAGAAATCCTGCGTTTCCTTGCCGCCGCCCTCGTCATAGATGCGGTTGGACAGTACCTTGCGGATCAGGAACAGCTTGCGCTCGAAATCGGCATTGCTCGCGGCATCGCGGCCGGCGCCGATGAAGACCTGCACGTGGTGCGGTTCGGTCGCTGCGATATCCGGCGCCTTGGAGAGCGAGGAATTGTCGACCGGCACATCGCGGAAACCGAGGAACTGCTGCCCCTCTTCGCCGATGACGTCGACGATGACCTTCTTGTAATGCTCGATACGGGAAGGATCGCGCGGCATAAAGATGTGGCCAACGGCATATTCGCCGGCCTTCGGCAGGGTAACGCCCTGCGCCGCCATTTCCTCACGGAAGAAGCGGTCGGGAATCTGCACGAGAATGCCCGCACCATCGCCCATCAGCGGATCTGCGCCGACGGCGCCGCGATGCGTCAGGTTCTCGAGAATGAACAGGCCGTCCTTGACGATCTGGTGCGACTTGACGCCCTTCATATGGGCAACGAAGCCGACGCCGCAGGCATCATGTTCATTGGCCGGATCGTAAAGACCCTGCCTTTCCGGCAAACCGCCCGCGAAACGCGCTTTCGCAGAAACGGGTGCGGCCGCAGCCGCGGTGGGACAGTCAGTGGTCAGGGTGGCGGCGGCGATTTCCGCCTGCGGCTTGTTCGTCATTTTTGTCCCTCCTGCAAAATTACTTGCATGGTTTCATGCGAAGATCCGGCTCGACACGAATTTTCGCTTCCCGCAAAATCCGCATTCAATCCGGCTCGACCAAATTTAGGACAGCAAAGCTGTCTCAATTCAAGAGGATTTTGGCAGAAACAGGCGAATTTAGCAAGGGTGCGAATCCAATTAGTGAAAGCCCCATTTTGCAGCGAAGTTTCGATACTGACCTATTGCGCGAAACTTTCTTATCGCAAGACCTGCGGAGCCATTGCTTTCATTGCCGGATTTGCCAATCGCAATCTTAGGTCATAGAACTTTGCCGTTCATCGCGCCACGCATTCCCAAACCAGAACCCCAGCCATCGGAAAGCCTTCAGAGATGTTTTTTGCTTCAGACAATTGGGCCGGCGCCCACCCTGCCGTCAACGAACGGCTTTCGCGGGAATCCACGCGCTTTGCCGCCGCCTACGGCACCAGCGAACTCGATCTCTCCATCGAAAAGCGCTTCAACGAGATTTTCGAGCGCGAGGTCGCGGTGTTTTTCGTCGCCACCGGCACGGCTGCCAATTCGCTTTCGCTGGCCAGCATCGCTCGCGCCGGCGGCCTGACCTTCTGTCACTCCGAAGCGCATGTGATCGAGGACGAGTGCGGCGCGCCGGATTTCTTTTCCGGCATGCGCATGGTCGCCGTCGAGGGACCGAACGGCAAGATGCTGCCGGAGAACCTCATCGAGCGCATTGCGCGTTATCCGCAGGATGCCGTGCATCACGGCCGGGCCGCAGCCATCACCATGACGCAGGCGACCGAGGCCGGCACCGTCTATACGCTCGACGAAATCGACGCGATATCGAAGATCGCCAAGGAAAACGGCCTGCCGCTGCATATGGACGGCGCGCGCTTTGCCAATGCGCTTTCCGCCCTCGGCACCACGCCGGCCGAAATGACCTGGAAACGCGGCGTCGACGTCCTGTCTTTCGGCGGCACGAAAAATGGCTGCTGGTGTGCGGAAGCCATCGTCTTCTTCGATCCCTCGCTCGCCCGGGATTTTTCCTTCCTGCGCAAGCGCACCGCCCAGCTTTTTTCCAAGTCGCGCTTCATCGCCGCGCAGTTCGAGGCCTATCTGCAGGACGACCTGTGGCTTGGTCTCGCCAGCCACGCCAACGCCATGGCCAATCGCCTGCGCGCCGGTTTCGCTTCGCTGAACAGCGCCCGCCTTGCCTGGCCGACCGAGGCCAATGAAGTTTTCGCCATTCTGCCAAAAGCCGCCGCAGAAGCCGCCACGGCAAAGGGTGCGAAGTTCTATGACTGGCTGGAGCCGCGCGACATGCCGGAAAAGGTCGGCAAGGACGAAGTGCTGATCCGTATGGTCACCAGCTTTGCGACAACCGAGGCCGATGTCGACGAATTCCTGTCGATCTGCGCCGCCGTTTAAACTATCGGAGGGCGTCGCCTTGCGGCGCCCTCATACCTCCTGCAGCCGGTAGCCGACCCCGGTTTCCGTCAGAATATAGCGCGGCTGATCCGGGATTTTTTCGATCTTCTGGCGAAGCTGGCGCACATAGACCCGTAAATATTGCACGTCGGTCAGTTCGTCCCATACATGCTCCAGCAGGAAACGGTGCGTCAGCACCTTGCCGGCATGCTGCACCAGAACCCGCAGAATGTCATACTCCTTGGGCGAGAGCTTCACCTCCCGGTCCTCCACCTTGACGATGCGCCGGACCAGATCGACAGAAAGATCGCCGGTCTGGAACACCGGCCTCTCCCCCTGGCTTTGCAGACGATGGCGCAGGGCGACGCGGATGCGGGCGACGAGTTCGTTCATGCCGAAAGGCTTGGTAATGTAGTCATCGGCCCCCAGTTCCAGCGCCCTGACGATGCCCGCCTCATCCGTACGGCTGGAGAGGATGATGACCGGCAGCGCCAGCCCTTCGCCGCGCCATTTCGCCAGAAGATCATGCCCCGACATATCCGGCAGGCCGAGATCGAGAACGACGAGATCGGGCTCGTCCTCACTAACCAGCTCCATGGCGACCTTCGCATTCATCGCCTCGCTCACCGCATATTCCTGGGTCGACAGCCCTACGCGCAAAAGCTTGCGGATCGGCGGTTCGTCGTCGACGATCAGAATACGAACGGCGGAATTGGTCATTCCCGATCTCCTTCAGCGGCATGGCTGCTTGTCGCCGGCAATCGCGCCTTAATCATGGTCTATCACCGGCGCATCGGCCGGAACCGGCAGACTGACGGTAAACTGCGCACCGGTGCGGCCCGACCTGTTTTCCGCGCGGATCGAACCGCCCATGGCCTCGATAAACCCCTTGCAGATGGATAGCCCCAGGCCCGTTCCGGCCTGCACATGGTCCGTCTTGCGCACCCGGTAAAAACTGTCAAACACCCGCTCCGCATCGTCGGGTGGAATACCCGGCCCCGCATCGGCCACGGAGAGGAAGATATTCTTGCCCTGCCGCCAGCCGCGAATCTCGATAGCGGTATGTTCGGGAGCGTATTTGGCGGCATTGTCGATGAGATTGAATAGAACCTGTTCGAAAAGCACAGGGTCGACCTTCAGCATCGGCAGGTCGGAGGGAATATCCAGAACGATCTCATGCCTGACGACGATTTTCGCTGCGCGCGAAAGTGCGGTTCCGACCATGTCGCCCACGAAATGCAGACCGTAATTCGGCTCCATCGCGCCCGAACCGATCCGCGTCATATCAAGAAGATTAGAGATGAACCGGTTCAGCCGCTCGGATTCCTCGATGATCGTCGAAAGCAGTTCGGCGCGCGCATCCGGCGGGATGTCCTCGGCGAAATCCTTCAGCGTTCCGGCCGAGCCCAGAATGGCCGCAAGCGGCGTTTTAAGGTCGTGGGAGATGGATGTCAGGAGCGCGGTGCGCAGCCGGTCGGTTTCCGCCGCAAGCCTTGCCCGGTCGACATCCGAGACGAGTTGAATACGCTCGATGGCGAGCGCCGCCTGATCGGCCAGGGCATCGAACAGCCGCTGCTGTTCCGGTGTCAAAAGCGGGCCGAGCCGGTCATCGTCCAGCCCCACCACGCCGACGGCGCCGCTGCCGGTGCGCAGGGGCAGATAAAGCCGTTTGGCGCCGGGCAGCGTATCCGCGCCCCTGCCCGCCGCCTTGTTATGTTCCCAGGCCCATTGCGCCGCGGCAATATCGGCATCCACCAGCGTATCGTCCGGCGGATACCCCGCCTTGACCGTGATCGTATTGTTTTCCGGTAAGAGAAGAACGATCCGCACCTTCAGCATCGAGGCCATCTGGAAAGCGGCCGCCCACAGCACATCGTCCAGCGTTCCCGTCACCGAAAGCTTCTTCGAGAACAGATATAAATCTTCCGTCGTTCGCGCCCTTGCCCGCGCGGCGGAGGCCTGCCGTTGCACGGCCGCCGTGAGATTGGAGGCGACAAGCGCCACGCCGAGATAAAACAGCAGCGCCACGACACTTTCCGGATCGCGAACGGTCAGGGTGTAACGCGGCTCAAGGAAGAAAAAATTGAATGCAAAAGCGCCGAGCAGGGAAGCATAAAGCGCTGGCCCCAGCCCGCCGCGCACGGCGGCGGCGAGAACCGCCATCAGGAACACCAGCGCCAGATTTCGAACATCGAGCGTCTGGTCGAGCACGATGCCGGCCACGATTGCCAAGCCGACGAACAGGGTGCTGCTAAGATAAGGCCGTATAGAACGATGCGATTGCGCCGAGGCCGGCTTTGCGGCCTGGCCCAACTTCTCTTCTTTTTTGTCGCCGGAAATGACGTGTACGCTGATATCGCCCGCATGGTCGATCAGATCATGCGTCAGCGAGCGCTGAAAAATCCGCTGCCACCAGGATTTTCGCGGGCGGCCGATGATGATGTGGGTGAAATTATTGGCGTTGGCATAGGAGATGATCTCCCGTGTCAGGTCGAGCGCCGGCAGGGTCACCGTCTCGCCGCCAAGCTGCTGGGCAAGCCGCATCGTGCCGGCCAGCCGGTCCTTCTCCGCCTCCGACAATTGCTGCGAACGCGGCGTATCGAGATGCAGCGCCGTCCAGGGCGCCCGCAGCCGATCCGCCTGCCGGCGAGCATAACGCACCAGACCCGGGCCATTGCCGCCATGATCGAGACAGACCAGAACCCTGTCTCCTGCCGCCCATGGGCCGGAAATGGCATGGGATTGCATGTGGTTGAGCAATTGCTCGTCCACACGTTGCGCCGTGCGACGCAGTGCGAGTTCGCGCAACGCCGTCAGGTTGCCCCGGGAGAAATAATTCTCGATGGCACGCCGGGCGGTACGCGGCAGGTAAACCTTGCCGTCTTGCAGCCGCTTGATCAGGTCATCGGGGGTGATATCGATGATTTCGACGTCGTCGGCCCGGTCGATGATGCTGTCCGGCACAGTTTCGCGCACGCGGATGCGGGTGATCTGCGCCACCACATCGTTCAGGCTTTCGACATGCTGGATGTTCAGCGTCGTATAGACATCGATGCCCTGCGCAAGGATTTCCTGAACATCCATGTAGCGCTTGGGATGGCGGCTGCCGGCGGCATTCGTATGGGCGAGTTCATCGACCAGAACCAGAGCGGGGCGACGGGCGAGGATGGCGTCGATATCCATCTCCTCCAGCACCTGACCGCGATACTCGATGCGCTTGCGCGGGATCACGCTCAACCCTTCGACCAACGCCTCGGTTTCCCGGCGACCGTGGGTTTCCACGACACCGATAACCGTATCGACACCATCCGCGAGCTTCGCTCGGCCGGACATCAGCATTTCATATGTCTTGCCGACACCGGGTGCAGCGCCTAAAAAAATCTTCAGCCGGCCTCTTGCCTCGCGCTGGGCATTTTCCAGCAGCGCATCGGGCGACGGTCGGCTCGGCATATCGCTCATATCGTCAGGCATTTAACCACCAGTGGTCGAGGCTATGGCTTCCAAAGAAGCCATAGCCATTTCAGTTCATGAGCCGGCTGCGTCAAGTGCCATATTGAGTGCCAACACATTTACAACGGGCTCGCCCATGAAGCCGAGTTCCGGCGCTTCGACATGACGCTCGACGAGGGCACGCAACGCGGTTTCATCCATGCCCCTTGCCTTGGCGACGCGCGGCACCTGGAAATAGGCAGCCTCCGGCGAGACATGCGGATCAAGACCGCTGCCTGATGCCGTCACCAGATCGACCGGAACTCCGGCGGCCGGGTTTTCGGCCTTTGCGGCCTCATAATCCGTTTTCACCCGGTCGATGAGCTTGGCACTCGTCGGGCCCAGATTGGAGCCGGACGATGAGGCGGCATTATACCCGTCGCCGGCGGCGGAGGGGCGTCCGTGAAAATAGGTCTCACCGGTAAAGGCTTGACCGATCAATTGCGAGCCGACCACCTTGCCATCCTTCTCGATCAGGCTGCCCTTGGCCTGAACGGGAAAGAGCGCCTGCGCCAGACCCGTCATGCCCAGCGGATAGGCAAGGCCGGTGATGGCAGTGGTGGCGAGGATGAGCACCAGTGCGGGACGAAGCTGTTTGAACATTGTCTTTACTCCTCAGGCGAGACCGAGCGCCGTGACGGCGACGTCAATGGCCTTGATGCCGATGAAGGGAACGATGATGCCGCCGAGGCCATAGATGACCAGATTGCGCGACAGAAGCGCGCCCGCACCGATCGGCCGATATTTGACGCCCTTCAGCGACAGCGGGATGAGCGCGATGATGATGAGCGCGTTGAAGATGATGGCCGACAGGATGGCGCTCTGCGGTGTCGAAAGTCCCATCACATTCAGAACGCCGAGCTGCGGATAGAGTGCCAGGAACATTGCCGGGATAATGGCGAAATATTTGGCGATATCGTTGGCGATGGAGAAGGTCGTCAGCGCGCCGCGCGTCATCAGCAATTGCTTGCCGATTTCGACAATCTCGATGAGCTTGGTCGGGTCGCTGTCGAGATCGACCATATTGCCGGCTTCGCGGGCCGCCACCGTACCCGTGTTCATAGCAACGCCGACATCGGCCTGCGCCAGCGCCGGCGCGTCGTTGGTGCCGTCGCCGCACATGGCGACAAGCTTGCCCTTGGCCTGCTCCTCGCGGATAAGCTCCAGCTTGTTTTCCGGCGTTGCCTGGGCGAGGAAATCATCGACGCCGGCTTCGGCCGCAATCGCTGCCGCCGTCATCGGGTTGTCGCCCGTGATCATGACGGTGCGGATGCCCATGCGGCGAAGCTCTGCGAAACGCTCGCGAATGCCGCCCTTGACGATGTCCTTCAGCTGCACGACGCCGAGCAGCTTTCCATCCCGCACGACGGCGAGCGGGGTGCCGCCGGCCTTGGCAATGTCTTCCGCTATTGTGCGGATAGCCCGCGTAGCGTCCGTTTCGGTTTTAAGCGCAAGCGCCTGATTGCCATGCTGCAGAGCGCCGCCATCGACATAGGCGAGAACCGCATCAACCGCGCCCTTGCGGATGGAGGCGCCTTCGAAATCGACGCCGCTCATGCGGGTCTGGGCAGTGAAGGGCACGAAAGTGGCGTGCAGCTTCTGCATGTCGCGGGCGCGGATGCCGTATTTTTCCTTGGCCAGAACCACGATGGAGCGACCTTCCGGGGTTTCGTCGGCGAGCGAGGCGAGCTGCGCGGCATCGGCAAGTTCCTGTTCGGAAACGCCGGGGATGGGGCGGAACTCGGTCGCCTGCCGGTTGCCAAGCGTGATCGTACCGGTCTTGTCGAGCAACAGCGTATCGACGTCACCGGCGGCCTCGACGGCGCGACCGGACATGGCCAGCACGTTGAAACGCACCAGCCTGTCCATGCCGGCAATGCCGATGGCAGACAGCAGCGCGCCGATGGTGGTCGGGATAAGCGTGACGAACAGCGCCACCAGCACGATGATCGGGATGGAACCGCCGGCATAGGCGGCAAAGCTTGGAATGGTCGCGGTGGCCAGAACGAAGATCAGCGTCATGCCCGCAAGCAGGATGTTGAGCGCAATCTCATTCGGCGTCTTCTGGCGCTCGGCGCCTTCGACCAGCGAAATCATCCGGTCGAGAAAAGTGGAGCCGGCAGCAGCGGTGATGCGAACGCGGATCCAGTCCGACAGCACCTGCGTGCCGCCGGTGACCGCCGAGCGGTCGCCGCCGGATTCGCGAATGACGGGGGCAGATTCGCCTGTGATCGCCGCCTCGTTGACGGATGCGACACCCTCGATAACTTCACCGTCGGAGGGGATGATATCGCCTGCTTCGACGAGAACGACATCGTTCACCTTCAGGCTGTCGCCCGCAACCATTTTATACTGGCCGCGATCGTCGCCGATCAGAAGTTTCGCCTGGGTTTCCGTGCGTGTCTTGCGCAGGGAATCCGCCTGCGCCTTGCCGCGCCCTTCGGCGACGGCTTCGGCGAAATTGGCGAACAATACGGTGAACCAGAGCCAGAGATTGATCTGGAAGGAAAAGGCGAGATTGGCGCCGCCGGTGAGGAGATCGCGGATGAACAGCACTGTCGTCAGCACCGACACCGTCGCCACCACGAACATGACCGGGTTGCGCGCAAGTGTGCGCGGGTTGAGTTTTTTAAATGCGTCGGCAATGGCCGGCACGAGAATGCGAGAATCGAGGATGCTCGCTTGTTTGGACTGGCTCATGAAGAGGCTCCAGCGTTTGAAACAGGGCGACCGATGAGGATCGATCAGCCCGTGATAACTTCGAGGGCAATGACGGCGGCGAACAGAGCCGCCATCATTGCAAGAATGAGATTCGAGGCGCACCAGCCGCCGGGCGTGGCGCTCCCTTTGAAGGGAGCGTCCGTGGGGGCGGAGACGATGCGGCTACGTCGGGACATGTCGTCATTCATGGCATCACCTCAGAAGAGCTGGCCTGCCGCCATGACAAGGTGTTCGGCAACGGGGCCGAGCGCGAGTGCTGGCAGGAAGGTAAGACCGCCGACAATCAGGATCGTGCCGACAAGCAGGCCGACGAAGAGCGGACCATCTGTCGGGAAGGTGCCTGCCGAGGCAGGAACGGTCTTTTTGGTGACAAGCGAGCCTGCAATGGCGAGTGCCGGGATGATGACCAGAAAACGTCCCATCAGCATGCCGAGACCCAGGGTGATGTTGTACCAGGTGGTATTGCCGGTCAGCCCGCCGAATGCCGAGCCGTTATTGGCGGCTGCCGATGTGTAGGCGTAGAGGATTTCGGAGAAGCCGTGCGGTCCGGCCGTGCCGATCGACGCCACCGCCGAGGGCAGAACCGTGGCCGTTGCCGTAAAAGCCAGCATGGCGAGCGGCAGGCAGAGAATGGCCAGAACCGCCATCTTCATTTCCTTGGCCTCGATCTTCTTGCCGAGATATTCCGGCGTGCGGCCGACCATCAGACCCGCCACGAAAATGGCGATGACGATGAACAGAAGAATGCCGTAGAAACCCGCGCCGACACCGCCCACGATCACCTCACCCAGCTGCATGTTGATGAGCGGGACGAGACCGCCGAGCGCCGTGAAGCTGCCGTGCATGGCATTGACCGCCCCACAGGATGCAGCCGTGGTGATCACCGCAAAGAGCGAGGAAAGCGCAACGCCGAAGCGCACTTCCTTGCCCTCCATGTTGCCGCCGGCGAGACCAAGATTGTGCATCAGCGGGTTACCGGCTGCTTCCGCCCAATAGGTGACTGCGACACCGGCTATGAACAGTACGCCCATCGCGGCGAGGATTGCCCAGCCCTGACGCTGATTGCCGACCATACGGCCGAAGACATTGGTGAAGGCCGCGCCGATGGCGAATATCGACACCATCTGGATCATGTTGGAGATGGCGTCCGGGTTTTCGAAGGGATGCGCGGAATTGGCATTGAAGAAACCGCCGCCATTGGTGCCGAGCATCTTGATCGCCAGCTGCGATGCCACGGGGCCGACGGCAATCGTCTGCTGCGCACCTTCCAGCGTCTGCGCCGTGACATAGGCGCCGAGCGTCTGCGGTACGCCGATCCACACATAAACGAGCGTCAGCAGGATACAGAGCGGCAGAAGCACGTAGAGGGTGGAACGGACCATATCCACCCAGAAATTGCCGATGGCCTTGCCCGAGGCGCGCGAAAAAGCGCGGATGAGGCCAATGGCGATTGCCATGCCCGTGGCGGCCGAAACGAAATTCTGCACGGTGAGACCGGACATCTGGGTCAAATAGGACAGGGTGCTCTCCCCGCCGTAATTCTGCCAGTTGGTATTGGTGACGAAGCTGACCGCCGTATTGAAGGACAATTCCGGCCCGACGGCCGGCATCGCCTGCGGGTTGTAAGGCAGCACGGCCTGAAAGCGCATCAGCGCATAAAGCAGGGCAAAACCGAAAAGGTTGAAGAGCAGCATGGAGAAGGCGTAGGTCGTCCAGTGCTGCTCCTCATGCTCGCTGGTGCCGGCAAGTGCGTAGAGACCACGCTCTACAGGTGCCAGAACCGGCGACAGCAGGGTGCGGTCGCCATTAAAGACACGCGCCATATAGAAGCCGAGCGGCTTCACCAGCGCAAAAATGATCCCGCAATACAGCAGAATCTGAAACCATCCATTGAGGGTCATGGTATTGAACTTTCAATAAAGCATCGGACCGAAAAGTGTCATGCGGTTTTCGGAAAATCCGATGCTCGGACAGAAAGAGAGAGCGGCGGATCCGATTCCATTTTCTCTCCGCCGCGCGAACCGCCGCTTCCCGATCAGAAACGTTCGGGGCGAATGAGAGCATAGGTGAGATAGGCGGCGATAAAGACCGTGACGGCACCGCTCAAGATATAGTCGAATGTCATCGCAGCCTCCGTCTAAAGCCGGTTGCAGGCGCGCGTATAGGCAAAGCAGAGGGCGAAAAACACCGTGGCTGCGCCGATCAGAACAACATCCATCATCGATGGGACTCCTTTTTATTCGAGGAGCCGGACAGGAAGAAAAGCGCCGTCATGTGGGACGTCGCTTTTCATTCTTTCTGGCTGAGAAGGGAACACCATCCCTTCCCGCACAGAAGAATGCACCCGAACCGCATAAAGGTTCGAGACGGCCACAGAGGCAATAAAATAGGAATCCTATAGGAATTTCGATGCCCGCCGGTCGCGGGCATCGCTGCCGCTACTTAGAGTTTTGACACTTTTCCGGACGGAAAACCGGGGTCCACTTTTCCTGGAAGTGCTCTAAGAGAGCGGGCTATCACCGAAAGCGGAAACGATGGTTTCCGCCGGGCTTTTACCGGCCAACAGCGCTGCCAGCAAAATGCGGGCCTGGCCCGGGCGAAGCGTGGATGAATGCACGGCGCCCGCCGCGACAAGATCATGCCCGCCGCCGCCGCCGCCATAGGTCGCCACCAGCCGCCCTTCCGGCACGCGGCTGGAAACGATGACGGGCACGCCACGTTCGGCGCAGCGCTTCACGGCCTCGGAGATACGCGGGTTGGCGTTGCCGGAACCCAGTGCGGCAAGAACGATGCCTTTCGCGCCCGCCTGCAGGCTTGCATCGATATGGGTCGCGTCACAGCCGGGATGAATGGCGACGATATCGACGCGCTGATCGGCGACCGGGGCGGAAAGCCGCAGCGTTGCTGCAGCAGCCAACGGCCGGGCGGAGCGGAAGGCGTCCGCCTCGTCCGCGCTCAGCTTATAAAGCCCCCACGCCGGCAGACAGCGGCCGCCGAAGGAGAGGAGCACGCCTTTTGCGGCATTCGCCTGATCGAGCGCTGTTTCTATGGCCCGGGCCAGATTGGCCGGTCCGTCCGCGTCCTTATGGTCTGCCGTAAATTGCGCGCCGGTGAAGACCACCGGCTTTGTGATGGCCCGCTGCAAATGCACGAGCAGCGACGATTCTTCCATGGCGTCGGTGCCATGCAGAACCACGATGCCGGCAACGCCGGGATCATCGAGCTCCGCGCCCACTGCATCGCTAATGCGCTGCATGTCTGCCAGTGTCAGGCTGGAGGAATCCTTCGCCATCAAGTCGACCGGCTTCAGCCGGGCGGTGATCTGCGGAACCAGCGCCAGAAGATCCTCACCCGAAAGGCTGGGCGTGCTCACGCCATCGGCACCACGCCGGCTGGCGATGGTGCCGCCGGTGGCGATGACCGCCACCAGAGGCGTTGCGTCCTGCCCGCTCACTGCGATGCTCCCGCACGCTCGTCCGCGAGGCGGTAGATGCGGTCACGCAAGAGATACCAGCCGATGACGAGCGCCGGGATGATGACCAGCAGCGAGGCGATGGTCCAGGAGCCGACGGGATAATCGAAGGCCATCAGCACCAGCACGCCGAACAGGAAGATGAGCGTGAGAATGCCGGTGTACGGCGCGCCGAACATGCGGAAATCCGGACGCACGAGTTCACCACGCTTGGAAAGCTGCCAGAGCTTCAACTGGCAGAGCACGATGACGGCCCATGCGCAGATGATGCCGAGCGCCGAGAGGTTGAGCGCGATCTCGAAGGCCGAAGCGGGAACGACGGCGTTCAACGCCACGCCGAGAACAGTGACGACGGCGGTCACCGCTATGCCGCCATAGGGCACGCCGTTCTTGTTCATCTTCGCAAGTGCTGCCGGCGCCGAGCCGGAAACCGCCATCGAGTGCAGGATGCGGCCGGTGGAATAAAGTCCGGCATTGAGCGAGGACAGCACGGCGGTCAGAACGACGAGGTTCATGATCACGTCAGCGCCCTGCACACCGATGGAACCGAAGAAGGTGACGAAGGGGCTCTCGCCAGCCTTGTAGGCGGTATAGGGCAGAAGCAGCGCGAACAGCAGCACCGAACCGACATAAAAGACCACGAGGCGCAGGACCACGGCGCGGATGGCGCGGGGCATGACCTTACGCGGGTCTTCCGTCTCGCCTGCCGCCGTGCCGATCAGTTCGATGGAGGCATAAGCGAAGACGACGCCCTGTATGATCACGAAGGCTGGCAAAATACCGTTCGGGAAGAAACCGCCATTATCGGTGATGATGCTGAAGCCGGTGACGTGGCCTTCGATGGGGGTGCCGAAGATGACGAAATAAATGCCGACCACGAGGAAGATCGCAAGCGCCAGCACCTTGATGAGGCTGAACCAGAATTCAAGCTCACCAAAGACCTTCACCGACAGCATGTTCATGGCCAGCACGACCAGAAGCGCCGTCATCGCGAAGACCCACTGGTCGATACCCGCAAGCCACGGAACATATTGCTTGAAGAAATTCATGTAGAGGGCAACGGCAGTCACATCCGCCACCGAGGTCATGGCCCAGTTCAGCCAGTACATCCAGCCGGCAGCGAAGGCCATTTTCTCGCCGTAGAACTCACGGGCATAGGACACGAAGGAACCGGAGCTCGGACGGTGCATGATCAGTTCGCCGAGCGCGCGCAGCACCAGAAAAGCGAAGAAGCCGCAGAGTGCATAAACAAACACCAGCGCCGGGCCTGCCTGCGCCAGACGCCCGCCCGCACCGAGGAAAAGCCCGGTGCCGATGGCGCCGCCAATGGCGATCATCTGGATCTGACGCGGTTTGAGGGCCTTGTGGTAACCGAGGTCTTCTTCGACGAAGACCTCACGATCGGCTGACGCCGTTTTCCCAGAATGCATGGATATTTATCCTCCCGATAAAGTGCTTGCAGTCGGCGATAAGCCGGAAATGAAAATGAAACTGGCACAGTCCGCGCTGGAATATGGCCAGCATGCATGCTCATGCGCGCTGTAAAGCTGCATGACAGATTTTCGCCCCTCATAATGGCAGATAATGCCGTTCGTCAAGTGTATTCGATATGATTGACCTTCTCCTCCACCCCAATTAAGGTCAAAAAATCTGTAAGACAGCTTTACAGATATAGCAACGCTTAAAAGTCAGTGGAGGAAAAAGTGAGCGTGACGCGCAAGGAGCATGATCTGCTCGGGACCAAGGAAATTCCGGCGGATGTCTATTGGGGCGTGCACACGGCACGCGCTGTGGAAAATTTCAAGATCACCGGGGTGACCATCGGCCACAACCCCTATCTCGTCCGGGGACTGGCCTATGTGAAGGAGGCGGCGGCACGCGCAAACCACGAACTTGGCCTGCTCGACGCCGAACGCATGGAAGCCATCGCCGAAGCCTGCCGCGAAATCCGCGCCGGCGCGCTGCATGAGCAATTCGTGGTGGATGAAATTCAGGGCGGAGCCGGCACCTCCACCAACATGAATGCCAACGAGGTCATCGCCAACCGTGCGCTCGAACTGCTCGGACACGAAAAAGGCGATTATGCCCGGCTTCACCCGAACGATCATGTCAATCTCAGCCAGTCGACCAACGACGCCTATCCGACCGCGATCAATGTCGGCCTGATCGAGGCGATCGACGATCTGGCCGCTTCCATGGGTGTGCTGAAGGATGCCTTCGACCGCAAGGCGCAGGAATTCGCCGGCTTCATCAAGATCGGGCGTACGCAATTGCAGGACGCCGTGCCGATGACGCTCGGCCAGGAATTCCGCACCTTCGTGGTGATGCTGGGAGAAGATCAGGCGCGCCTCATCGAATCCGCAGCACTTCTGCACGAGATCAATCTCGGTGCCACCGCCATCGGTACCGGGCTGAATGCACCGCGTGGTTATGCCGAGCTTGCCTGCCAGCATCTGGCGGAACTGACCGGACGACCGCTGGTGACGGCGGCAGACCTCATCGAAGCCACCCAGGACCCCGGCGCCTTCGTGCATCTCTCCGGTGTGCTGAAACGCGTCGCCGTGAAGCTGTCGAAAACCTGCAACGACCTTCGCCTGCTCTCTTCCGGCCCGCGCGCTGGTATCGGCGAAATCACACTGCCCTCCGTTCAGGCGGGTTCCAGCATCATGCCGGGCAAGATCAACCCGGTCATTCCCGAAGTGGTCAATCAGGTGGCCTATGCGGTGATCGGCAATGACATCACCATCACCATGGCCGCTGAAGCCGGACAATTGCAGTTGAATGCTTTCGAGCCAATCATCGTGCGAGCCTTGTCACAGAGCATCAGCCAGCTCAGCGCCGCCTGCCGCACGCTGGCGGAACGCTGCGTCGACGGCATCGTCGCCAATCCGGCGATCATGGCGCAGCGCGTGGAAGAATCCATCGGTCTCGCCACCGCGCTCAACCCGCTGATCGGTTATTATGCGGCGACGGAAGTGGCGAAGGAAGCGCTTGCCAGCGGCCGCACCGTGCCGCAGGTGGTTCTGGAACGCGGTTATCTCACCGATGCGCAATTGCAGCAGGCACTGAGCCCGCGGCACCTTGCAAACCTGCCCGCCGTCACGGCTGGCGAAGCCGATCTTCGCCAATAATCGTGGTCACCACCTGCTTCACCTGCCCAAGGTGAAGCTCCATCGCCTCGCGCGCCTCAGGCGCTGAACCCCGCCGGATCGCCTCGACGATCCGGCGGTGCTCGAAATTCGAGGCAACGCGTCGGCCGGCCATCAGGTTGACCATCTCTGACTGTTGGGAAAGGGCCTCACGGGCATCGGCCACCACCTTGGCAAACAGCCTGTTGGCCGAAGCTTCCGCAATGGCGCAATGGAATTGCCCATCCAGCAGCACCCAGGGATGCGGCCTTTCTTCGGCTTCCATCCGATCACAGAGGTCAAGCAGGACTTCCAGCTGAGCATTCGTGCGCCTCAACGCCGCCCAACCAGCCGCAGGAACTTCGATGAAGGGGCGGGCCTCGATCAGATCGCGGGCGGAATAGGCGCCGTAATTCAATTCGGAAGGCGGGGTCGGCGTCATCACATAGGTGCCGCTTCCGGTGCGGGTCTGTGTCAGCCCTAGGGTCTGGAGCGACCGCAAAGCCTCGCGAATAATCGGCCGGCTGACGCCATATCGGGCGGCCAGATGGGCTTCGGAAGGCAGCCGGGTGCCGACCGCAAGCTGCCCCGAGGTGATGGCGGAACGGATATCATCGAACACCGCTTCTGCGGCATTCTTGCGATTGATCGGCTGCGCATCCGACAGCCAATCCGACAACCCGCCCATCTTCAAACCCTCCGCACTCTCAATATGTTCGCAATATCAACGCAAAACCAGACAACCGCCCAAACGCAAAGGACGGCCGCCGCTCTCGCGGCCAAGCCGACCTTCCTAACATTATCCTGCCCGCCGGAACAACGACGGCGGATATTTTTGTTGAAGCGAGGGTACAGTATCGCCGCACCCTCGCTCCGCCTCAGATATTACGCCTTGATTTCCGCTGCCTCCGGCTTGTCATCCTCACGCGGGATGCGGAACCACGCGACATAGAGCGCCGGCAGGAAGAGCAGGGTAAGCGCCGTACCCACCACAATGCCGCCCATCATCGCATAGGCCATCGGCCCCCAGAAGATTTCCCGGGAGATGGGGATGAGGGCAAGTGTGGCCGCCGCCGCCGTCAGCATGATCGGCCGCATGCGGTGTTCGGTCGCCTCGATGACGGCACGCCATGCCGAGACCCCTTCGCTTCTCAGATGCTCGATCTGCACGACGAGGATGACCGAGTTGCGGATCAGGATACCGATCAGCGCCAGCACGCCGAGAATGGCGACGAAACCCATCGGCGCATTGGAGAAGAGCAGCGCCACCACAACGCCGATCAGGGCTGTCGGCGCCACGGCAAAGACCAGGAACAGCCGGCTGAAGCTCTGCAACTGGATCATCAGGATGGTCGCCATTGCAAACAGCATCATGGGCACGACAGCGACGATCGGCGCTTGCGAATCCGCGCTGGATTCCACCGAGCCGCCCGTCTCCAGCGTATAGCCGACGGGAAGCGCCTTCTGGAACGCCTCGATCTTCGGCTTCAACTGCTCCACAATCGTCGCCGGCTGCGTCGGACCGATAATGGCAGCCTTGACGGTGACAGTGGGGATCCGGTCGCGACGCCAGATTGTCGGCTGCTCCAGCTCATAACGGAAGTTGGCGATTGCCGAGAGCGGCACGGCCTTGCCGTTGGTTGCCGGCAATTGCAGGTTCTGCAAGGTCTCGATGGAGCCGCGCTCCGAAAGCTGCGCCCGCGCCACCACGTTGACGAGGTAGATATCGTCCCTCACCTGCGTGACTGTGGACCCTTCGACAATGCTGTTCATGGCATTGGCAATATCTTCCGAGGAGACGCCGAGCTGGCGGGCCTTGTCCTGCAGAACATCCACTTTCACCACGCGCGTCGGCTCGTTCCAGTCCATCACCATGTTGGACAGCAGCCGGTGTTCGCCGACGATGCCCGACAATTGCTGCCCGAGCTCGCGCACCTTCTGGATATCCGGACCGCTGAGGCGATATTGCACCGGCTTTCCGACCGGAGGACCGATATCTAGCAGTTTCACGAAGGCGTCGGTGCCGATAAAAGTCTTGTTCAGATAGTCCTGCAGGTCGGCGCGCACCTTGTCACGCACATCCAGCCCCTTGGTGACGATGACCGTCTGGCCGAAGGTGACATCCGGCGTCTGCACGTCGAAGGACAGGATGAAACGCGGCGCGCCTTCGCCGACATAGGTTGTCCAATGGTCGATGTCCGGATTCTTGGAGAGCATTTCCTGCTCGAACTGCGCCATCTGCCGGTTGGTCTCGGCAATCGAACTGTTCTGCGGCAGGTTCCAGTCAACGATCAGCTCCACGCGGTCGGATGACGGGAAGAACTGCTGCTGCACAAGGCCCATGCCGCCGACGGAAAGGCCGAACAGCGCGATGGTAAGGATGATCGTCACCCAGCGCCAGCGCAGCGCCCGGCCAAGAAGCCACGAAAAGGCGGAGGCAAAACGGCCCTTTTTCTCGTGGTGCGATTTCATCGTCTTCGGCAGGATCGTCACGCCGAGCAGCGGCGTGAACAGGACCGCGACGATCCATGACACGATCAGTGAAACGGCGATCACCACAAAAAGCGTGAAGGTGAATTCACCCGCCGCACTGTTGTTGAGACCGACCGGAATGAAGCCGGCAACGGTGACCAGCGTACCGGTCAGCATCGGGAAAGCGGTCGAGGTGTAAACATAGGTCGCCGCTTTCCTGAGGTCGTCTCCGACCTCAAGCCGCGCGACCATCATCTCGACGGCGATCATCGCATCGTCGACGAGAAGCCCGAGCGCGATGATGAGGGCGCCCAGAGAGATACGCTGCAAGGAAATGCCGGTATATTCCATGTAGACGAAGGTGATCGCCAGCACGAGCGGAATGGAAACGGCAACCACCATGCCGGCCCTGAGGCCAAGGCTGATGAAGCTGATGACGAGAACGATGGCGATGGCCTCGAACAGTGCGGAGGTGAAGCCCGAGACCGCCTCATCGACCACGGCCGGCTGATCGGACACGCGATGCACATCGACGCCAACAGGCAGGTCCGCAACCACCCGCTTCATCTGCGCATCCAGCGCCTCGCCGAAGTGCAGCAGGTTCGCGCCGGTTTTCATGCCGATCGCAAGGCCGATGGCCGGCTGGCCGTTAAAGCGGAACAGCGAGGACGGCGGATCGACATAACCGCGCCGGATCGTCGCCACTTCCGTCAGCGGGAAGAACCGGTTGTTGACCCGCAGATTGATGGACCGCAGGCTGTCTTCCGAGGTGAACTGGCCGCTGACGCGCAGCGCCACGCGCTCAGGCCCGGCATTGACGAAGCCGGATTGCGTGACGGCGTTCTGGGCTTGCAGCGTCTTGATGATCGACTGCTGGTCGATGCCGAGCGCCGCGATCTGGCGCGTGGAAAACTCCAGATAGATCGTCTCATCCTGTGCGCCGATGACATCGACCTTGCCGATATTGTCGACGGTCAGCACCTTCGCACGCGCATCCTCCACCAGATCGCGCAATTGTCGCTGGCTGAGACCGTCGCTGGTGAAGGCGTAGATATTGCCATAAACATCGCCGAAGCGGTCGTTGAAGAAGGGACCGACAACGCCCGAGGGGAAATCGCCCTTGATGTCGCCGATCATGTTGCGCACCCGCACCCAGGTCGGCTCCACGTTGCGCGCCTTGGTTTCCGGCACCAGTTCCACGAAAATCGTCGTGCGGCCGGCCACCGTCTGGCTGCGCAGATGATCGAGATTGTCGAGTTCCTCGAGTTTCTTCTCGATCCTGTCGGTCACCTGCCGCGCCACTTCTTCGGCGGAAGCGCCAGGCCATTGCGCGCTGATCACCATGGTCTTGATGGTGAAGTTCGGATCTTCCTCGCGACCGAGGTTGAGATAGGAGAAAACGCCGGCAAGAACGAAAACCAGCATGAAGTACCAGACGAGCGAACGGTGTTCGAGCGCCCAGTCGGAGAGATTGAATTTCTTCACTGACGGACCTCCTGATCGATCCTGATGGCTTGTCCATCCTTGAGCTTGTGAACGCCGGCACTGGCAACGCGCTCACCGGGCTTGACGCCGCCGGTGATGCGCACGTTGCCGCCTTCGGCAGGCTCGCCCTCTATCGTGACGGGGCGAAGCGTTACCGTTGCCGTATCGGCATTGACGATCCAGACGCCCCATCCATTGTCGGTCTTCAGCAAGGCCGATGACGGAAGCATGATCTGCGGTTCGGATGCTGCAAGCACCGAGGCCGTGACGACGGAGCCCAGCCGGAATGCCGGCGGCGCATCCTGCAGGCTGATCTTCGTGCGGCGCGTGCGCGTCGCCGTTTCGGCTTCCGGAGCAATCTCGCGGACCACGCCGGTGGTGCGAATTTTCGGGTCGAGCTGCAGGGCGATCTCGAAGGCGGAGCCGATCTCCAGCCGCTGCGCCGCAAATTGCGGAACGTCGACCACCACATCGCGCACTTCCGGACGGGCAATCGTCACGACCGTTTGCCCGGCCGAGACGACCTGACCGATTTCGCCCGAAGTTGCCGTCACCACACCGTCAAATTCCGCATGCAGCTGCGCATAACCCAGCTGCTCCTCGGCCTTGTCCAGATTGGCGCGGGCCTTGGCGACGGACGCATTGGCGGTGCGGGTGGCCTGCTCGGCCTCTTCCAGTGCCGCTTCCGTGCCGCTGCGGGCTTCCGCCAGCACGCGCTGGCGCTGCTCGGTCGTCACTGCATTGGCCAGCTGCGCTTCCGCATTGGAGAGGTCGGATTGCGCGCTCTTCACCGCAAGCTCGAGCGCGAGCGGATCGATTGACGCAACCACGTCGCCCTTCTTCACCAGATCGGCGACATCGACATTGCGGGCGATAATGCGCCCGAGCACGCGAAAGCCGAGATCGGTCTGAATGCGCGATTCCACAGTGCCGGTCAGACGCAGGGCATCGGCCGGCTTCTCTTCCACGACGACGGAAAGCACCGGGCGCGGCGCCTCGGCGGCGGCTTCCTGCTTGTCCTCGCAGGAGGAAACCGCAATCGCCACAGCCACAAAAAACAAGCTTTTGTATATACTGGACATTATTGTGCCTGCCCCTTTTCATAGGCGACCTTTTCACCGGCGCGGAGAAATTTGGTGCCGACGGTGACGACGAGATCGCCGGGATTAAGCCCCTGCGTGATGACGAATTGACCGGTCTCGTAATCGGCGACCTCAACACGCCGCATGGCGATTTCCGAGGATTGCGGATCGACCACCCAGACGGCGGGTAAGCCGTCCTGCGACGTCATCGCCGACCACGGAAGTTCAATCGCATCGACCTGTTTGAAGCGGAAATGGCCGGATACGGGCGCGCCGAGCGGCATGGTCATATCGCCGTTAAGACCCACCTTGACCCTGATCGTTCCATTGTCCGGGTCGATCGTCGGAGAAATCTCCCGCACCGGCGCCGCAACGCTGCGGGCGGGGTCCGACAGGAGGCTGACATTGACGAGATTGTCGATATCGCGCTCGAGGAACAGGGATTCATAAACATCGAAAACCGCATCGCGCGGCCCGTCATGGGCCAGCGTGAAGACGAGCTGAGCGGCCTGCGCCACCTGGCCAACCTCCACATTGCGGGCCGTGATAACGCCATCCGCATCCGCCCTGAGTTCGGTATAGGAGAGGGCATCCCGCGCCGTATCGAGCTGCGCCTGCGCCGATCTTACTGCGCCCTGCGTCGTGAGAAGGGTTTCCTGGGCCTTGTCGACCGCCGAACGCGAGGTCACCTGCGTCTTGAAAAGGCTTTGCTGACGGTCGAACGTCAATTGCGCCTGCGTCTGCTGCGCTTCCGCTGATTGCAGGTTGGCCAGGGCGACATCGAGATCGGCCTTCTGCTCTTCGGGATCCATGCGCGCAAGCAATTGCCCGGTCTTCACCCGTGCGCCCACATCCACCAGCCGCTCGGTGATTTTGCCGCTGACCCGGAAGGACAGATCCGTCTGGACCCGCGCCTTTACTTCGCCCGTGATGACGCTACCGCGATCAACGGGCTTTTTCTCAGCCGCGACCACATCGACGGTGCGGAGCGGCTTTTCGGCGGGCGGCTCTTCATTGCTGCAGGACGACAGGGCGAAAACACCGCCAAGCGCCGCCGCGATAAGAATGGTTCTCATGGTGACCTCTTGATCTTCGCCTCATCCTATAATATTTGACTGACTGAATAGTCAATGAAATTCTTACGCCGCTGATCGGGGAGCTGTCCGGAGTGTCGGCACGGGTTCCCGAATGATCATTCCCTCGTCGTCCGGCACCTACCTGCGGGCGCATCGGCAATGTTCCGGCATAGTGAAGCATGCGCGCGCCTTCACAAAAATCGTTCCGGTTTTTGCGCCGGTGCTATAGGCAAACCCATCTCTCATTTCCGCCAATCGCGACGGACAGAAGGGCACGCGTCGAAAATAAAGAAGGAACCCGGGGCCATGGCGAAAGCAAAACTGACACGTGCTGAACAGAAGATACAACGTCCGTTGCAAATTCTCGATGCAGCATTCGAGGAATTCACCAAAAGGGGATTTACCGCGACGCGGGTGGAAGACATCGCGGAACGGGTGGGAGTGACGAAAGGAACGGTCTACGTCTATTTCGAAACCAAGGAGGCGCTCTTCGAGGCCATGGTAAAACGCGCCTCCATGCCGTTCCGGGAGGCGTTCAGGGCCTATACGCACAAGTCAGACGATCCCGTCGAGCAGCTTCGTCTGCTGCTCGAATTCCTGTTCGACTCACTCGTCGACAACAGAAAAATGCGGGAACTGTTTCGCCTAATCGTCGCGGAAGGCGCAAAATTCCCGGATCTCATCGACCAGCACCATGACACGATGATGGCGCCGGTCTTTGCACGCATCGATGCGGTCCTCGAGGAAGGCGTCGCGAAAAAAAGGTTCAGGGCCAACCCTCCCGAACTCGCCAAAGTGGTGATGTCGCCCATGGTCGGAACATTGGTGTTTCGGCTGATTTTCAACGACCGGCGCATTCTGGACAGACAGGCCGTCCTGAAAATTCATCTCGAGCTGATCATGCGTGGGCTGCTGGCGTAGGCATCATTCTTCGCGGCCCGGCCTCAGCCGACGCCACCGATGCAGACATATTTGAGCTCGGTATATTCCTCGATGCCGTGACGTGACCCTTCCCGGCCGAGACCCGACATCTTGACACCACCGAAAGGCGCCTCGGCGGTGGAAATAGCCCCCGTATTGACGCCGACCATGCCATATTCGAGCGCCTCGGCGACCCGGAAGACCCGCGACAGATCGCGCGCATAAAAATAAGATGCGAGACCGAAATCGGTATTGTTCGCCTGCGCGATCACATCGGCCTCATCCTCGAAGCGGAAGAGCGGGGCGAGAGGCCCGAAGGTTTCCTCATGCGCCACTTGCATGCCGGCATCGACATTACGCAGGATCGTCGGCTCGAAGAAGTTGCCGCCCAGCGCATGTCTTCTGCCGCCGGTGGTGACTTCCGCGCCTTTCGAAAGCGCATCGACAATATGGGCCTCCACTTTGGCAACGGCGTTTGCGTCGATGAGAGGCCCGAGAATGCTTGCCCCCTCCAACCCGTTGCCAACCTTCAACCGAACGACGGCTCGAGCGAATTTTTCAGCGAAAGCATCATAGACGCCGCTCTGCACATAAAGACGGTTGGCGCAAACGCAGGTCTGACCATTGTTGCGGAATTTGGCGAGGATCGCGCCCTCAACAGCGGCATCGAGATCGGCGTCATCGAAGACGATGAAGGGCGCATTGCCGCCGAGTTCCAGCCCCAGTTTCTTGATCGTCGGCGCACATTGCCGGTAAAGATGTTCGCCTGTGCGCGTTGAGCCGGTAAAGGTCAGAAGGCGGATATCCGGGCTTGCCGTCATTTCTGCGCCTATCTCGGCGGCTGGCCCTGTCAAAATGCTGAAAAGCGCAAGCGGCAGGCCGGCGCGCTCGGCAAGGATCGCAAGGGCGATGGCAGAAAACGGCGTTTGCGGCGCCGGTTTCAGCACCACCGCACAGCCGGCGGCCAGCGCCGGGCCGGCCTTGCGGGTGATCATGGCATTGGGGAAATTCCATGGCGTGATGGCCGCAACCACACCCACGGGCTGGCGAAGAACCAGAATGCGTTTATCCGGCTGGTGGCCGGGCACTGTCTCGCCATTGATCCGCCGCGCCTCTTCTGCAAACCATTCGATGAAGCTTGCGCCATAGGCGACCTCACCCTTTGCTTCCGCCAGCGGCTTGCCCTGTTCCAACGTCAATATCATGCCGAGATCGTCACGGTTTTCCATGACGAGCCGGAACCATTCCTTCAGGATATTCGCACGCTCGCCGGCTGTGCGGCGGGCCCATTCCTTCTGGGCGATCACGGCGGAAGCGATTGCTTCTCTCGTTTCCTTCGCACCGAGTTCTGGAACCCGCCCGACGATCTCACCGGTCGCGGGATTGCGGATTGCCGCCGTTTCACGGCCATCGCAATCGATCCAGCGGCCAGCCACCGGCACGTTCTCGCAGAGGAGTGTGGGATCATTCAGATTCATGGCCCACCCCTCAACAGAAGACCTGCGCCGAGGCCGGATCGAAGGCGAGATGCACGAGGTCGCCACGGCTGAGGCCAGAAATCGCCTCATGGCCGAAAGGCAGGCGAACCGCAAGCGGCTCACCCGAGCCAGTATGGGCCACCACATGGACATTGTTGCCGAGGAAAGTGATGTCGCTGACCGTGGCCTGGAAGCCGGCGGCGGCGACCGGCCGGTTACGGCTGAGTTGCAGCCGCTCCGGGCGCAGCATCAGCGCCGCTTTCTTTCCCGGCGCGGCTTCGCCATGCACCGGAACGTGATCGAAAACGATATCCCGACCGAGCGACACCGTCGCCCTGCCTCCCGAGGCGGCGAGGAGATCGCAGGCGATGAAGTCGCTGTCCCCGATGAATTCAGCCACGAAACGGGTCGCCGGGTGAGTGTAAAGCTCCGGTCCCGTGCCGATCTGGTCGATAACCCCCTTGGAAAACACGGCGATCCGATCGGAAAGACGCAAGGCCTCTTCCTGATCGTGGGTGACATAGAGGATCGTCACTTCCGTCTGCTGGTGAATACGGCGGATTTCGAACTGGATTTCTTCGCGCAGCTTCTTGTCGAGCGCCGACAGCGGCTCATCCATCAGCAGCACGGGCGGGTCGTAGGCAAGCGCCCTCGCCAACGCCACGCGTTGCTGCTGGCCGCCTGACATCTGCGCCGGTTTTCTGTCTTCGAAACCTTCGAGACGGACAAGCCGCAGCATTTCCTTCACCTTCGCATCGATTTCCGCCCTGCTCTTGCGGCGGACCTTCAACGGAAAGGCGATGTTCTCGCCCACCGACAGATGCGGAAACAGGGTGTAGCGCTGGAAGACCATGCCGATATTGCGCTTGTGCGACGGCGTCGACAGCAGGCTTTCGCCGTTCAGCAAAATATCGCCCGATGTCGGCTGCTCGAAACCGGCAAGGATATAAAGCGTCGTGCTCTTCCCCGAACCGGACGGCCCGAGAAATGTCATGAACTCGCCCGGCTGCACGTCGAGATTGACGTCCTGAACGGCGACGACCGGTCCGTATTGCTTGCGGATGCCGCGAATCTGCAGGAGCGGTTTAGTCATGTTTTCAGTCCTTTTCGCACAGCCGCGACAAGCAGCATGAGAATGATGGTCACCGCGATGAGAAGCGTGGAGGCGGCCGCAATCACCGGCGTCAGATCCTGACGCAGCGTTGCCCAAATCTTCACCGGCAGCGTCTGCAATGTCGGGCTTGCCATGAAGATCGCCAGCACTACCTCATCCCAGGAGGTAAGGAAGGAGAAGATCGCCGCCGAAAACAGGCCGTGGCTGATGGCGGGAAGCGTGATGCGGATTTTCGCCTGCAACGGGCTTGCGCCGCACAGCACCGCCGCATCCTCAATCGATTTGTCGAAACCCTCGAGCGCGCCGGTCAACGCCAGAATGGAAAAGGGCAGCGCCACGACGAGATGGGCGATAACGAAACCGGCGGTCGTGCCGGCAAGGCCAAGTTTCAGGAAAAAGGCATAAAGCGCCACCGCCAGCACCACGACAGGCAGGATCATCGGCGTCATGAACAGCGCGCGAAGCGTGTTACGCCCGATGAAACGGCCGCGCACCAGCCCGAAGGAGGCGACAAGACCGATCAGCACGGACAGCACCGTGACCATGAGGGCGATGCGCAGGCTGGTCCAGGCGGCCTCCAGCCATCGCGGATCGGCGAAGAAATCCGCATACCATTTCAATGTCCAGCCGGGCGGCGGAAAGATCAGCCATTGCGACGAGCCGAAGGACAGCGCTGCGATGAAAACGATGGGCAGAACGAGAAATGCCGTCGTCAGCACCGTGATCAGGAGGAGCAGCCATTTCCAGAGGCCGAGGCTGTTATAGTTCAAAAGCATGTCAGCGCCCCCCTGCCCCGGCCGCACCGAAAAATTTGAGCTGGATGGCGTAAAGCGTCAGCGTCACCACCAGAAGCACCAGTGCGGCCGCCCCGCCCATGCCCCAGTTGACCAGCGACTGCACGAATTGCGCAATGAGTTCGGCCAGCATCATGTTTGCCGTACCGCCGAGGAGCGCCGGGGTGACGAAATACCCAAGCGACATGACGAAGACCATCAGCGCGCCGGAAATCATGCCGGGCGCTGCCAGCGGAATGAGGATGCGGGTCAGCGCCTGAAAGCGTGTCGCCCCGCACAAGGCCGCCGCCTGAAGAATGGCCGGATCGATCTTGCGGATAACGCCATAGAGCGGAATGATGATGAAGGGCAGCATGATATAGGTCATGCCTATCGTAACCCCGGTAAGATTGTTGACCAGCGCCAGAGGCTGATCGATGATGCCGAGCCCCATCAGCGTCTTGTTCACCACGCCCGTGCGCTGCAACAGCACCATCCACGCATAGGTGCGCGCCAGAAGATTGGTCCACATCGACAGGAGCAATATGGCAAAGACGATGGAAGCGAGCCGCGCCGGCATGATGGCGAGCGCCCAGGCGACGGGAAAGCCGATCGCCAGCGACACGACCGTTACCAGCGCCGACACCGCGAAGGTATTGAAAAAAATCTTCAGATAGGTGGAGCTTCCCAGCAGGGCGGCATAGTTGCCGAATCCGAGGACGGGTTCGGTGACGCTGCGCGACAGCAGGATCAGAACCGGAATGACGAAGAACAGGACAAGCAGGACAAGCGCCGGCAGGGTAGCCGTAAAGTTGCCGGGCCGGAAAGGCATCCGCACCTTTTCTTTCTGGCTGACTGTTTCATCGGTAAGCGAGACCATGCCCAAACCTCCCGGACGTGGAAAATCGCGCGGGCGCCTGTCGCGGCCCGCGCCGTTATCTTACTTCGCCTGCCAGGCGTACCAGCGCTCGCCGATCTCGTCGCGATGCTGCGCCCAGTAGTTCATATCGGCGTTGACCTGGCTTGCCGTCTGCTGGTCCGGCAGGGTCTTGGCGGTTTCCGGATCCATCAGCTTGGCGGATTCGATATTGACCGGCGCATAACCCGTCGCGGTCGCCATATCCGCTTGCGCCTGCGCAGAGGTGGCGAGCGCGATGAACTTCATCGCCGCATCCCTGTTCTTCGTTCCCTTGGGAACGACGAGGGAATCCGCTGCGGTGATGTTCTGCTCCCAGGAGGTTTCCACCTTCACGCCGCTTTTTTCAAGCGCCGTCATGCGGCCGTTCCAGACGCTGCCGAAGGGCGCTTCCGCAGATGCAATCAATTGCTGCGACTGCGCACCGCCGGACCACCAGATGATATCGGATTTGATCGTATCGAGCTTCTTGAAAGCGCGGTCGAGATCGAGCGGATAAAGCTTGTCGGCGGCCACGCCATCGGCCAGAAGGGCGGCTTCGATCACGCCCGGTGCCGACCATTTGTAGAAGGTTCGTTTACCGGGAAATTTCGCGGTGTCGAACAGATCCGCCCAGCTCTTCGGGCAGGCGGCCACGGCATCGACATTGCAGCCGATGACGAAGGAATAATAAAAACTGCCGACGGAGTAGTCCGTCACGAAGCGCGGATCGAGCTTGGTCTTGTCGATGACGGCAAAATCGAGCTTCTCCAACAGGCCTTTCGGGCCGGCCTGCGCGGCATAATCGCCCTCGACATCGACCACATCCCAGGTCACGCCGTTCGCCTCGACCATGGCTTTCAATTTGCCGTAGTCCGTCGGACCGTCCTGCACCACGTTAATGCCGGTCGATACCATAAATTTTTCAGCCCAGGCCGCCTTCTGGGCGTCCTGTGTGGTTCCTCCCCAGCTGGAGAAAACCAGATCATTCGCCTCGGCGGATGCACCAAGGGCAAAAAGAGCGGCGCATGTCGTCAATACCAGTTTCAATTTCATGTTCCCTTACTCCGTTTTAGAGCTTCTTGTTGGTATGCACGTCGCGAACGGCGCATTTCACCCGAGCGGTGAAAACCGCGCCGGTTTCATGATCTTGTTTTCGGCGACTTCGATGAGGTCGCGGATTTTCGGAAGGAAGGACAACCAGCGCGGATCGGCCATCAGCCGTGCGCGCCGTTCCTCGCGGTCATCCAGGCTCGAAAAGGCCCAGATATGG
Organism: Rhizobium sp. NFACC06-2; assembly: GCF_900101425.1. NCBI lineage: Bacteria > Pseudomonadati > Pseudomonadota > Alphaproteobacteria > Hyphomicrobiales > Rhizobiaceae > Rhizobium > Rhizobium sp. NFACC06-2. The sequence continues at coordinate 190,245 of NZ_FMVA01000011.1, read as the reverse complement.
ACGATCTCATTGATCGGGCCGATCTCGGAAAAGAAGTAACCCACCAGTTCGCCGAGATGGCTCTTCTGGATTTCGATACCCTCTTCCTCGACCACCTTGAGGTAGGCGGGGATGGCGCCGTTCTTCAGCCGGTAGGTGCGGATTTCGTAAAACATGGGCTCACCGCATCACGAAGGGATCGGGGATCGGATCATCGGAGGTGCGCAACCATATGGTCTTGGTGCGCGTGTAATCGAGCGCCGCCGCAAGCCCGCCTTCGCGACCGTCGCCCGACAGGCCGAATCCGCCAAAAGGCGCAATCGGCGAGACCGCACGATAGGTATTCACCCAGACGATGCCGGCCCGGATCGCCTTCATCAGACGGTGGGCGCGGGTCAGATTCTGCGTGAAGACACCGGAGGCAAGCCCATAGACCGTGTCATTGGCCAGCGCGATGGCTTCCGCTTCGGTTTCAAAGGAAACGACCGAGAGGACGGGACCGAAGAACTCTTTCTCCATCGATGGCGAACGAATGCCGTCGCAATCGAGAATGGTTGGCCGATAGAAATAGCCGTCGCCGTCTAGAGGCGCACCGCCTGTGACAACCTTGGCGCCCGCGTCCACGGAGGCGGAAACCAGAGAAACGATATGCTTTCTTTGACGCTCCGTCGCCAGCGGGCCTACTTCCGTCGCCATATCCAGCGGCGAGCCGATGCGGATCGCCTCAGCTTTCGCCTTCAGAATATCGAGGAACCGATCCTTGACGCTTCTTTCGACGATCAGCCGCGAGCCGGCGACGCAGCTCTGGCCGGTCGCGGCGAAAATTCCCGCCACCTGCGCATTGGCGGCACTTTCGAGATCGGCGTCGGCAAAAACGAGGATCGGCGATTTGCCGCCGAGTTCCAGCGAGGTGGAAGCGAGGTTTTCAGCCGAATTGCGCACGATATGACGCGCCGTTTCCGGACCGCCGGTAAAGGCGATATGAGCCACCTTCGGATGGGTGGTGAGCGCCGTGCCGCAGGATGCGCCGAAGCCCGAGACGATATTGACGACACCGGCGGGAAAACCGGCCTCATGCACCAGCCGGGCAAATTCCAGAAGGGGTGCCGGCCCATCTTCCGAGGCCTTGACGACAATGGTGCAGCCGGCCGCGAGTGCCGGGCCGACCTTGACGGCGGCGAGAAACAGCTGGCTGTTCCACGGCACGATGGCCGCCACGACGCCCACGGGTTCGCGCCGCAGCCAGACATCCATATCCGGCTTGTCGATCGGCAGATAGGCGCCCTCGATCTTGTCGGCCAGACCCGCATAATACCGATAATAATCCGCGACATAGGCAATCTGCGCGGAGGTTTCCCGGATGATCTTGCCGGTATCGCGGGTTTCGAGTTCGGCGAGCGTCTTCGCATTCTCAGTGACCAGATCGGCAAGCCTGTAAAGCAGCTTGCCACGCTGTGTCGCCGTCAGTTTCGGCCAGCCTGCATCTCCGTAAAGCGCCCGATGCGCGGCCTCGACCGCACGGCCGACATCCGCCTCGCGGCTTTCCGGCATTTCGGCCCATGCAGTGCCGCTTGCGGGATCGAGACTTGCAAAACGCGCCTCGCCATTTTCGAAACGTCCGTCGATATAGCACTGGAAACTGCGCATCGCGTTACTCCCCGAAAGCCGGCATGACATCGGAAAGGAAGCGCTCCAGCGAGGCCTTCTTGCGCTCGAAGCTCATGCCCGTATCGATCCAGAAGGAATATTCGTCATAGCCCATGGCCTCATAGGCCTTAAGCCGGCTAATCACCTCATCGGCATTGCCGACGACATTGTTCTTTCGCATGACATCGGTGGAAAGCATCGCGTTGGTGGCGATGTCTTCGGGCGCAATACGCTCGATCAGACCCTGATGGATCGGTTTTTCGTTTTTGAACCAGGCGAAGAAATAATTGTAATAGACGCTCATCTCATGCGCCGCCTGGGCGATATCGGCTTCATCGGAACCGACATAGGTGTGGCGAAGCAACATGATCTTCGGCCGCTGTTTTTCCGGGTTCTTGGCGCAGGCATCGTTGAAGCGGCCCATCAGGGTTTCCACCTCGTCATCGCCCTGCCACAGCGGCGTCACCTGCACGTTGCAATCATTGGCGACGGCGAATTCATGGGAATTCGGATCGCGCGCCGCCACCCAGATCGGGGGGAAGGGTTGCTGCAGCGGCTTGGGAGCGGAAGTGGTGGCGGGGAACTTGTAGAATTCGCCGTCATGGGCATAGTCGCCTGCCCACACGCCTTTGACGGCCGGGATGAGTTCGCGCATGCGCTGGCCGGCACCCCAGGCATCGAGGCCCGGAAGCAGCCGCTCATATTCAAACGAGTACGCGCCGCGGGCAATACCGATATCCAGACGGCCGTCGCAGATGATGTCCGTCATCGCCGCTTCGCCGGCAAGTTTGATCGGATGCCAGAAGGGTGCGATCACCGTTCCCGTGCCAAGACGCGCCGTCCTGGTGCGCCGCGCCAGATCGGCGATCGTCACGAAGGGGTTCGGGGCAATGGTGAAATCCATGCCGTGATGTTCACCGGTCCAGATGGCATGCATGCCGCCGCGATCGGCGATTTCGCAAAGCTTCACGAACTCCTCGTAGAGCGTCTTGTGATCCTGCGAGGCGTCCAGCCGTTCCATATGGACGAAGAGGGAGAATTTCATAGGTTTGCCGCCTTCATCGAGATGGGATGGACCCTGCCGGCAGTCTCGTTACCGACATAGACACCGAAATTGCCGATTGAACTTTCCAGCGCGAACCGGTTGACAATGTCCGCCGTCGCGCCGGAGTCGAACTTTGCCGAAGCCAGCGCGCCGGGCAACAGAAAACGGCCCTGGCGCGGTGCGTCGTCCCCATCTGCCAGCGCGTGGTAGACGATGTGCTGACGCCCATCCGTCTTGTTTTCATAAACCGAGTAAAGAAAGCCCGTCCTGACTGGCAGCCCGGTGAGCTCTTCAAGCCGCGCCGTCAGCGCCGCCACCGGATCACCGCCCGCCACGACGCAGCCGGGCAGCGACAGCACATCCTCCCCGACGAGGTAAATCTCACCACGACGCTCAAGAACCGCGCCGACAGCGATTTCACCCTCTGCCGCAGCCGAAAGCGCCTTCGCGGCCAGCATCGGTGTGAAGTAACCGCCCCGCGCATAACCGAGACCGTTCAGGCCGCTATTCTCGAAAGCCTCGATACGACCGAGCAGAATGACGTGGTCTCCGGCCTCGATAACCTCCTGCATCGAACATTCGAACCAGGCTGCAACATCGGCAAAGACCGGTGAGCCTGCCGGCGCATCCGACCAGATGGCGGCGGCAAAACGATCTTCCACCGGCCGGGCGAACGTATTGGACAGGTCCTTCTGGCCTTCCGACAGAATATTGACGGCGAAATTTTTCGCACCCGTCATCGTCGCGAAATTGCGCGAGGTGCGGGCAAGGCAGATCAGCAGCAGTGGCGGATCGAGCGAGACGGAGGTGAAGGAATTTGCGGTGAAACCCACCGGCTTTCCGGCTTCGTCGCGGGTGGTAACGATCGTCACCCCCGTCACGAAGGCGCCGAATGCGTCGCGCAGGGCGCGCGGGTCAAGGGTTGCAACGGTCATTGCGGCTCCTCCTCTAAAGCCAGCCATTCGGCCATCAGTGCATTGACGGTTTCGGGTGCGGTCAGATTGACCATATGCCGGTGCGCCTCGACGATACGGGCATAACCGCGCGGCGTGATCGCCGCCATCTGTTCCGCCATCAGGGGCGTGGAGTTCGGATCGTCCGAACCGGTCAGAAAAAGCGCCGGGCAGGTGACCGAAGGCCAGCGGTCGGCATATGTCTCGTCCCCGCCCGCAAAGGCGGTATAGGCGACCGCGTAACCTTCGGGATCGACCATTTCCAGCCAGCCTCGCGTCAATTCCCGGGCGTGCCGGCTTTTCAGATCATCGCCAAACCAGCGCAGCAAGGGGCCTTCCTTGTCCACGCCCGTGGTGCGGATCGCCGCCGCGCGCGCAAGCACCGCCGCCTTCGCAACGGGGTCGCGGCGATAAACACCGTTCAGGTATCCGGCGCGTATGATGCGATCTCCAAGGGTCGCGGCTGCACCGCCGGAAATCAGCGCACCCATCGAGTGTCCGGCGACATTGGCGCGGTCTATCCGCATATCCTCAAGGAACCGGCCGAACCAGCCGACGAAATCCTCAAGAGTACTGCCAGCCGCGAGGCGTTCGCTACCGCCATGGCCCGGCATGTCGACAGCGATGACGCGATGCGTCCTAGAAAACACCTCGATCTGCGGCGTCCAGGCTTCGAGCCGCATTCCGACCCCGTGGATGAGGATCAGGGCCTCGCCCGCGCCGGCTTCGAAATAGGCGGCCCCGCCTCCGGTCGTTTTCCGGGGGAGCGTGGCGGCGCCTGCCTTTGCACCATTGACCCGTGACGTGTCGGCGACCTTTTGCATTGGCGTCCGCCTCAAACGCCGGCCGGATTGGCGACATCCTGGCCGAGATCCTTCAAATCCTGATAACGGTCGCCGATGCGGTGATGCGGCCGGCCGCCAACGGAAGCACCGAGCGCGACCACGATCTCGTCGGCGGCCGGAGCATCGGGAATGGCCGTATGGATCGTCAGATAATGCGAACGGCGACCTTCATCATTCTTGTCCATCAGCGGGATCATGATCGGCGCATTGCCGGGGCCGCGCGTGTTGCAGAAGGCGAGATAGGATTTGGCGCCGACCGCCTGACGATAGTGATTGCCGAAGCGTAGCGTATGGATGAGCGCGGAAGCATGTTCGATCTCCCCATCCAGCCCCACGACGGCCGCCTTGCCATAGGCCTCCACCGCCTCGCCGGAACCGACAGCGTCAAGGATCATCTTCGTCAGCAATTCGCCAAGCACCGGCGCGCCTACGTGAATTTCCGGCTTCAGATCGGCGACGAAGCCTTTGCCCGCCCACGGATTCTTAACGACCGCAATGGCGGCGAACAGCTTCAACGGCGCCGCGGCAGCCTTGCCCCCCTCAATCAACGTCGTTTCGACCTGCAGCAGGGTCTTGCGGATCTGGATGGACATCAGCGCTCTCTCCGTAAATATGATGGCTTATGGTATGCCATAATATATGACTGTCAAGTACCGTAATCCCGCAAGGGCGAGCAGTGGAATTCTGGGGGATTGTCGTCGCCGACAAGTCGAGCGCTGTGGGCAACCGATTGCACTTGGCAAGCAACGATTGGAGGCGGGAAAATGGGGCAGATTTGACCGGGGCGTCATCAGCCGGGCTGGATGCGCAAGTGGCCGCCTTATACTGCGATAATGTTCCGGAAGATCAGGGCAGCGGAGGCTGGCCGCCTCTATTCCTGACTTTCAAGCCGATATCGGGAACCCGGATAGAGCAGCCGTACGGATGTAACGGCGCGGCTGGATGACCAGGTTCTGCGGCGCACGAGAAGGCAGGGCTCGTTTCGGCTGATGGCCATCAATTTGCATTCCCAGGGCTGGGGCAATGCGGCCTCGATGAATTGCTCGGTCCGCGAAATCGGTGCCGCCGCCGTGAGATAAGCATTCGGGGTAAGCGTATTGAAATCCTGCATCAGATAATCCGGAGCGATCTCCGCATTGACGAAGCGATCTTCGAGCTGGATCGGTACATCGTCTTCGTGGTGCACGATGATGGAGTGAAAAACCTTCGCCCCCACGGCGATCTCCAGCGCGGTTGCGAGATCGGGACCACAAACTTCCGTCTGGGCGAGGATCAGGCTCGGCCGATGCGTCGAACCGCGCTCCTTGATCTCGTCGGCGATGTTGCGCACGCCCATCATGCCGGCGCTTCGCTTTTTCGGGGCGACAAAAGACCCGCGCCCCTGCACGCGAACGATCACCCCCTCGGTTGCCAGCTCCCGCAGGGCGCGGTTTGCCGTCATGCGACTGATACCCAGCATGTCGACGATCTCGTTTTCGGAGGGTATCCTGTGGTTGGTCAACCACTCACCGCTGGCGATCTTTTCCTTGATCTGTTCTTTCACCCGCTCATACAGCGGCAGGGAGGAGCGATCGCCCGAGACAGGAAACTCGTTTTCGGTGACGGGCAGCATTGAAACTCCTAAAAATCGGGCGACTGCACAAAACGCAGCCAGAATCCGCGCAAGCACAAAATTATCACATCCTATCTTGCTTGTCTTTCGCAAATGTGTGAAGTTACATATACAACTCGAGGGGAAAACAATGGCAAGCGAAGACTCGATCTCCAGCGGCCGCAAGTCTCCCGCCGATAGTCGGGGCGATATTCGAATGCCCGCCCAGCGCAACGGCAGGAACTGCCATACCGGTGCCGAAACTATGCTCGACGGTTCGGTCGCGCAATATGCGCTGAAAGACCGCCGTTGCAAGAACCCGCCAACCGCATACGCCTTCGACTCGGAATGGCCAATGCGCGTGAAGCATATGAATTTCTCAAAGTTGTATAGTGAACTTCCGACACGCCGCTCCAGGGTGAACATCGAATTCCATATTGATTCGACGAGCGCCCGACCGCGGATTTCGACGGGACATGAAATGCATCAATGACCGTTGGGCTCAGGGTTAGACATCTGCCCGGGGCACGCCCGGCTGAAGCCACAAAACGCATGCCAGCAACTTGCCAATCATCAAACCAAAAGGGGAATGCAATGCTGAATTCAAAGCTGAAAATCGCGCTGGCCACCACCGCGCTCATCATGGGAGCCTATGCCGGGTCCGCGAGAGCGGAAGGCTATTGCGCCGCTGGAAAGACCATCACCTTCGCCGGCATCGACTGGGAAAGCGGTGCCTTCATCACCGAAGTCATGAAGGAAATCCTCTCCAAGGGCTATGATTGCAAGGTCGATTCCATTCCCGGCAACTCCGTGACGCTGGAACAGGCGACCGCCAATAACGACGTGCAGATCTTCGCTGAAGAATGGATCGGCCGCTCCGACGTCTGGAACAAGGCCGCGGAAGCCGGTCAGGTAACATCGGTCGGCAAGACCTTCGTCGGCGCCGCCGAAGGCTGGTTCGTGCCGGAATACCTGGTCAAGGGCGACCCGGCAAAAGGCATCGAAGCCAAGGCGCCGGACCTGAAGAGCGTCGAACAGCTTTCCGACCCGAAGATCGTCGAACTGTTCAAGGATCCGGAAGAGCCCACCAAGGGCCGCTTCCTCAATTGCCCCTCGGGCTGGACCTGCGAGGGCGTCAATACCGCCAAGCTGCAAGCCTACAAGCTGGAAGCAAACTATGTGAACTTCCGCCCCGGCACAGGCACCGCTCTCGACGCCGCAATTGCCGCCGCCTATCTCCAGGGCGAGCCGATGCTGTTCTATTACTGGAGCCCGACGGCAATCATGGGCAAATACAAGCTGGTCCAGCTGCAGGAGCCGGCCTATAGCGACGCCTGCTGGAAGGAACTGACAAGCGCCGATGGAAAGCGCGACGCCGGTTGCGCCTTCCCCTCCGTCGAGGTGGCCTATGGCGTGAACAGCACCTTTGCGAAGGAAGCGCCTGACATCATCGCGATCCTTGAAAAGGCGACGTTCCCGCTGGAAGAGATCAACTCCAGCCTTGCCTACATGACCGACAAGCAGGTCGACGCGACAGCCGCTGCCAAAACCTTCCTTCAGACCAAGGCCGATATCTGGGGCAGTTGGGTTTCTGCGGAGGCCAAGGCGCGTATCGAAGCCGCCGTCAAGTAAACATCGCAGGCGCGCCGGGCTTCCGGCGCGCATTTTCCCGTCAGGACAGGGGCCGGCTTCCGGACATGGGGTCGGCAGGCGCGAGGACGACACCAATGTTTCCTGAAGTTTTCCATATTTCCATCCGAGGCCCGATCAACGAGATCGTGCGTTCGCTGGTGGTGAATTACGGCTCCGTTTTCAAGGCGATCTCGCAGACGATCCTGCAGGCGATCCTCTTCGTGGAATGGGTGCTGCGCGGTCTGCCCTGGTGGGTCATTTTTCTGGTCTTCCTGGTGCTCGCCTGGTTCGCGGCGAAGAAGATTTCGCTCGTCATCATGGTGGCTGTGATGCTTTTCATCGTCGGCGCGCTCGGTCTCTGGGACCTGACGATGCAGACGCTGGCGCTGATGCTGATCGCCAGCCTCATCTCCATCGTCATCGGCGTGCCCATGGGCATCCTGCTTGCCAAAAGCGAGTGGGCAAGGCGCATCACCCTGCCGGTGCTCGACGTCATGCAGACCATGCCGAGCTTCGTCTATCTCATTCCCGCCATCATGCTTTTCGGCCTCGGCAAGGTCCCGGCCGTGCTTGCCACCATCGTTTATGCCGTCCCGCCGCTGATCCGCCTGACCGATCTCGGCATCCGGCAGGTGGACCGGGAAGTGGTGGAGGCGGCAACCGCCTTTGGCGGCAGCCCGCGACAAATCCTCTTCGGCGTCGAATTGCCGCTCGCCACGCCCACGATCATGGCCGGCCTCAACCAGACGATCATGATGGCGCTCTCCATGGTCGTCGTCGCCTCGATGATCGGCGCGCGCGGCCTTGGCGAGCAAGTACTCAACGGCATCCAGACGCTCGATGTCGGCAAGGGCCTCGAAGCGGGCCTCGGCATCGTTATTCTCGCAATCGTGCTCGATCGTATCACCCAGGGTTTTGGCCGATCCAGCCGGAAGGAAATGGGCAATGACTGATATCCATATCCGCAACGTGTCCAAGATCTTCGGCAGCAACTGGAAGGCTGCGCTCGCCATGGCGCAGCAGGGCGCGGAAAAGAGCGACATCCTGGCAAAGACGGGATGCAGCGTCGGGCTCGACAATGTCAGCCTCGATATAGCGGGCGGCCGCATTTTCGTGATCATGGGCCTCTCCGGTTCCGGCAAGTCGACGCTGGTGCGCCACATCAACCGCCTTATCGAACCGACAAGCGGCGAGATTCTCGTCGGCGACGACAATGTTCTCGCGCTGAAGCCGAAAGATCTGCGCGACTTCCGCAACCGGCGCGTCAGCATGGTGTTCCAGAATTTCGGCCTGATGCCGCACCGCACCGTGTTGCAGAACGTCGTTTATGGCCAACGCGTGCGCGGATTGACCAAGGCCGATGCGCGGCCCATCGGCATGAAATGGATCGAGACCGTCGGCCTTTCTGGCTATGAGGACAAGTTTCCGCACCAGCTTTCCGGCGGCATGAAGCAGCGTGTCGGCCTCGCCCGCGCGCTGGCCGCCGATACCGACGTCATCCTGATGGACGAGGCCTTTTCGGCGCTCGATCCGCTGATCCGCGCTGATATGCAGGACCAGTTGCTGCAGCTCGAAAAGAACCTGCACAAGACCATTGTTTTCATCACCCACGATCTCGACGAGGCGCTCCGCATCGGCGCGCAGATCGCGATCCTGAAGGACGGCAAGCTGGTGCAGGTGGGAACGCCGGACCAGATCCTCAACAGCCCCGCAAACGACTATGTCGCCCGTTTCGTGGAGCGCCGTACGGGTGCGAGAGAAGGCCAGCATGGCTGATACGATCACCATCGATCGTGCCCTCACCTGGCAAGAGATCGCCGCTGTTGCAAAGGGCGCCACGCTTTCCCTGTCGGATAAAGCGTGGCGGCGCATTGCCGAAGCCCGCGCCATCGTCGATGCACTCGTCCAAAAACGGGTGCGCGGTTACGGCATCAATACGGGTGTCGGCGCGCTCTGCGATGTCATCGTCGACATCCCGCAACAGCAGGCCCTCTCCCGCAACATCCTGCTCAGCCACTCCTGCGGCGTCGGAGAACCGCTCGGGCGCGAAGAAACGCGCGCCATCATGGCCGCCCAGATAAACAACTTCGCGCATGGTTATTCCGGCGTGCAGGTCAAAACGGTCGAAGCACTGCTCGCCCTGCTGAATGGCGATATTCTTCCCGTCATTCCGTCAAAGGGCTCGGTGGGTTACCTCACCCATGCCGCGGCGATAGGGCTGGTGCTGATCGGCGAAGGCCAGGCCCGCCACGGCGGCGAACTCATCAGCGGCAGGCAGGGGCTCGAAAAGCTCGGCCTCGAACCCATGGTTCTGCAGGCGAAGGAGGGGCTGAGCCTCGTCAACGGCACCCCTTGCGCCACCGGCCTCGCCAGCCTCGCGCTCGCCCGCACGACGTCGCTCCTTGACTGGGCCGATGCGGCAGCGGCGATGAGCTATGAAAACCTTGGTGCGCAGGCCGATCCCTTCGCCGCAGGGCCGCTGGCACTGCGCAGCTCACCCGGCATCCAGACCGTCGGCGCAAACCTGCGCCAGCTTCTGGCGGCAAGCCCGCTGCTTGCCCGGTCGGCCGGATCGCGCACGCAGGATCCGCTCAGCCTGCGCGCCGTGCCGCAGGTGCATGGCGCCGTTCGCGACAGCGTCGCGCAGATCGCGGACGTCGTAGACCGCGAGCTCGCAAGTGTCACGGACAACCCGGTCGTCGGCGGCACGCCGCAAGCGCCCGAGGTCCATTCCCAGGCCCATGCCGTCGGTGCGGCGCTCGGGCTTGCCATGGATGGGCTGGCGACGGCCGCAGCCGAACTTGCGGCGATTTCCGAGCGGCGTATCGACCGGCTCGTCAACCCGCTTGTCAGCGGGCTGCCCCCCTTCCTGGCGGAAAGCGATGGTGTCTGTTCCGGTTTCATGATCATCCAGTACACGGCCGCAGCGCTTGCCGCAGAAAACCGCCGCCTCGCCGCCCCCGCCAGCCTCGATGGCGGCATCACCTCCGCCTTGCAGGAGGATATACTGACACATGCCACCGCCGCCGCCGACAAGACGCTTTCGATTATCGGCAATCTGGAAACCATTCTCGCAATCGAGATCATGAGCGCCGCGCAGGCCTACGACATGCAGCCAGACGAAGCCGGCCGTGCGCCCGGCACCGATACGCTCTACCGGCGTGTCCGGACGGCGGCGCCATTTTACCGTGACGACCAGCCGCTCAACGATCTGGTAGCTGCCGTTCGGGAAATGCTGCAAACCACGCTTGCGGGAATAGGTGCCGACGCAGGCTAGATACTGCGTCGGAAATTTTCGCCGCACACGAGACGGGAGAGGTTACTCTTTGCCGGTCTTCTGGGCGATGAGGACAGCTTCCGCAATCGCGCTTGCGCTCGCGACATGGTCCAGAGCCGCCTTGTAAGCGGCGTCTCCATCCCCCTGACGGATGGCTTCGACGATCTTTTCCATTTGCGCCGGACCTTCGGTATCGCGGCTTTTCGTTTTGATCGTCATCGAACGAAGATGGTTGATCCGCACCGTCAGCAGGTTGACGACGCCCCAGGCGACATGACGGTCGATCTTGCTGAACAGCGTCTGATAAAAAGACGAGGTATGCGCCAGAACGCCCGGCATATCCTTTTCGACATAGCTTTCGCGGATATGACTGAGGGATGCTTCAAGCGCTTCCACGATGGCAGGATCGCGGCGCTCCGCACAAAGGCGCGCCGCCATTCCCTCCAGCGCACCGCGAATTTCATAAATCTGCTTCGCCTCATCGAGATCGAGCATCGCGACCATCGGGCCCTTGTTCGGCAAATTCGCCACAAGCCCCTCGGATTCCAGATGCCGCAGGACCTCACGAACGATGGTGCGGGAAACGCCGAGCTGGGCGCAGAGATCGCGCTCGACCAGACGGTCGCCCGGGCGGAAATAACCGTTCACGATGGCGTCACGGACCTTGTCGAGAGCGAGTTCCCTCAGCGTCTTTGTCGGGCGCTCAACGCGAATGGCAGTTCCTTGCGAAGCATCTGTCATGGTATCACCTCTTTTGACACCTCCCGTTTCGTCGCAACGCGGTTACGAACAAGAGCGGGAAATGGCTTTTGTATTATGGCGTACCAACTTATTTAGCGCCGTGCTCTCTTTAAGGCAACATCAGCACGGCTCACGCAGAATGCTCATCCCATTCTTTCCGAAGCGTAAGAGCCGGGACCTGGGGGAAACACCACGGTTCGGCTGCCGTTCAGGAATACACGCCGGTGAATATGGGCGTGTATGGCACGCGCCAGCACCTGCGCCTCCACGTCGCGGCCGAGCGACACGTAATCCTCGGCCGACTGGGCATGGGTGATGCGCACGGTATCCTGCTCGATGATCGGTCCCTCATCCAGATCGGCGGTCACATAATGCGCCGTCGCGCCGATCAGCTTCACACCGCGCTGATAGGCCTGCTTGTAAGGGTTGGCCCCCTTGAAGGAAGGCAGAAAGGAGTGGTGGATATTGATGATCCTGCCCGACATCGCCTCACACATCCTGTCGGAAAGCACCTGCATGTAACGTGCCAATACGATGAGTTCCGTACCCGCACTTTCCACGATCTCCATGATCCGGGCTTCGGCCTGCGGTTTGTTCTCTTTCGTCACCGGAATGTAGTGGAACGGAATGTCGTGATTGACGACGACCTTCTGGTAGTCGAAATGGTTGGAAACCACACCGACAATGTCGATCGGCAGCGCCCCGATGCGCCAGCGGTAGAGCAGGTCATTGAGGCAATGGCCGAAGCGCGACACCATCAAAAGAACCTTCATCCGCTCTGCCTGATCGTGCAGCGCCACCTCCATGCCGAATTTTTCCGAGATCGGAGCAAGCCCGGCCATCAACGCGTCGCGTGTCGCACCCTCCTCGGAAATGAAACCCACGCGTATGAAAAAACGGCCGGTGCCGAGATCGTCGAATTGCGAACTGTCGACGATGTTGCACCCCTTCTCAGCGAGAAAGCCTGAAAGGGCGGCGACGATGCCGCGGGTGGATTTGCATGTCACGGTCAGGACGAAGTTCGTCATCTGGCACTCTTTCTGTCATCGATAAAGCATGTCTCCCAAAAGTGTGCAGCGGTTTTGGAACCAAGACATGCTTAAAAACAAAGATCTAAAGCGCGGGGCATGAACCAGATTGGACGCAACGCGCTTTAGTGAAAAACCCCGCGCTCTTGATCAGCGCGGGGAAAAGCCGCAAGGGCGGCGGGGAAAACCGGACTCAAACGTCGAGGGTGGTCTGATGCTCCCAGGCGGTGAATTGCGAGCAATAGCTGTTCCACTCGCCCTGCTTGAGCTTCAGATAGGCCTTGGAGAATTCCGTGCCGAGAGCCTGCTGCAATTCCGCATCCTTCTCATATTCGCGCAGCGCATCGAGAAGGTTGAGTGGCAGCTTCGGTGCATCCGTGACCTTGTGGCCCTCGCGATACATGTCGATATCGTAGTGCGGACCGGGATCGGCCTTGGAGCGGACACCGGAAAGGCCGGCGGCGATGATGATGGCCTGCAGCAGATAGGGGTTCACGGCGCCATCCGGCAGGCGCAGTTCGAAACGCCCCGGGCCCGGCACGCGCACCATATGGGTGCGGTTATTGCCGGTCCATGTCACCGTATTCGGCGCCCAGGTCGCGCCGGAAATGGTGCGCGGCGCGTTGATGCGCTTGTAGGAATTGACCGTCGGATTGGTGACCGCCGCAAGAGCCGACGCATGTTTCATGATGCCGCCGAGAAACGTCTTGCCCTTGGCCGACAGACCGAACGGCATTTCCCTGTCGGCAAAGGCATTGACCTTGCCGTCGAGGTCCCAGACCGAAATATGGGCATGGCAGCCATTGCCGGTCAGGCCCTTGAACGGCTTCGGCATGAAGGTGGCGCGCAGCCCGTGTTTTTCGGCGACGGATTTGACCATGAATTTGAAGAAGGAATGTTTGTCTGCGGTCTGCAGCGCATCGTCATATTCCCAGTTCATCTCGAACTGGCCGTTCGCGTCCTCATGGTCATTCTGGTAGGGCTTCCAGCCCAGCTCCAGCATGTAATCGCAAATCTCGGCGATCACATCGTAACGGCGCATGACGGCCTGCTGGTCGTAGCAGGGTTTTTCCGCCGTGTCGTATTCGTCGGAGATTTTCGCACCGTCGGGCGAAATCAGGAAAAATTCCGGCTCGACGCCTGTCTTGACCCTGAGCCCCTCGCCCGCCGCTTCCGCGATGAGTTTTTTCAGAACCACACGCGGCGCCTGCTCCACCGGCTGGTCTTCCATCACGCAATCGGCTGCCACCCATGCGACATCCTTTTTCCACGGAAGCTGGATGACCGAGGAAGCGTCGGGCACGGCGAAAAGATCGGGATGGGCGGGCGTCAGATCGAACCAGGTGGCGAAGCCCGCAAAACCCGCGCCATCCTTCTGCATATCGGCAATCGCTTCTGCAGGAACCAGCTTGGCGCGCTGGCCGCCGAAGAGATCGGTATAACTGATCATGAAATATTTGATGCCCTTTTCGGCAGCAAATTTGGAGAGGTCCAGTGTCACGTCATTCCCCTTTTTTGAATATCAGACACTTCATCGAAAAAAGACGGGCACATCCTCCCAAATGCGCCCGTCCGTTCTTTATGGCTTAAAAGCTGCCTTTGCCCGGGAACCAGTTGGTTCCCGCCAGCGGAACCTGCGCCATGGCGGCAGCCTCCATCGTCAGCGCCACCAGATCTTCCGGCTCCAGATTGTGGAGATGGTTCTTGCCGCAGGCACGCGCGATAGTCTGCGCCTCGAGCGTCATGACCTTCAGATAATTGGCAAGACGGCGGCCGGCGGCGACGGGATCGAGGCGAGCGGCAAGCTCCGGATCCTGCGTGGTAATGCCGGCGGGGTCTTTGCCCTCGTGCCAATCATCGTAAGCGCCGGCCGTGGTGCCGAGTTTCTGGTATTCGTCTTCCCATTTCGGATCATTGTCGCCGAGCGCCACCAGTGCCGCCGTGCCGATGGCGACCGCATCGGCACCAAGCGCCAGCGCCTTGGCGACATCCGCACCCGAACGGATGCCGCCGGAGACGATGAGCTGCACCTTGCGGTGCATGCCGAGATCCTGAAGCGCCTGCACGGCGGGGCGAATGCAGGCGAGCGTGGGCATGCCGACATTTTCGATGAAGACATCCTGCGTGGCGGCCGTACCGCCCTGCATGCCATCCAGCACCACCACATCCGCACCGGCCTTCACCGCCAGCGCCGTGTCGTAATAGGGCCGCGCGCCGCCGACCTTGATATAGATCGGCTTTTCCCAGTCGGTAATTTCGCGCAGTTCGAGGATCTTGATTTCCAGATCGTCCGGGCCGGTCCAATCAGGATGACGGCAGGCGGAGCGCTGATCGATACCCTTCGGCAGGTTGCGCATATTGGCGACGCGATCGGAAATCTTCTGGCCGAGCAACATGCCGCCGCCGCCCGGTTTCGCGCCCTGGCCGACGACGACTTCGATGGCGTCCGCACGGCGCAGATCCTTTGGGTTCATGCCGTAACGCGAGGGCAGGTACTGATAAACCAGCGTCTGGCTGTGGCCGCGCTCCTCATCCGTCATGCCGCCATCGCCCGTCGTGGTGGAGGTGCCGGCGATTGTCGCGCCACGGCCGAGCGCTTCCTTGGCGTTGCCTGACAGAGCGCCAAAGCTCATGCCGGCAATGGTGATCGGCGTTTTTAACGTGATCGGCTTCCTGGCGAAGCGAGTGCCAAGCGTCACGGTGGTATCGCATTTCTCGCGATAACCTTCGAGTGGATAACGCGAGATGGACGCGCCGAGAAACAAGAGATCGTCGAAATGCGGCACCTTGCGCTTGGTGCCTGCGCCGCGAATATCATAGATGCCGGTCGCAGCCGCGCGGCGGATTTCCGCCAGCGTATGGTCATCGAAAGTTGCGGATTTGCGCGGCGGGGTGAAGGGGTTGTGATAGCTCATCGGAATGTCCCTCGCCTCAATACGCGTCGGCGTTGTCGATGTTGAAATTGTAGAGCGTGCGGGCCGAGCCGTAGCGCTTGAACTCGTCAGGGCTGACATCCGTGACGCCGGCCTTTCCCAGAAGTTCTGCGAGCTTTTCGAGATGTTCGGGCCGCATCTCCTTCTCGATGCAATCGGCACCCAGGCTCTTCACCGAACCGCGCACGAAAAGCTTCGCCTCATAAAGGGAATCGCCAAGCGCATCGCCCGCATCGCCGCAGACGACGAGATGGCCGGACTGGCCCATGAAAGCCGACATGTGGCCGATATTGCCCTTCACGACGATATCGATGCCCTTCATGGAAATGCCGCAGCGGGAGGCGGCATTTCCCTTGATGACCAGAAGCCCGCCGCGGCCTGTGGCGCCAGCATATTGCGAGGCGTCGCCCTCGATGACGACCGTGCCGGACATCATGTTCTCAGCGACACCCGGCCCGGCCGAGCCGTGCACGGTGACGGTGCCGCCATCATTCATGCCGGCGCAATAATAACCGACCGAACCATGCACATCGACGGTGACAGGGCTGTCGATACCCACCGCCACGGCATGGTGGCCGCGCGGATTGACGACCTCGAATTCGGTGTCGTTCGCGCCCGAGGAAAGACCATGGAGCGCCTTGTTGAGTTCACGCAAAGGCGTGTGGGAGAGATCGAAAACTGGCATGGATTATGACTTTCAAAACAGGCGCCGATGACGGGTCTCAGGCGGCCTTTTCATGGTCCCAGAAATAGACGGTCGCAGGCTCCGGCTCCCACACCCGGGCATTTTCAATGCCAGGCAGGTTGACGAGCGCGCGGTACTCCGAACCGAAAGCGACATATTGGTCGGTCTCGGCCATGACAGCCGGCTTGCAGGCGATGGGATCCCGCACCACGCCGAAACCGGATTTGGTGCCGACGACGAAAGTGAAGAAACCATCGAGATCGTCGAGCGCGCCAGTCAGCGCCTCGCCCAGATCCTTGCCCTTGGCCATTTCCGCGGTGAGATAGGCGGCGGCCACTTCCGAGTCGTTCTGGGTCTCGAAGACCATGCCTTCGCGCACCAGTTCGCGGCGCAGATTATTGTGGTTGGAAAGCGAGCCATTATGCACCAAGCACTGGTCTGCGCCGGTGGAGAAGGGATGCGCGCCAAGCGTCGTCACCGCCGATTCCGTCGCCATGCGGGTGTGGCCGATGCCATGGGTGCCGGCCATGGAACGCACGTCAAAACGGGTGACGACATCCTTCGGCAGGCCGGTTTCCTTGTAGATTTCGACGCAGTCGCCGGAACCCATCACGCGCACATTCGGGCGGATTGCGGAAAGAACCGGACGGATGCCATCCAGTTTTTCGGCGGGAATATCGAGAACAGCATGAGTGCTTTTTACCGTGACCACGGCATCGACGCCGCTTTCCTTCAGCGCTTCGGCGAGGCCGGAAAAATCAGCGGCGGGATCGGCCGACTGGATCGTCACTTTCGCGCGGCCATTGGCAGCGCTTCCGTAGATCGCGATGCCGGCCGAATCCGGGCCGCGATCGGTCATTGTGACGAGCATGTCCGAAAGCAGCTGACCCAGCTGCGGTTCAAGGCTTTTGTCTTTCAGGAATAGTCCAACAATGCCGCACATCGACAGGCACCTCCATTCGTTTCCGAATGAAGGGCTAACATATGGAATTCCATTCCGTCAACTATCAGGAATATTTTTTTCTTCTAAGGCAAATTCTCAGTCATTGCCCAGTCGCCTTTGCGGATAGGAAATGATCGACAGATAACGGGCGGGAAGCTTCACCAATTCCTCCGGCCCGTGCGGCGCATCGGCGTCGAAAAACAGGCTGTCGCCGGCCTGCATGGTGAAAAGCTGCTCGCCGTGGCGGTAAACCACCTCGCCTTCCAGCATGTAGAGAAACTCCATTCCCTCATGCTGGAAGGTCGGGAACACGTCCGAATCCTTGGTCAGCGTGATGAGATAGGGCTCGACGGTAACGCCGCTGGTATTGTTGTCGATATGGCCGAGCAGGCTGTATTGATGACCGGCGCGCGTGCCCCTGCGCTCGATATTCACGCCCTGCCCCGCCTTGACGAAGGTGGCGCTGCGCGGTTCCTCGAAACCGCGAAAGAAGGCCGTGATCGGCACGCCCAGCGCCTTTGAAAGCGTCTGCAGCGTGGTGAGCGACGGGGAGATATTGCCGTTCTCGATCTTCGAGAGCATGCCGACAGAAACGCCCGTGGCCGATGCAAGATCGGTGACGGTGATGCCGAGCTTCTTGCGATAGGCGCGGACCTCGTGGCCGATCGCCATTTCCAGATTATTCACCCTTGGCTCGCGAACGGCATGCGGATCCTGTGACAGGAACTGCGCAGCTTCGCTCTGAGTGGCATCCTTGGCCATGGTATCCTCCGGTATCGTCGTGTTTTTCCTTCCTTACAGGAAAACTATTTTAATTCGGAGGAAATCTTTGCCGCATGGCATTCGGCGTATGGCCAAAGCGGGCCTTGAAGCTCCCTGAAAAATGTCCGGCGCTGGAAAAGCCGGTGGCGAAGGCTACTTCCGCGATGGAGAGCGGGCTTTGCTCGAGCAATCGCCGGGCGTGATCGAGGCGGATCGCGCGGTATGTTTCCAGAAATGTCGTTTTCAGATGGGTCGCAAAAAGCCGGTCGAGGTGGCGCGCGCTTGTGCCCGCCAGCTTTGCCATGGTCTGCCGGTCGAGCGGACTTTCGATGGTCGTTTCCATTTTTTCCAGCACGGCCAGCAGGGCCGGATGGTTGGTGCCATGGCGCTCGGCGGCGGAACCCCTTTGCGGCGCGCCGGGTTCGGCCACGGCCGTGTGCAGATACCAGTCGCTGACACGCCGTGCGAAATGAGCACCCATTCTCTGCGAAATCATCGCATGCATCATGTCGAGGGGCGCGACGCCGCCGGCGCAGGTGATGCGGTCCCCGTCGAAAACAAACCGCGCCTGCCGGGGCGTCAGATGGCCGAAGGCCTCTTTCAGCACCGGCGCATGTTCCCAATGGATGGTGAAATCGCGGTTTTCCAGCAATCCCGCCGCCGCCAACACATAAGCGCCGCTGGAAATGCCCCCGATCCGGACACCCTGCCGCGCCAGCCGCCTTAGCGTCCCATAGGAATTTTCCGCAACGGTCCAGTCCTGCGGCCCGCCCCCCGCGCAGACGAAGATCGTGTGGCATCTTTCGCCTGTGGTGGCGAGCGCATCACATTCGACAATGATGCCGGAAGAACTTCTGACGGCCGCGCCATCGAAAGAAAGCGGAACCACATCGTAAAGATCGGTTCCGGCGATCAGATTGGCGGCCCTCAATGGCTCCGCGGCCGAGGCGTAAGACATCAGCGCGAAATTCGGAACCAAGATGAAACCAATGCGCTGGACATTCTTCTGCTCAATGATCGTCATGTCTCTTTTTTAAATCATTATGTCCCTTATTTGCAATTCCCTTTCGAACGACGCCGGTAAGCTTGCGCCATATCGTTCGAGGTACGCAGATGCGCTATTCCGCCTTTTCCATTTTCAAGAACGGCCTTTTCGGCAACAAGGCGTGGAAACCCGCCTGGCGTGAGGTGTCTCCGAAACCGCATTATGACGTCATCATCGTTGGCGGCGGCGGACACGGCCTGGCGACGGCCTATTATCTTGCGAAAGAATTCGGCGTCACCAATGTCGCGGTGCTGGAGAAAAACTACATCGGCTCCGGCAATGTCGGCCGTAACACCACGATCATCCGCTCCAATTATCTGCTGCCGGGCAACAACCCGTTTTACGAGCTTTCGATGAAACTGTGGGAAGGGCTGGAGCAGGATTTCAATTTCAACGCCATGGTTTCCCAGCGCGGTGTGCTAAACCTCTATCATTCGGATGCCCAGCGCGACGCCTATACAAGGCGCGGCAATGCCATGCGACTGCACGGCGTCGATGCCGATTTGCTGGACCGCGCCGCAGTCAAGGCCATGCTGCCGTTTCTCGATTTCGACAATGCCCGCTTTCCGGTGCAGGGTGGCCTGCTGCAAAGACGCGGCGGTACCGTGCGTCACGATGCCGTGGCCTGGGGTTATGCGCGCGGCGCAGACAGCCGCGGCGTCGATATTATTCAGGGCTGCGAGGTAACCGGCATTCGCCGCGAAAACGGCCGGATCGTGGGTGTGGAGACCGCCAAGGGCTTCATCGGCTGCGGCAAGCTGGCGCTCGCGGCAGCCGGCAATTCCTCGCAGGTGGCCGCCATGGCCGGGTTGAAACTGCCGATCGAAAGCCATGTCTTGCAGGCTTTCGTGTCGGAAGGGCTGAAGCCCTTTATCGATGGCGTCGTCACCTTCGGGGCGGGCCATTTTTACGTCTCGCAATCGGACAAGGGCGGCCTCGTATTCGGCGGCGACATAGACGGCTATAATTCCTACGCCCAGCGCGGCAATCTGGCGACGGTCGAGCATGTGGCGGAAGCCGGCAAGACGATGATACCGGCGCTCTCGCGCGTCCGGGTGCTGCGCTCCTGGGGCGGCATCATGGATATGTCGATGGATGGTTCGCCAATCATCGACCAGACCCCTATCGACAATCTCTACCTGAATGCCGGCTGGTGTTACGGCGGCTTCAAGGCGACGCCCGCCTCCGGTTTCTGCTTCGCCCATCTTCTCGCTCGCGGCACACCGCAGGAGACGGCGACGGCCTTCCGGCTGGACCGCTTCCGGCGCGGTTATCTCATCGATGAAAAGGGCCAGGGAGCCCAGCCCAACCTTCACTAAATTTGCAGCGGGATTTCAGGCGGCAATCGCTCACAGTTTTCGCCATCCCGCTATCTGGCGGATCAAGGACATCTGAAATGGCAAGTCTCGTGCCCTGCCCGCATTGCGGGCCAAGACCCAAGGAAGAATTCACCATCAAGGGTGCAGCCCTCCAAAGGCCGGCCGCCGATGCCGGCACCGAGGAATGGTTCGACTATGTCTATCTGCGCGACAATCCGCGCGGAGCCTATGAGGAATATTGGCACCACACCTCCGGTTGCCGCCGCTGGCTGGTCGTGGCCCGCGATACCGTGACCCACGAAATATCCGCCTGCCGCGATGCTGCCGACAAGACGAAAGTGACAAGCGCATGAGTTCCAACCGCCTGAAGACCGGCGGTCTGATCGACCGCTCCAAACCGCTCTCCTTCACCTTCGACGGCAAGCCGATGTCAGGCTTTGCGGGTGACAGTCTCGCCTCCGCCCTGCTCGCCAACGGCCAGAAACTCGTCGGTCGCAGTTTCAAATACCACCGCCCGCGCGGCATATTGACGGCGGGTGCAGCTGAGCCGAACGCGCTGATGACCATCGGCCGCGGCGGGCGCACGGAGCCGAACACCCGCGCCACCATGCAGGAGCTTTCTGCCGGGCTGGAAGCCAACAGCCAGAACCACTGGCCCTCTCTCGATTTCGATATCGGCGCCTTGACCGGCCTTCTGTCTCCCTTCCTCGGTGCGGGGTTCTACTACAAGACTTTCATGTGGCCTGCCGCCTTCTGGGAAAAGGTTTATGAGCCCTTCATCCGCAAAGCCGCCGGCCTCGGTAAAGCAAGCTACGAGGCGGACCCGGATGCCTATGACAAATGCTGGGCGCATTGCGACCTGCTGGTGATCGGTTCCGGCGCGGCCGGGCTCGCCGCAGCCCTTGCCGCAGGACGCGCCGGCGCGCGCGTCATCATTGTGGATGAACATTCCCTCGCAGGCGGCGGGCTTCTTTCCGAGACAGCGGCCATCGGCGGCAAGAGCGCTCCGGATTTCGCGGCGCAATGCTTCGCCGAACTCGACGCTTTGCCGAATGTAACGGTGCTGACGCGAACCACGGCCTTCGGCTGGTATGACGGCAACGTCTTCGGCGCGGTGGAACGGGTGCAAAAGCACCTGCCAGATCCGAAAGCCCATGTGCCCGTGGAGCGCCTGTGGCGCATCGTCGCCAAGCGGGCGCTGCTTGCCACCGGCGCGGAAGAGAGGCCGCTGGTCTTCGGCGGCAACGATATTCCCGGCGTGATGATGGCGGGCGCCATGCGCAGCTATCTCAATCGATATGCCGTCAGCCCCGGCACGGCGACGGCAATTTTCACCACCAATGACAGCGGTTATGCGCTCGCCCGCGATCTGGAGGCGCAGGGCGTCGCTCTTGCCGCCATCATCGACAGCCGTGAACAGGGCAATCCGGGCTATGAAGGCAAGGCGCGCGTCATCAAGGGTGGCGTCGTCTCGAATGCCAAGGGCGGCAAGGCGCTTTCCGCCATTGAGGTTTTTGCGAATGGCCAGGCGGAGAGCCTGAATGTCGATGCGCTGGCCATGTCGGGCGGTTTCAGCCCCATCATCCATCTCGCCTGCCATCGCGGCGGCAGGCCGGTCTGGTCGGAAGACGATGCCGCTTTTCTGGCGCCCGGCAATCTCAAGGGGCTGGAACTCGCCGGCGCGGTTTCCGCAATAAACGGTATCGCCGCCTGCCTTGAGGATGGTGCGCGAAAGGGCGCAGCCTTGGCGCAAGAGCTCGGCTTTGCATCAACCGCACCGACATTCGGCACGGTGGAAAACGATATCGTGGCCCCACCCGCAAAACCGCTCTGGTCCATTCCCGGCATCAAGGCGAAAGCCTTTGTCGATTACCAAAACGACGTTCACCGCAAGGATCTCGGCCTCGCCATCCGTGAAGGTTATGGCCATGTCGAACTCGCCAAACGCTACACCACGAATGGCATGGCGACGGATCAGGGCAAGCTTTCGAATGTCAATGCCATCGGGCTGCTGGCCGAAGCGCGCGGTATCTCCCCGGCGGATGTCGGCACCACGACGTTCCGGCCGTTTTATACGCCCGTCTCCTTCGGCGCACTGACTGGGGCCTATCATGGCCAGCATTTCCAGCCGGTGCGCAAATCGCCACTGCATGGCTGGGCCGAGAAAAACGAGGCCGTCTTCGTCGAAACCGGGCTCTGGTATCGCTCCTCCTGGTTTCCGCGCGAAGGTGAAAACGGCTGGCGGGAAAGCGTCGACCGTGAGGTTCTGAATGTGCGCAAGAATGCCGGGCTCGGCGATGTATCGATGCTTGGCAAGATCGAAATCTGTGGCAAGGACGCCGCCGAATTCCTGAACAGGGTTTATTGCAACGCTTTCCTCAAACTGCCGGTCGGCAAGGCGCGTTATGGCCTGATGCTGCGTGAGGACGGCATGATCTATGATGACGGCACCACCAGCCGGCTGGAGGAAAACCGCTTCTTCATGACGACCACCACCGCTTATGCGGCGGGCGTCATGAACCATCTGGAATTCTGCGCGCAGGCGCTCTGGCCTGATCTCGACGTGCGGCTTGCCTCCGTCACTGATCAATGGGCGCAGATGGCGATTGCCGGACCGAAGGCACGCACCATTCTGCAAAGAATCGTCGATGAAGATATTTCCGATGAAGCCTTTCCCTTCCTTGCAGCCCGGGAAGTCTCCCTGTTTGGCGGGCAACTGCATGGACGCCTGTTCCGGATTTCCTTCTCCGGCGAACTGGCCTACGAGCTTGCCGTCCCGGCCGGTTACGGCGAAAGCGTCGCCGACGCGCTGATGGAAGCCGGCGAGCCGGAGAATATCATGCCCTATGGCGTCGAGGCGCTTGGCGTGCTGCGCATCGAAAAGGGCCATGTCACCCACAATGAAATCAACGGCACGGTGGTGCCCGCCGATCTCGGCTTCGGCAAAATGGTCTCCACCACGAAGACCGATTTTATTGGCCGACGGATGCTGGAGCGCGAGGGGCTTTCCGACGCCGACCGTCCAAGTCTCGTCGGCGTCGTGCCGCTTGATCCAAAACAGTCCTTCCGCACCGGCTCGCATATTCTTGCGAAGAATGCCACGGCAACGCTGGAGAACGATCAGGGTTATGTGACCTCCAGCGCCTTCTCACCGCATCTGGGTTCGACCATCGGTCTCGCCCTGGTCAAGAATGGCCCTGCGCGGCATGGCGAGGAAATCATGGTCTGGAACGGCCTGCGCAACGACTTTACCCAAGCCCGCCTTTGCAACCCGGTTTTTGTCGATCCTCAAAACGAGAAACTCCATGTCTGATTTCAAGTCTGATCTCAAGTCTGACTTCCGGCCGACGCTCCGCCCGGTGCTGGGCGCAAAGCGAGCGATTGCCTCCACCGCCATCGAGCTCTCTCCCCTGCCGGAAGGCACGGTCATCCACGTTCTGGCCGCACCCGGCGCAGCGGATTTGGAAGCCCGCCTTCGCGACCTTGCCAAAGGCGATATACGCGTGGTCTCACCGGGCCAATGGTTCATCGTCGGCGAGCACACCCTGTCTCATGCCGATATGAAGGCGCTTCTTGCAGCGCTCGAACCTCTGGCAACGGGTGTGGACCAGAGCCAGGGACGCGTTCGCATCCGCATCGAAGGCAAGATGGCCGAGCGGGTTCTGGCCAAAGGCACGGCGGTCGACCTGTCTCTAGCAGCCTTCCCGGTGGGACATTCCGCCGCGACGCTGATCGGCCACATCGCCGCCCACCTCACCCGCGTCGACGGACAGGTCTTCGAAGTCATCGTGCTGCGCGGTTTTGCCGAAAGCCTGTGGGACGACCTTGCCCGGATGAGCCTCGAATTCCAGTGATCGTGTCGGTCAGGCGTTGCTCGATGGTGCCACTAAAACAGATGGCGTCATCTGCTGTGCCTGATTACCAAACTTATGCAAACGGCGTTTGCAGCTGAATCGATGTTATGACGCCTTCTCGGCAGGAAACGCTTTTGTTTACCCGAGAGCCAGCGTCCCCACTCTTCCGGAGAGAGCTGTCTCGCCCCACTGGTGTTGCCGAGCCTCGTTTATGGCCTGGCGGCGCTGATCGTCGCCAATTTCGTTGGCTTGCAGCCTTCGCTCTGGCTGACGGTCGTCGGCCACGTGGTGGTCTTCGGGCCTTTGATGTACCGCGCCGCTTCGGTCGTCGTGCAGGGTATCAATCCCTCGCTGGCGGAAGCTTCGACGGTGATGGGAGCCACGTGGTTCACCACGCTCAGGCGGCTGACACCTTCATGGCGTAGATCATGGAAGCGCAACCCCTTTATGCCCGCACGCACCAGCAACCTTCGCCATGCCTGTTCCAGCGTCCCAGCACGCATTGGAAATATACTAGATTGATCTATATCCGGATGTTCCTTCCAAGCTATCAATGTATCAAATGCCCGCTGTGACAGAGGAACGTCACGACCAGAACCGTTCTTGGTAAGAGCGAGCGAAAGCACCTGACGATTGTGAGAGAAGTCACTCCATTTCAATCCGAGAAGCTCACCACGGCGCATCCCGGTCTCGACGGCAACGACCAACAGCGTGCGTAGAAAAGGTATTTTTCCGGCGTCGCAAGCATCAAGCAGTCGTTGCTCCTCATCGGGTGCAAGACGACGGCTCCGCTCGTTGCGTATCACCGGACGACGAACCATCTTTACCACGTTCTTTGCGAGCGGCAGACCCCAATCGCGCATGGCGACCTCGAGGACGTGGCTGAGGATGGCAAGCTCTCTGACGGTGGTAGATGGAGCTACGGATTGCAGGCGTTCATCCCTGAACGACGCAATGTCCTGTTGGCTCAGTCCGATCATCGTCCTGTATGCGAGTTCGTGGCGACGGAGCACATCGATCCGCTGTATCTCTTGGACGGACCCGCGCTTCAAAGGAGAGACTTCACGCTGGTATCGTTCGAGAAGCTGCCCAAGCGTCGTGCTTTCGAGAATTTTCGTATCCGGCGCAGCACCGAACCTGTCAACCTGTGCTTCGAGATCGCGCGCCCACTTTTCGGCTTCGAGCTTAGTGTCGAAGCTCTTACATCGCGGCTTCATGCCGCGCCGTCGCACCTGAGCTTGCCAGCGCCCTCTGAGTTTTCTGATAGTGGCCATCGTGATCTCCAATCAATGTTGAAGGTCACGCGTAGGATGCCCCCTGAAAGGTGCCAAGGTTCATAATGAGTGAGGGACGTGATTTGGAGAAGAGGCGATGAGATAAATTATGGGGAAGATTTATATTTTAGGAATATTGAAGACGTCTTCTGGTTGAGGTAAATCGCAAGGATGGTAGATATGCGGTAGCTATTGTTGGTAGAACTCGTTCGTTGAATCGCGTTTGGCTACTGCATCTCATAACTCATAAAATAATGGGGAATTATGCTTTCAAGAAATATGTCTAACTGGACTAACATCGAAGAAACTCGTGGGCTTCTATTTTTTATCCAGAGAATAGAAGAGCTTACTTTTCCATATTCGTTGGATAGTTATAAATCGCCTACTATGTCGATACAGGGTCTACTTCGATAATCTCTGTCAATTATTAAAGAATCCAAATCTTTAGACGATCAGCACGTTGATAAATCTATGAATTCGCTCGTGCATATCGTCGAAGAAATCAGATTTCGGCTTAAGGGCAATTTTATAGCAAAGTCTATATCATCCTTGGATCTGGAGAATCTGATATCACCGAGGTTCGAGAACGAGAAGATAGATGACTTGGCTCGCCGTTTTGAAATCGCCTATGCTGAGTTGAACAACCAAGAGTATTTTCACGAGCTCGTGGCAGCAGTTATCGCTATCGCGGCCGACGCTAAGCAAAAAACGAAGTTAGATTTTCTCGCGAGAGAGTTCGTATCGTTTTTACAGTGGAGAGGAGTATCAAGAGACCACATACAAAAAACGTTGGTTGATTTCTTTTGGGATGGTGGAGAGATATCAGAAATCGCGCAATTTAAAGAGTTTTGTAAGGAGGTATATCCTCACCACCACACTTTCAAAGTGATTTTCGGAATTAATAAAGTAATAGCAGCATTGGATGAGAGAACTCTCCGAAGATCATCGGTTTTTGTTATTGATGAAGAAGACCTCACCGAGGACGAAGATTTTTCTACGGAATTTGTTGACGAAATCAATAAATTTAAATTGAAGAGTGGACTGCCTTATCTTTGTATGATCTTGGTAACGGCAACGGATTATAATTCTGCTGTCGTGAGCGCAAAGTCTTCGCTGGAATCTGTTTATAATTTTTTCCGTGTATTCAGCCATAAAGACGAGCTTCAGCTCTCTCACGTTGCGTTAGTAGAGCAAAGTTGCTGTGAAGGCGAATTCAAGACTATTGCAGCCGTCAGCAATACAATGCATTACATACGTGACATGCGTAAGGGTGAGGCTACGAGCGTAATGGCTCGATACTCTGAGAAAATATCATTAGACGGCGGCCCTGATTTACATAAATTTCAAAATGTAATCAACATTCACGGGATGAGCTTAAGCGTATCCAGTTATGATATACAGCTTGTAAACATGTGGACATGCCTAGAAACGATAACTCCATCGGATAGTTCAGGGTCAAAAATCAGCAACGTTGTCAACAAAGTTGTTCCAATTCTTATGTTAGGATACCTCAATAGGATAACGACGAATATTTTATTTGATATAATTAGGTGGAACAGGCGTGAATTCACTAATATTATAAAGAAAATGCCAGATCATAGTTTAGATGTAGACTTGAAGTCAAAATTCGTAAAGCTACTTGTTAGCGATCTGAACGAAAATACGCGAAGTGAACTCTTCGATAAATGCGGTGACTTCGAGCTTCTTAAAAATAGAATTTCATCTGTCGCAAAAATACTTTCGGACAAGAATTTTGCGTTAGAAAAAATTAAGTCACACGAGAAGCTTGTTCAATGGCAGATTTACAGAATTTACAGATCTCGCAACAGTATTGTTCACTCGGGCGAAAGTCCGGAATACACTCGTTATCTCGTAGAGAATGCTCACGATTTCTTCGATCAAGCACTTTTGTTCTGCTTAGAGCTTTCGGCTTGGAAGCCCGGTTTTCGGACATTTCTTTCGTGCTTCGATTATGCAGACGCGCAATACCGAGCCTACCTCAAGTCGCTCAAACATGATGACTGTCCAAAAATCGTTTGGCAGCTTCCGAGGTATCGTGACAACTCGATTGTGTTCGGCGACGAGTAAGGAAGTTTGCATTAAGGCCGCGCTGTCGCTCCAGATGCTGTGGCGGCGACCTGCCTTAGATTTTGCTGTGATTTTGACCAAGTGCCTAGGATGCGGCCCCAATCCTCAAACTTCAATGAATGTCATCGATCAAAAAACGGGTAAAATTGAATCGCTGAACAGGAAAACCTTAAGGCTCAGCGCTTGATTATGGCGGAGAGGGTGGCCGCCAAATTAGAAGACTAAGACGCACAACGTCATTTGATAAACTATTTAAAATCAATATCATGTATTTTTCAATCATCCACTCACATGCATTGTAAGCCAGTAAAATCCAGCATATTATGTGGGGTATTTTGTGGGGCTTCAAGAGAACTATGGTTAAACCGGCGGGGAAACATCCCGAAAAGGCGCTATCTGCGCTGAAGATAAAGCAGCTAACCACCCCGGGTCGATATACTGATGGCAACGGCTTATACCTGATTGTCGATCCATCCGGTGCAAAACGTTGGATGCTGCGAGTTACCATACAAGGTAAGCGAACCGACATGGGGCTGGGAAGTCTATTATTGGTGAGCTTGGCGGAAGCGCGAGAAAAAGCTCAAGAATACAGGAAATCAGCTCGACAAGGCGACGACCCTCTCGCCGCTAAGCGTCAAGCGAAAAGAGTTTACCCAACTTTCGAGAAGGCGGCCCAAACCGTGCATACCGAGCACAAATTAGCATGGAAAAATGATAAACATATTCAACAGTGGATCAACACGCTGACAGAATACGCCTTTCCAATCATCGGCGACATGCGGATAGATAAAATCGACACGCCGGACATCCTGCGGGTACTGTCTCCGATTTGGCTAAGTAAGCCAGAAACCGCACGACGTGTCCGCCAACGCATTTCAAACGTATTTGATTGGGCGAAGGTTTCGGGCTTCCGAGACGGCGACAACCCTGTGGAGGGTGTAACGAGGGGGCTGCCAAAGCAATCAAAATTAGTCAAACATCATGAAGCGCTTCCATTTGCAGAAATCCCTGATTTCATTGTCAAGTTAAAGGCCTCTAACAGTAACTTGATAACAAAGCTGGCATTCGAGTTACTCATCCTGACAGCGACACGTACAAGTGAAACCATTCTCGCGAAACCTAGTGAGTTCGACCTCAAAAAAAAGGTATGGGTTGTCCCTGCCGAGCGGATGAAAACAAAGCGCGAGCATCGGATTCCCCTTGTTGATCGAGCGGTCAAAATAGTGGAAGAAGCACAGGAACTTTCATCGGATACCGACTACCTGTTTCCTGGACAAAAGCGCGGCAAGCCGCTGTCAAACATGGTGTTCCTCAAAATACTAAGCATTATGGAGCTTAATGTTACGGCTCACGGGTTTCGGTCATCTTTCAGAGATTGGGCTGCAGAATCCACTAATCACCCACGCGAGGTGGTTGAGATGGCCCTAGCTCATGCGATTGCAAACAAAGTTGAGGCAGCCTACCGTCGTGGCGATCTATTTGAAAAGCGACGGGAGTTGATGGCCGAATGGGAAAAGCATCTGTTTTCAAAATACCCGACATTGCCAAACGGTTAACCGAAAAGCTTACGGACATGGCCTGTGAGGCGAATTTTGTTGAGCGCCCTGCGGACGAGCCGCTTTTTGCTGAATCATATTTATTAGACGACTTTGACGCTTTTAGAGCTGTTCAGCTCCTAGCCGACGACCGTCCCTCCTTCTACGGACACAAGGAAGCGGTCTATACAGCGTTCTGCGGCTGGATAATCGATTCGACGTCAGATGGGCTAATATACGATTTGGTTTCTGACACCGTTTGGCGGCTTCTTGAGGAAGCGGAAGATTTGGCCAGTGAACTTCCTTTCGGGACTATGATTGAGCAGGATATTTTCGCCCGCTATTTTATTGCAGGTCCACAATTTATTGAGCATCTCTATAATGGTATTGGTGGGATAGCAGGCACAAATGCCGCTAGTCGAGACGAAGTTTACGATGCCGTTAATTCTGACTATCGGGCTACAGTAAGTGTCCTCCAGTTCATGCGCTATTGCCACTATTGGGCTTCAACTCCCAACCTGAACATCAAACCAAGCGTTAGGCGTGGAATAAATGCAGTTAAGCAAGAGGTCGATACTGACAACTTTTGGGCATCCGAAAGTTCAATCTATGACGTTTGGTCGGTTATGAAGCACACGATAGCGCTGAATTATGCGGCGAGCACAATCGTTGTCGCCGACGGCGTTTTATCTGACCAATGGCATGATGGAAGTTTTGATTATCGAGAACAACGTGATTTCATTCCGCTTCTCTTAGGTCGCGCTCGCTATGTCTGTGACCATGTTTTGCTAAAAATGCACGAGCCAACACTGTATAAAATCAACGCGGAGCCATTAAGAGAAATAAATCCTCTTGAATTCGATGTATTCCCATTTGCACCAGAGGAGTTGGCGGCGGCAACGGATCGAGACGTCAATAAGAAGCGGCTAATCCAAAAGGCAAGGGCCACCCGTGCAAGATTGAACCGCGACGTGCGTTAAAGTTTTGTGCAGAAGGCGGCGCTACTCCGTCTCAGCAATGAAGCAACTACTCGTCCCCCACCACGGTTTCTCCACATCTCGATATTCAGGTGGAGAGAGAAAGATTAATCTTTTCAGGCGGTTAATCCTCTCCAAATTTCCGCGGAGATCTTCAGAAACTCTCGGAGAAATTCCCCCAGAAAAGCCCACGGTCTATTTTCCTTTCATCCAATACGGATGAAACAAAAAGGAAAATACATATGGAAATAAAAGCACATCACAAGCTTCTTCGAGTGGATCAAATTGCAAAACCAGATGGCATATTAGGGGTCAGCAAATCCACCTTTTGGATGATGGTTCGCGACGGCCGAATCTCGCCCGGAATCAAAATCGGCCCCCGTATGCGTGCATGGCGCGCCTCCGAAATCATCGCGTTCATCGACCGCCTAGAACAGGAAGGCGGTGCAGCATGACTCCTGGTTTCCTTGATGATGATGAAAGCTTTCCGGAACGGGCATATCGAGAAGAAAGGTCGGAAGAAGCCCAAATTGTCGTTTCCGGAATGATCGAGTTTTGCGGTGAGTTGCAAAAGCTGGACAACGTACTCGAGCGCAAATCTCCCAAGCAAGTTCGCCGAATGTGCTCAAATCTCATTCATCATACCTATCAGTGCCCGCGCCCCCTATACGGGTGGTCTTGCGGCGATGACGAGGAAGAGATGGAGATGTTACTGGCGCAAATTTGCAGTTTTCTCGAAGCAATCATCAACGGAAGAGGCGATTTAAGAACAGAAGTCCGACACCAGCACAAATGCCGCCTCCGCTATTTGGTTTCCGAATTCAAAGAGTTAATCAAAAGAGCTGAGGACGGCTACGATTACCTGGAGGGCCAATGATATGGCAGCTGCTGCTCACTTAACGCGGTCGAAAATCGCCGCCAAAAAATCGGATTGTCCGAAAAAAACTGAAAATGACGACACAGCTGTCGCCAGAATCTTGGCACTCCATGACGCGCATCAAGAACGCCGTCGAGAGCATCGCAAGGGCATAAGATCCGATATCGTTGCTGCAGTCGAGATCGGCTTGGAGATGCAAGACGATAGAGAAGAATGGGCTTACTTTTGCAAATATTCCTGGGAGTCTGGGGGACCGGAAGAAGACCAAATCGATCAAGCCGTGCGCTTTGCCATAAAGTTCATGGTGGGTCCCGGCAAGGGTGCACAAAAGAAGGCAAGCTTCTACTACAACGCCGTTGCCCTTCTGGTGCAGGAGGAAGGCCTCAGAGGTGAAGATCTCGAGGATCGCCTCGAAAAGGAAGGTCTTAAAAAACTCGCTGCAGAATACGCCAAGCATAAGAAGGAAAAAAGGAGAAAAAGAAAGAGCATAATGACGACAAGAACGACAGTAACGAGAGCCGTCGATCTGAGGAAGACGATACCGAAAATGCACCGAAAAAGACCCGCGCGGCTAACGCGGGTCCTGATAAGAAAAGTGAAAAAACGCATGATCTCGATCAGCCTGATCGCCGGGCCAGCGATCCCGCTTTTGACTGGCCCGGGACTATGAGGTTCAAGAACTCGAAAAAATCTCTTACGCGTTATAAGGTTGGTGAGAAGGTCAAGATCACCGCGACCATCGAAAGCATCAGCGCGTCCTTCAAGTTGCTGGTGCACAAGGTGAAACCCATTGTGCCACCGGCGGACAAGGGCTGATCGACCTCATCGTCTTTATATTACTGAAGCTCGCTCTTCGACCTCGGAAGGATAATCACATCTTCCGGGGTCGTTCTTTTTCTGTCCACCGACTTCAGGGTGTATGCTGCGGCCCGCGCCAAGGTCTTTTCGATGGGCATCACATGAATGCGGGAAAGTGGCGCAGTCTTTCCGGTCAGGAAGGTTGTGGGTGCGTTCGCGATAACGTCAGTCAGACGACGGCCCTCACGTCCGTTGGGCGGTATCATCGCGAGAATATGCATATGCATCCCGTCGTTGATCAGGCTGTCAGCAGCAGTCCAGCCGGACAGCTTCCGCACTGGCCAATCGTAACTGGCGAGCCAGAATGGCATCTCTACTATCGGGGTGTTGTGAGGACGCCTCACGAAGCGGGTCAACAGGAGGGCATATAGGTTCTCCGTAATCCGACGCATCTGCTGCCTTTTGGCGTTCTCGTTGCCGGCCAAAGGGTTGAACATCAACGTGACCATGTAAGTTTCCCACCCCCCTGCTGTTCGTTCTTCCACCATCTGGGTGTAGGCATCGAGTATCTGTTGGGTATCAGTATGGGTATGGCTATGCATGAGCATATCTCCCTTGGTTAGGTTGTTTGTGTGTGGGTGTGTGTCTGTCTGTAGGGTAATTTGGGTACAGCTGGGCCATATGCTTTGCCCTTGCGAACGCAGCATCTGTGTCTCCAGATAGAGCAAGCGAAGTCCCGCGTGGCGCTTCCACGCAGGGCGTTGCGGCCTGCAAATGTAATTGGCTTTATGCCGACCGTTATTTACGGCGGCGTCTCTAGGGAAATTTTGCAGCTGGCGGCGGACTTGCAGGCGCGGACAAGCGCTGACCTGCGGTTTCTCCGGAAAAAGCAGAAACGGAGATTTAAATAAAATTTACGCTAAATCTTATCGGTTTGAACCGATCCCGGCATGCTACGTTTCACGCAAGTCGAAACGGGAGCCGGCTACGATGATCTGGAACTTGGAGAAGCTCGAACAGGAACGTCTCGACCTCATTGAGGTCATCGACAATCTCAAAAGGTGGGAACGTTTCTCGATAGATGATCGGCACATCATCTCATTGCAGATCACAGCCCATATGATGAGGCTGAGCGAATTGGATGAGGACTTGGCACACCTGCGCGATGAAGAATGGCGCGTTACGGCATGTCTCACCGCCAGTTAAGCCTTGTCATGAATGAAGCGGTAGCATCCGGCACCAGTCGCGCGCAGCCAGGAAGGCATCCTGCGCGCATTTTGGCATCACCCTTTTTCAGGGTTTGCTTCAAGGAAGCGGTTGACATCTTCCAGTAGCCCGCTGACCCCCGGCATTGCGATGCGATAATAGACGACAAGGCCGTGTCGTCTTGTTTCCACGACGCCCGCCTCGCGCATTTTTGCAAGATGCTGCGAAAGCGCCGATTGCGACAGATCGATCTGGTGCGCCAACTGCGTCACGCTCCGCTCGCCTTTGAGCAATGTCAGCACGACCTCCAGTCTTTTTGCGTTTGACAGGACGCTGAGCACCTGACTGCAACGCTGGAAATAGAGGGAGCTATCCTGTTCAGACAATCGACGCATCTTCGTTCTCCCACGCAGATTTCCATGGGTTTCGTCATAACATTTGCGTGGGTTTCCGTCTTTTCGAAAGTGCAGAATCGTCCCTGTAGGTCGATCCGGCACGGACTGCCAACGCGGGTTGTCTAGTTCCTGGCTCATTCAAAATCTCTCTGAGATTATCGATTTCAATATGAATTTTAAAAAATTTGGAACGCTTGATTGCCTGACCGGATGCCGCCTTCTTTACCCCATCCAGTTCCGGGCAATCTCTATTGTTGCAGATATTCACCTCCCCGCTTGCGGCATTGAGGAGCTTTAAACAAAAGTGCGTCGGCCAC
Organism: Rhizobium sp. NFACC06-2; assembly: GCF_900101425.1. Lineage (NCBI taxonomy): Bacteria > Pseudomonadati > Pseudomonadota > Alphaproteobacteria > Hyphomicrobiales > Rhizobiaceae > Rhizobium > Rhizobium sp. NFACC06-2. The sequence continues at coordinate 156,499 of NZ_FMVA01000011.1, read as the reverse complement.
AATCACCCAGCGATTGCACTCCACGACCGCTTGCGATTCAATTGCCACAAAACGATAAAAGCCATCGTGCTGAGAGCTCCAAGAACCGCAAAGACCGCATGCGCTCCGGTCCCCGCCATCAGCGCAGCCAAGACCGGCGGTGCCAGTGCGTTGATCAGGTTCATCGGCAAGGCAATAGTAGCCATTGCGGCGGCATAGTCGGATTTCTCAAAGAAGACGAGCGGCATTGTCGCTCGGGCAACAGCGAAAGCCCCGCTCCCCACGCCGTAGATCACGAGAAAGCCAGCCACAGACAGGATGCCTTGACCGCCAATCCACATTACCGCAAGACCGATGGGTATCATTGCGCCGGACACGATCCCGGTGGACAGCCCGTCCCATCGATTTCCGCCGAGCAGGTCAATCACGCGCCCGCCGACCTTGAAGACCCCCAAAAGCGAGGCAACCGCGATGGCTCTGGCAAGGTCCATTCCGGTCGCCTGCAAGAGTTGGATGCCTACTGCTTCAATGCCAAACGTCACGAAGCTGTTCAAAGCGATGGCGGTCACAAGAAGGGCGAAGACAGGACCCTTGCGAGCAGTTCTTTTGTTGATGGCCTCCGGAGCCCCAGTTCCAGTTGCCGGCAGGCCGAGTAAAACCAGCGGGCAGACAACAAAAGCCATGATACCGGCATAGATAAGAACTGTTGCACGCCAGCCAACCACACCATCGAGAAGAGCGGTGATGGGCCAGAAGACGCTACCGGCCAGACCGGTTACCAGCATCAATGTGCCGATAAGGCTCCGCGCCCGATCCTCTGCGTAATCCGCAATATAGGCGTAGGCTGATGTCGTCAGGAACATCGAGCCTGCCAGTCCTATTAACACCCAAGCTGCCCAGAACACCAAAAGGCCGGTAGACAGAGCAAGCAGGCAAAGCCCAACCGCGATCACCCCGGCTCCCGCAGCCATGACGGAACGCGGTCCAAACCTGCGGAACGCACGGCCTATCCAAGGGGCAGCGAGCCCCATTGCGACAAACATCACAGAGGTTCCGATGAAGACCGTCGGCAGTAAGGTCTGGAATTCTGCCGCTACCGTCGCCGCGATCACGGGCAAAACGCTCACCACGCCCCAGCCGGTGATCTGGGTCAGCGCAAGGAGGAATAACACAAAGAGGTGGCGTTGCATTGTTCACTCGTAGAGCCGAAGTGTGACGCTCAGATAACAACCACGGCACCATCAAATCTTTGGCCGTAGACGCTCAGACTTGGGGGAGATCGCTTCGAATTGGCGCGAAATACCGGTTCAGCTCACAAGAGCGTCTCGGTCAAGGCGCGTCGACGGTAGGCGAGTTCGCTAAAACGGAAGTTTGGATGTCGACTGGATCGATCTTTTTCCGCTTTGCCCAATCACTCAGGTTTGGCGGCCGATAGTCGACGTTGTCCCGCCATCGTTCGAAAACTGAAACGTCAATTGTTTCATTGACTCTAGTGTGGGTGCCCGTCGGCCCTACAAACGGTTCAGGTGCAACAGGGCGATAACTTCTCTTGCTCACGCAGGAATAGGCGCCTTTTAGGAACTCCTTATAGGAATCCGAAACCGGGCCCAAATGCTCGTCACCCTCCAGCTCAAGTTCATTGCGAAAAGCCAGTCCAAGATTAGACGCTTTTTGCATCATCCACCTCAGCGGGATCTGGGCAAGCGTATCGTTAAAACAACCGCCGCCGACGTTCGCATGAGCGCCGACGAACCAGCGCTGTTCAACACTCTCTATCGACCTCATTTGCGCCGGGGCGCTTCCAGCCTTGCTTCTAATTGTCCAGGGCGTGGGTGCGAACTTCGCTCGATGTTCGTCAATCGCAAGCGCATGAAACCCGTGCCTGACCGGTATGCGAAGGCCTGTATGATGAAACTTCAGTGTAGAACTGCTGACTCCGGCGAGGCTAAAAGCGGGAACGCCGAGCGCCCCCACGGTGTCCCAAACGCCGACCATTTCGATTGCCACCGGGCGGGAGTATTTCAGCATCCACCGCTCTTCAAGCGTGATGCTCTTGGGTTCAAACGTGGGAAGTTTATAGATCGTGCGGTCATCATCATTACGATACCGCTCATATAGCTGATCTACCCCCAATGCTCCTCCGGGTTTCAGAAGACCGCATATTGAAATGAAGCCCGCGAGGCTCCGGGCGGTGTGGGCTCCACGGCTAAAACCGAAGATGAAGATTTGGTCGCCATCTTCATAATTCTCGACAAGCCAGTTGTAAGCCTCTTGGACATTTTCGGTGAGGCCTTTGCCCCAACCGCCTCCGATGAAGCCATTTACCCCAGAATCATAGTAGCGAAGCTGTTGTAGGCCCTTGGCATCCTTGTCTGCGCAAAGAGAGCGGAGGCGCCAAACATTCGTGTTTGTACCGACTGCGTTCCACGTTCCGTCCAAAAAGATCGCGAGCTTCTTTTTCGGTGACAACGGCGGTGTGTTCAACAATTCCACAGTTCCTCTCCTACGACAGCTTTTTATACGCGACGCTCCTGAGTCGGACAAACCTACCGGATGAAAATCAACCTTGATGATGCGGCTGAGCGAACTTGACGAGGGTTTGGCGTCTACGCAGTCAGAGAAGGTCCCTCCGTGGCATGTCCGGCAGGTATCCGGCTTAATGGGCTTCGAACGCTTGACCGCGTGGACCGCCATACGCTTCGTGAAACTTCTCTAACTCTTTGAGAAAAGAGTTTGCATAAAACCCTGAACGGACCGGGAACGCTCGACCATCAAATAAAAAACTCAGCACAGGTGACCGTTCGGGCTTTCGTTTCGGTCGCCATGTAACGACTGGAAAGAAACCCCTAATATATATTGTGTTAATTGACTCTACATCTTGCCACGCGACAAAAGCAGGCTTCCTTAAGACGCGTCGAACCGTGAACCCTTCTGGCGTGAGGGTGACCTTGGAGCGCCTGAATATGCTAGAAAGATAAATCGTCGAGAACCAAGCAAACATCAAAGACAGCAGACCGAAGAAGACACCAGAAATATGACCCAACGACGAAATAGAGAATAGGACCCATGTCATAGGAAGTAAAATTGCCGCTCCAAAAATCGAAAAACACCGGCTTGAATAATAAGTTTTCGTGTCCAATTTGCGCACTCAAAAACGGTTTGTTTTTTGTTTCGGATCATATGCCCAAACGTCAAACATTGATATTCTGAATTCTCTCTATTTCATTGGCGATCCTCAAACGAACGCGCTCCGGGACCTTTTCAGTCTGCGACATAACCAACGCACGGTCGAAGTAATCCTCTGCTTCATTTGAACCATACCGTTTATGCGCGTCTGCCAGCGTCAAACTGAGCGTGATACGAAGATAGTCCGTTTCGAGACAGCCATCGGTGTTGTTTTGCAAAGTCGCCTCTGTGGCCGTCAGTCGCGAAATCACAATGGACAGAGCTTTTTTATTGGATGGCATCCGGGCGAAAATGCAACTCGCCAACCCGGCTTGAGCTTGGACGTTTCCGATAAGCCGTGCCGAACAATCCTCGTAGAATTCTGTTGCGGTATCGTGGTCCAATCCGATCAACGCCGTCAGTTTGAAAATACAAAAATCAATTTCACCCGAGACGGATGGCAGCTCCCGCTCCATAATTTCGATGATTTCAAGCGCCTCGTTAAAGGCTCCGAAGGCAAGTCTGTCAAACACATCCCGGCCCAATTGGAGCTTGCGGACATCACTAATGGCTACCCGTGATGCCCGCCTTTCCCGCGCGGCATCAACATTCCAGCTTCCGTCGAAGATGGATGGAAGATCCACTTTTAGATCGTTCGGGTCTCCCATCCAGATAATCGAGTTCGAGCTGTCGATCACAAAACCCGCGGGCAGGCTACCTTGTCCACTCGCCTCCAGCCACATCCTCGTGACTGATCCGCGGAATAACGCGGAATTCAGCGGGCCGGGTTGTTCAATGGCAAGCATCGCTTTTGACGGCCCTTGCTCGATAGCCAAAGCGCAAGCGTTCGTATCCCGTACCATCACCGCAACGCCGTGACACGGCACGTTATGTCCAGCACCGATCTCAGCGAGTTCCTGAACGATTGGCAGGCACCCGCCGCAGTCGAGATTCCACAAAATCACGAAGCTTAATCGATCAAATTTTGGGGGTACGGCTGTAGGCCCGCTCACTCTTAGCGGCGGAGCCTGATCCTTCGGCAGAAGACGGGTAGTTTGCACGGGTCGCTCCTGCAATTAAGAACTCAAAATAAGCAAACGTTTCCATATGGCCCACCACTGGGAACACAAAAGCAATCGACGGTCATGCCACAATTAATAGACCAGTGGCAGGGTTGACCTTGCGGGCACAATGCCATCGCTCTCGGCATGTCTTCGTCTTCCTGTTGAACATCAACATCGGAAGAATCATCTGAACGCGCCGCTACATTGTGAATCAGTGATTCCGAAGCGACCAAAATACCGGGTCCCTTCAAAGGTGACGCAATCATTTGCTTTCTCGGTGCTGCCATCTGATTTCCCGGCACGTGGGGCAATTGTTTCAGGTTGTTGACGCTATAGGAAATCACGCCGCCATCATTTTGCGTATCGATGAGCCACATTTTCTTGCCCAACTCGGTGGTCAAATTCAGGTCACGATAGTCATCAGTCAGGCCGTATTTTACCCTCAGCGCTGATATTTCGCCTGAGAAACCAATGGGGCCGCCGATCTGGGTATAAGTAAGGATGTTGTTGCTTACGCTTAGGGTAATCCCCTCATCGAGACGGATCTCTCGTTTTCCGTCAATTTTAAAACGATACGTCCGGATGGTCCCGTCGAAGTCGAGTGTTCGTTGAACCGTGTACTCGCGGTGACCGGTCGAGTTCGGTTTGGAATATGAGAGCATGAGCCATGTCGTTCCCGGAAGTCCCTTTTCCCATTTTTTCCCTATCGTTCCGCAGGAGGCGTATTCTGAGCGCGTTCCATCTAGCACCGCTAGTCGCACCGTTGTCATATTATCCTGTGGGACTGATTTGATGAGAAATTGGTCATTCACATCGAGGAAAGCGTATTCTTTTTGCTCGTCCAATGTCGAAAGGAACTCATTCTTCTGCCATTGGGTGGGCTTGTCAGCGGTCAAGGAATTTGGGGAACTAGTCGTCTGCGCTGCTGACGGGGTAGCCAAAGCCATCGAGGTGGCTAAGGCAAAAGCGATGTGGGTGAGCGACATAAACTTTACGCGAGCCATAGTATTCCTCCGTGTTGAGAGATCACAAACTCAGGCAAGACACTTAGAAATGGTATTTTGCGCGCAAAAGGGAGAAAATCACAGTTTTTGCAATTTGTGAATGCATATATTCGGGCCGCTCACCTGAGCGGTCCTAAATACATGAGTCAAAAGGGAAGTTTTTTGACTGGGCTTTTTTTGCGGCGTCCGTCAGACGTCGCTTGGATGAATCCCACACCGCATTGCTTGCGAGTGATCAAACAAAGGACACGAAAGAACCTTCGCTATTCCTCCACCAAGAATGCCATCTTAAGCTGTTATTTTCCCTAAATTTGACAATCCTTGATTGCAATGATATACCATAACGCGCCGGCGCTGCTGCTGCTGGTGTGAGGGGCCGTTCGGCCCCTCTTCTTGTTTTGGAGAGCTACAGCCATGAACGTTTCACCCACTACACCTACAACCACCGCCTTACCCGCCACCCCTGCCGTCACCCTGCCCTGCCCCGTCATTATCCTCGGCCGCGACGACAACGGCAGGCCCCACGCTTCATTCTTCCCTGCCACCGATACCCGCGCCGCAGAGAAAGCCGCCGAACTGATGGGAATGGTGGCGCTCAAGGTGGAAGATGACGAGCTCAGGGCGTTTCTCGGTCGGTTGCCACAGGGCAAGCTGTTCGACAGCGGCAAAGCCTTCGTGCCATTCGTGAAGCAGGAGCTCTATCAGGCCATTGCTGCCCACTTATCCGATGAGCAGCGCGAACGGCTGGAGCAACCGCGTGTGGTGCCGGACAAACCCGCCCCGGAAACCAGCTACCCTATTCCGCCCAAGAATATGCCCGAAAGCTGGGACCAGCTGACCGTGGGTAGCCTCGTGTTGGCGACTGAAGGTCCGCTGGAGGGGTGGTACGAAGCCACCGTCATCAAGATCGAAGGCGACACAGGACTTCGCCTCAAGTGGCGCGATTATCTCGACATGCCACCTTTCACCCGCCGCGTCGATCAGGTCGCGCTCATTCACCCCGCTTACGTCGAGAAGTGATCGTCATGGGGTGCGCTTTGAAACAGAACATCAGCGAGGATGCGGCCTCTCGGGCCGCAGCCATCCGCGATAAAAACGACGCCTTTCGAAAAAGCTTCTCCGGCGGACGAGTGCTGTTGACGCCGGGGGTCACGAACCTCAGGGCCGATCATCAGCGAGCGGTGGTATTGGCGGTGCAGGCGTTCGATTATTTCTCGCCAGACAACGACCCCTACCGCGAGCATGATTTTGGCGCAGTCACGCTCGAAGACGCCGTATTCTTTTGGAAGATCGACTATTACGACCTCGACCTGCAATTCGGATCATCCGATCCGGCAGATGACGACGTGACCTGCCGGGTGCTCACCGTCATGCGGGCGGATGAGTATTGAGCCATGTGCGCAATCCTTACATTAGCAAGCACCGTTTTCGGCTCGGATGCTGGCGATCAGCGTCCCGGCTTGCGACCCGCCTTCAACGGCTCGGGCGGCGTGGCCTCAGCAGGAATTTCAAAGAACAACGAAATATCGATAGTGAGAGCGTCGGCAAGCCGCGCGAGCAAATCGACCGAAGCATTAAATTCGCCTCTCTCGATACCGCTGATGGTGGTTCGGTCCACCCCAGCATCAACAGCAAGATTCTCTTGCGTTACGCGCTTAGCGGTCCTGACCTTCCTGAGATTCCATCCAATGCGTTCACGATGTTCCATCCCGGCATGGCGACCATCTTGCCGAGCATTAATCCATCGAATATATACCACATATTTCCTATTAACGGCTTACGGTTGCCTACGCGGCGACAACTTGGGGGTACTATGAAAATCGCAGTTGGAATTATCGGGCTCTTCCTCGGCCTATTGGTGCTGTTGCAATCCTGCGCGGTCACGGCAGGCAGCGGGCTGCTGAACGATCAGGCAACAGGGAGCGCCGGCGCGGTCGGCATGCTGACAGGCGTGCTGCTGGTGATCGGTGGCGCGTTCTCCTTCGGTCTACCGCTGGTCGGTGCCATCATCTTCTTCGTGTCAGCGCTGATGGCCTTCATCGCGTCGTCGCAAGGTACCTTCGGCGACATGTCGGTTTGGGGCGTCATCGCTCTCCTGCTCGCTGTCATGGGTTTTTTCACGTGGCGTTCGGCCAAGCGGAAGAAAAACCTGCCTGTGGCGTGAAGGCGCAACGCTCGGACGACAATCAGGATACACGGGGATATTCATGAGCGCCTACCTTGACGCCATGCGTCGCTACGCCACCTTTTCGGGCCGATCCACACGAGAGGAATTTTGGTACTACCACCTCGTATCGCTGGGTTTAGCCATCAGCGGATTGATCATCGACGTGGCTATTGCTGGGCCACGTGAGCCCCAGCCCCTCGTTTCGGCACTGATTGTCGTGGGCCATTATGTCCCGTCGCTCGCTGTCATCGTCAGGCGCCTACACGACCTTGGGAAGAGCGGCTGGCTTGTGCTGACCTGCCTTATCCCGCTGGTTGGGATCGTTGCATTCATCGTGATCGGCAGCACCCCGTCAAAGCATCGGGCAACGGACGTTCCAGAGAGCCGCGACCACCGCCCCACCCCGCCTTTGCCCCTTTCAGGTTCGGATCAACAGATTGATCGCATCGAAAAACTCGCGGCACTGCGCTCTTCAGGCGCGATCACCGCTGAAGAATTTGAAACGATGAAGGCGGGCATCATCGGCACCGGCCAGTTTTCTGGAAAACGTCGAACCACCGCCTATCCCACGGAAAAATCATCATGACCAAGAAAGCCGAAATACTTCTCGCCGTGCTTAGCCTCGGCGCTGCTGTCGCGGGTTCAATCTCAACACCTGCCATCGCCGGAGAACACTCCTACCACAAGGGCAATAGCTGGCAGGTCGTATTGAAGACACCAGATCCTTTTGGCGACAAAGCATTTTGTGGTTTCCGCAGCACGGCGTGGTCAGGGAAGTCGGTCGTGATCGAATACACGCTCATCGGCATCGACAAAATTGTTCCGAGGCTGCGCGTTACCAAGCAAAACTGGAACCTTCCGGCTGGCCAGACGACCAATGTCAGCATCGGAACCGAATGGGCGGGTAACATTCAGTTCGTTTCGAAGGTGGTCAACGGCGATGAGCTCTATGGCGAAATTCCCGAGACCGTTGCGGAAGACGGTGGTGGCTTCAAGGTTACCACTATCCTGGGCACAGCGATCTCGACAAACAAGCCGGCCCCGCTCGCGATCACCTTTCAAGGGAATGAACCGCCGTGGTTTGTGCCGGTGATGACCTATACGGAAGCGATAGCGCTCGGAACTGGCTTCGACACCTGCATATCCACCTTAACGGGGCTTGGCCCGTCACTTTTCAAGGCCCCTCAGGCTTCGTCTACGTCGCCATTTGCGCAACCATCAGGTGATGGTGCCGGAACAGCCGCACAAGCGCCTGCAAACCACAGCGTGATGCTTCAAAACCCAACATCGAAGTCAGTCGCAGCCATCACCGCCTCAACATCACCGTGGACCTTTGAACAACGCGAGGAGGATTGGGGCGATACGTGTTTTGTGGAAGCGAAGCAGGGCGACGTAACGGTCGGCTTTATGGGCGCGCCGGGCAAGGATTTCGTTGCATTTGTGGAGAATGGAAACTTTGACGGTATCGTTCGCGCGTCTTGGCAGGTCGATGATAAGACAGTTCAAGTGTCCAACGGCCATCCAGAAGACTATTTCGGCTGGCACGGCTTCTACGAAATCTCACCGCAAATCCTCGATGAGGGCAAGAAAGGCAAAAAACTAGAAATCGCTGACCTTGATGGCAAGACGATTGCCATCAGCCTTGCCGATGCCGCAACGCCTTTCTCCCAGTTTCAGTCATGTTTCAACAAAGCTGCTCCGAAGACAGAAAAGGTGAGCAACTACCCCTCTGCGAAGCAAACGCCACCAAATCGGAAAGGCTGCCTGCTTCAAGTGGCTGGCAAAAACGTTATCGACGGTGCTTGTTACTGGGGAAACTATGGCGGCGTGGACGGCAGCTTCGTAATGGAGGCAAACGGCTACTTTGCACTTATTGGCATTGACCCAACTGGCGCTAACGGCGCGTGGAACGAGACGCCGGGAAGTACCCATGCGCATTCTGATCTCGGAGAAATGACGCGTGATGGCAAATGCTGGAAGAATAGAAATGTGCGGGTTTGTGCTGGCAATAAATGAGTTAACGTTGGACTTCGGCGGAAACCTAATCGACTTGCGCCAAAGCTGGACTTGAGGCTCATCGTGGCGACGACCACTCTACGACCGGTTGCAGACTGTCCGATCAGGAGGTAGGTCAGCGGATAGCTGCCTTGAGAGGCTTGGTTTCCACAGAGGCCATTAATCAAGGCTTGAAGCGGTTAGAGTTGGAGGAGAGTATAAGGAAATGCGCTCTCCCTCGTCCTTGACATCATCAACCTGCGGCAAACTAACGAGCTCAGCCTGAAGATAATCTTCCAATCCCTCTGCTAATCCCCGAAATGCTCTGAGGCGCTGCAATCGATCTTCAAGGTCTTTTCGCAGTGCGCTGTTCACGTTGCCCTTATCGTCCAAATCCTCGGTCGTGGATATGAAACGGATGAAAATTTCGGAGACACCGGAATTAGCTTGAGCAGCTTCGGCAAGCTTTACCCACTGTTTTGATTTATCCGTTGCCAAATCGGCTGCCTGAGACAGGCAGTGCCTTATCAGGAGTTTTGCTGAATAGTCGATCCCCCGAGCCAGATTGAGCCACTTTTCCACTTCAGCGCTCTGAATATCATTCTCCGATGGTTGCGCGGACGGGTAATACCTTGGGTGTTCAGTCGCAACGTCGAGACTTTCTAGGACCCGCAAGATCGGTTCCAACTCTTGGTGCGGCCGCATTCCTCTAGGAAATTCCGCTCGGTGACTCCATAGTCCAAGAATAGCCGTAAAGCACCTATCCTGTACTGCCGCCTTCTCGCAACCAGTGGCTCTCTCTGCTTCAACGATCAGTTCAGCAACATAGTGGGCCATCCACCTGCTAAGTGTATCGGCAGAACCGTCGACATTCATTGCCTCCACCAGCTTTCGACCTAAAGACAGTATTGCATCAGATTGTGTACAACCTTCCGTCGGCTTTGAGCAGGTAGATTCTTGACTTTGTAGGGATTCTGTCTTTTTCATTTTCGATACTGCTTTCATATGATCTGTAACGTCGCCGACGATCAATGGTTACCTCGATAATCAGATCGCGCTGCAGCTTGCCAAGGAGTGCTTTCAGGAAGTCGTGTGATGCATTGATGCGACTTCCGCGTTCCGGGCTGACATTCTCATGCCGGTTGCCCTCGTCAAAGTGCCCCCAGACTTGGGACATCATGACAGTTGAGTGATTCTTATCTGTCCACGTCCGTTGATCAGCATCCGTTCGCAACCCCATCAATTCGCAAATGGCTTCCGCCGGGCGTGGGGCCGGGTAGCTGATGCCTCCTGCCCAACGATCTTGGCTATCCACCCCTCTGTCGTGGCTACGGTCGATGATCCAACCTTTGAGCGAGTATCCATGCTCATCGATTTCCATATCATCTTCAGCGCCTGGAATAGCGTAATCATACCTGCTGTCGGCGGTGCTCAATGCACGTAACAAGGCCTCCGAGCTCATCGGGGATACCAAGGCGCTGTGGATATCGACAGACTGCTCGCGCTCTGAATTTGCTGTTGTCCAATGTCCCCAAATATTGGTCATTGCACCACTATGCAACGCCTCGTCAAAATCCGAAGTCGTGATGAGGCCGTAGTTTTGGTCCGCCTTATCGCAATCCAACCAAGATAGCTGTTCAAGCGGTGCATGGTCTCGCCGGTCCCAGAGCCAACGTCCATCCTGACGTGATAGGTCATGCCGCTCCAGCCAATCAGCAAACTCGTCGACGATCCCATATTCCGGGTCGGAATATACCGGCTTGGAGGCCAGATTTCTACCCGCGACGATCAGCATGGCGTGGTATGCTAGATAAAAATTGAGACTATCTGCACGAGGATAAGAACTGTGTGAACTGTAGGTGTGACCCTCTTGGTACAGCTTACGACGATGACGCTCGTCCTCGTCCCACCGTCCGCGGCCAGCAAATTTTAACTGATTCCGGATGATAGTTCTTGCCTGTGATTCGACTTGTCCTTGCGACAAACCGAATACTCTTCCCAATGGGGCGTACCAGTACTCACCGGTGTCCAAGCCGAAATAGAAGCTGTCATCATTCGCATCTCCTGTCTCATCGCTTCTGGCGAAACGATCATAAGTTCTCGATTGCACGGCAGGAAATGGCGACTTGGCGACGTGCTCCAAAGTGTGCCTGAGATCGCCTTGATCATCGACTATTTCGTTTTCCATCAATATGCGGACCGCCCGAGCTGCGAACAACCTGATAAGGATGTGTGACTCTCCTTTCAATGCAAAGTCCATGAGACGTTGGTCATATGGTGCCAGCGCCGCAGGGTTTGCCATTGCCCCTCGAGTTACGCCAATCAGAAACCACTGGAGCGCGTGTAGGCCGTAGAACGGCAATTTGGCATCGACAAATGCGCCTCCTCCATTCTCAGAGCTCATGTTGAAAAGGTGCTCTAAGATCTCTTTCCGTCCAAGCGCGACAAAGCCCAGCACCGCATGCGCGCCTTCCCACCGCATGACGGCCTCTGGTGCGGCCATCGCGGCCCAGACATAACCCGCCACGGCGGCATTGATGTCAGAAGGAGGCTGGAGATCAGGCGACCAAGGACCATCGCCGTCTTTCTCCTCCAAAGAGCTGGAGAAAAGTTCCAGGCCGAAGTCGAGCGCTTCTAACGCATCGTCTTCAGAGAGCTTGATTGACAAAAGCCCGACCAGCGAAAATAGCCGCGCTGCATCGGCTAAGTCTGCTGTCTCACCGATACCATCTAGGACAACTTCGACAATGTCGGCTTCGTCCACTCCGCTGAGAAGGCAAGCAGTCTTAAAGGGAAAAATTTCGTAGTGCCGATACTTTGCTACGTTGAGGCAGTACCGTCGGCAAAGCTTCCTTAGGATCACACCGAAGGCGCTCTTGAGAGCTGGTCGCTGACTCCATTCCTTCGGGCATTTCTCCAAGAAATATCTTAAATGAAATAGCTCGAATTCAGGAACTTCGCCAAATGACAAGATGAATTCGGCTTCCGAACCTACAGGTACACGGGCGAGCATTTGCTGGAAGAAATGCTCGGGATACCAGTGGCACTCTGAAGCCGTATATCTTCTAAAACTCTCGGAAATACCCTCGGCACTAGCCAAGTCTATTCCGGAGAAAACGCTGTTCCAATCCTTAGTCGTTACCGAAGCTTCATCCACCCCGAAGGCAGTTTTATCGTCTTTCCGGGATTTTCGCTTGAGTTCCCCGAGTTCAGTGAACCGAGCGGTTGTATCGAGGCCTTCCACAAACACTCCGTAGCGGTCTGTGACTTCCTGAAGTCTTTTAAAGTCGCCAGAGTTATGTTGAGCATACCGGAAAAACTGAGCCGCTGTGGCTGCTCTCTCGTTTGAGGATTTACAAGCGTTCAACGCCCCATCAAGCAGCTCTTCATATCGCCAGCGCCCCCGGAAACCGATCAATGGCAGTGCGTTAAGCGGATTTAGTTCACCCCTTTCAATGAGCTTTCTCACTGCGACAGGAACGATGCGTTCTGACCATCCAAAACCACGGTCCCGCCAACGGCTGAGAATCGCCAGTGATGACGGAGGGCACAGCCCGGTCAAAGCCTCGACGGTTCCGTGCCAATCGAAGTGCTTGTCTCGCACAACATAATCGTAGGTTAGCTCTGCGCAGCGCGCGAAGCGGTACGCCGTCTCGGGAACTGGGCGGTCTTTGCGAAAGCATCGGTCAGCCAGGTCCAGTATGGCATCCCACCTCGACAAGTTCTCATCACCAATTTTACTCGCAACTTCCACCGCCTCGTTGAAATATCCTTGGGCCTCTCCTTTGCTAAGGCAAAGGATCGAACGGGATACTTCGATAAAGCCCTCCGACTTCTGTTCGGCATCAGATCTTTCGCCGTCGGTAAGATTAAATGCTTCCAACGCAAATTCGAGCGCGTTTTTCCGGGCATTGGAGTTTTCGCAACATAGCCTTGCCAGAGTGGTCAAAGTAGGCGTGAAAAGCGGTCGTTTCAAACTGCTTTTCCAACTGGAGAAAGCGCCCAGCGTTTTTTCGTCAACTGCCTGCAGTCTGAATAAGATTTCGAACCATAGCAAGGCTATCTCGTTCGAAGTGTAGTGGTCGTCCCGGTAATTAATTCGAGCGGCCGTGTTTGACGCCTCACGCGCCAAGGCAAGCTCGTCATTCAGCATTGGACCAGTAACGAGTCCGGCGATAACCCTCGCCCTGAGGTTGTGCCAAGGTAGGAGCGAGCCGATGTCCTCTTTGAATTCTTGAAGATCGGGAGACGTCGAATGTCGGTTTTTCCCTTCTAACTCCTGTCGGAGAGACCCATGCGCGAGATCCATGAGTTCGAGGGGTGTATCGATCAGCGTAGCACGCAGGCTATAACCACGCAGGAGATGAGATCGCGTGTTAGAGAAACGGGACGTAATATCTGACGGCGGCTCACTTGGCAGGTAGCGCGAAAGGACCGATGCCGCCTCTTTTTTAGAACAAAGTGACTGCTCTAAAGCCGCTTCCACTAGAATAACCACTGCGTTCAGGGCGGAGAAGCGATCAGTGAACGAACCGCCATCGCTAAGGCTTATTCGGGTGCTGGCAAGCAATCGGAACGCTCTTTGCGTCACTTCGAGAGGCGGTACCTTTCGAATTCGCTGCAATGCTACGGCGATCCCCAGCACCAAACACAGATTGTTGTCAGCGGCTACCGCGAACGCATTCAAATCATCTATGCGGTTGTGATCGATAAGTCGTTTGGCAACCGCAAGCCCTACGCGGAACGAAACCTCCCTTGGTGTCCAGCGGCCGAGGCTGTGTGCTGCAGCTTCGGCACCATGGATATTAATTTCGGCAAAGGTCAATGCAACGATGTCTTCGTCCGAAATTCGTTCCTTCTCTCGCTCTTCTTCAGACAGTCTGCTCCAGTTCCTAAGCCATTCGGATGCCATGCGCAGACGGCTCCGAGCATCGCCCACCAAAGCCGGGCACCCCGACATCAGAGCCGCTTCGTAGGCATGATGCGATCCAAGCCAGCCTGAACCGAATGTTCCTCGCGACACTATTTCCTGAATTAGGTCAACGTCGAGAAACGTCGAAGACAGGTCAGTATTTGCCTGTAAAATCTTCCTCTGCCTGTCGTCTCCGGCCGTTTCACCCCCCGCTTTTAGCGCGAGTTTGGTCGCATCAAGATAGCGTTTCGAACGTAGTCCTGCTTTCAGCGCGAATTGTAGTCGCTGCAGTTCGATGTCGCGTCTCTCTAGGGGACTCGTGTCCGGGAGAGCATCGGACTTCAACGCAAGGTCAACAAGATTTGAGAATTGTCCGGCATCGAGCATCAATTGCGGCAAAACAGATGCAACATAGGGGCTTTTTGAGGCGAGCGGATACAGAACACTGATGAAGCCGCCCATTGAGGCGCTCGTCGGCTTGTACCTCTCTCGAAACCACGTCTCTGCAGGTTCATCGAAAAACTGCACAGAATCGCCTGCCAAACGCAGCGGCCTTCCGATGTCTATGACAAAGCTTTTTATTGCTGACTCAGGAACGTGCGAAATCGCAGACAAGACCGACAAGGGGATGAGCGGGCGAAGCGCGGCCAGTGCAGTACATATACTATCGACCTGAGATCTTTCTAATGGCCCCAAGTGATCTTTCAACTTCTCTATGGCTGCTTCGAGCAAGCTGCCGATGGTGTCTTCAACTGATTTGGGGTTGGGGCCAAGCAAGCGAAGTGTAATGGGCAGAGTCTCGTTACGAGACAAGGCAAGAGCCTGAACGCGGGGGTTGCATGAACTGAGGCGATGAAATTCGTCCACATCATGTTCATTCGCTTCGGGAAAACGCAGTCGAAGATGTAATGCCGTTTCTGCGCGGCTGAATGGTTTCAGTTCACGACATAGCGCTTCGCTAGGCGGGTCGAGGTGGTGTTGACGATGTGAGCGACAAAGGAATACTAACCGGACGTTATCCGGCATCTTTTCTCTGATAATGTCACGCACAAATGATTTCTTTTCTCCAATCTCTTCAGCGGCCATCTGGGCGTTATCTGCGGCATCGACTACGATACACAGCAGCGCTTTGGGGTCTTGAAGCCGTATGAGGTCCGAAGCTTGCCCTATGCGATGCACGAAGGCTTTGACATAAGACGCCGAATCCGCATGAGCTGTCGGAATGAGCAAATGGCAGAGCCCTTTGCTCGCCAACTCATTTGCAATTTGTACCAAACCGTCTTTGTGCCGGTGGCGATAGCCGGATGCATTGCGATATCGGCCGTTTCCAAAGCAATCGTAGAGAATGCAATTCGAGCCGCTGGGAAGACCGCCTGCAATTCTATTAGCAAAGATCGTCTTGCCGATACCGCCAGACGCATGAATTACCACTGGACCTTTGGCCGCAACAATTTCGGCCACAAGGTGAAGCTCTTGATCCCGAGCCAGCGAACCGTCCAATTTTTCAATGAGGTTCGGAGCCGGAAATAGAGCGCTCTCATCGGTATCCAAAGCGCGGAATATGTCCATCTTTGTAATGGAAGGATTGCGCTCTCCCTCCGATAGCGCCTTCCGCGTCACAAGCTCTTTTAGCTTCAGGGGACCATATACGTCCGAATCTGGGAGATAGCCACCAACATCCTGGAATAGAATGTTGCGTTGATCCCAATAGTCATCCTGTCGTCCTTCAAAATGTATAAGCTTACAGAACGCCATAAGATCATCGCCGGAAAGGCCTGCGAATCGCTCAATCTTCTTGGCTTCTTTGATGTGGCGAACAGTCCGCCCTTCCGCAACGTCTTCGACAGTCTCAGCGAAAGCATCGCCAATTGGCCGATTCGTTACAAACCAAAACTCCAGCTTTCCGACTAGGACATCTTTAGGAAACGTCTTGAGCAATTCCCTGTACCGCTCGGCAAAGCCCGTAATTGATTTCTCTAGTCCACTGGCCGTCCACGGTTCATGCGCGTGCAAGGTTGAATGCTTGAGTTGCATGTAACGCACGAGCCGTGCGTCAGCAAAATCCTCGCTGCCGAAGTACTCGGCGATATCGATAACGTCTTCTCCAGCAGTAACGATTTCGCCGCCACCAAATTCTGTCGGTGATATTCCCTCAATAGTGACGGCCACGAGGTCGCAAGTGGCGGACAGCAGCTCTAGGCATCGTCGCGCTGCCCAAAGGTAATGAAACTGATCGCCATCGCGGCTGGGGCGAACAAGATTGGTTTTTGCCATTTCAATATTGCCTACTGATAGATTTTGCCGCCTAGCAGCCTATGGACGAATCTTTCAGCAGTGTAGCAAACAAGAATTGAGTAATGTAAGTGAATGCAGCTCCATAAGGGCGTTGCTAACTGTATTTGCGCAAGGGCAAACATGAGATTCCCGAACCGCCCAAATTTCACCAATTGAAAAGCCACTCCAACAGCGTATCGGGCTTATGCGGCCTGCGTGGCCTGCCAGCTTAGGGGCGGTCGACTAGCAATACATTCTGAAGGAACGCAGCTGTTGACCGCTCCCTTAAAACCGAAGTCGGGTTTTGAGATCAAGAAAACGGAATTTAAATGACCGACTTGAAGGCGTGAAGCCGCCGTTAGATAAACGACCCTAAATGTTCACAAAATACCATGATTACTGATCGCATCAGGGTATACTCACATGTGACGAACTAGCGGTTACAGCCACCCATGTAACATCTGGGTTGACAGCGGCTATTTGTGACAGGGTAGCGTCAAGCCTAAAGCTTGAGGTGACACATGGCACGAATTGGCTACGCACGCGTTAGCACGCTAGATCAGGATTTAGAAATTCAGCAACAGCGACTCGTCGCCGAAGGCTGCCAGATCGTTCGATGCGAAAAGGTGTCGGGCGCAAGCCGCCGAGGCCGAACCGAGTTGGCAACGATCATCGAGTTTTTGCGCGAAGATGACGAGTTGATCGTCACACGCCTTGATCGCCTTGGCCGTGACACCCGTGACGTCCTAAACATTGTCCACGAATGTGAACAGCGCGGAGCATACGTTACCGTTCTCGAACCACACGTTTCAACAAAAGGCGAAATGGGCAAAGTCATTCTGACTGTACTTGGCATGGTGGCGCAGATGGAGCGGCGCTTCATTAAAGATCGCCAGCGCGAAGGAATCGATCGAGCGAAAGTCCGCGGCACATATAAGGGCGGGAAGCAGCGCATCGATCATGATCTTGTTTTTAAATTGCGTGATAGCGGGTTTTCAATCTTGTCAATTGCAAAACAAGTTGATTGCTCGCGAATGCAGGTTTATCGCGTACTTGCCGCACGGATGACGTAGCAATTGAATAGCGGAAATCTCAGCATTCACAAGGGTTGCGACCACAATCGTAAGCGCAGCCCCGTTCACACCTTGACCGAATTTTGGAGAACTGCAGAGGTCGACAAATACTTGAGCACATCGGCGTCGTGTTACCTTGACCTGACATTGTTATCGGGAGGCCAATATGTACAAGAGAGTGGTCATTTACGCGCGGTATTCAACAGATCAACAGAACCCAGCTTCAATCGAAACCCAGCTTGATCTGGGGGCTTCATTTGTTGCGGAGCGCGGTTGGAAGCTGAGCGGGACATATGTTGATGCTGGCGTTAGCGGCGCTAGCTTCTCCAGTCGCTCGATCCGATCATCCTTGCGGACTTCACGAAGCTGCGATGCGATCAGCATCGCCTTCAGGGCAGCAATATCGTCTGGAAGATCGACCGTGTCCAACATGGAGAAAGCCTATCAAATTTGGTGTCGTCACGCCGCCGAAATTTGCGAACCGAGTCATCGTGACGCACCTATTCGATTGCTGTTGGCGCTCTTACCTCAACAGAGCGAACCCGCCGCCAATCAAGTCCCGCAAACAGCGCCTCGAACTGGGCATGCGTCAGTGTCATCAGTCCATCCTTGACACCGGGCCAGGTGAATGTGTGATCCTCCAGCCTCTTGTAGGCCATGACGATGCCGCTGCCATCCCAGTAGATCAGCTTCAGCCGATCGGCCTTGCGCGACCGGAATACAAAAACCGTTCCGGTGAACGGGTTCTTGTGCAGCTCGTTCTTCACCAGCGCCGCCAAGCCATCATGCCCCTTGCGGAAGTCCACGGGCTTGGTCGCCATCATGATCCGCACGCGGTTCGAGGGAAAGATCATACCAGAACCGCGCAGGCACGCGCGACAGCGGCGATCCGGGAGGCGGACGCGCCTTCTTCCAACCGGATCGTGACAGCGCCGACGATGATCTCGGGACGGCTGGCTTTCTTGACGGGCGGCTCAGCAATGGGTGGATCGACGACAACCGCCGCGAACTCCACCGCACCCTCGGGTGCTGGCAGAACCAGCTTGCCCTGCCGTGCCATCGTTCGCCAAGTCGAGAGGTGGTTTGGCTTCAGGCCGTGGCGTTCTGCAACTTCATTCACCAACGCTCCGGGCCGAAGGCTCTCCGAAACGATCTGGGCCTTCACCTCGTCCGGCCAATGCCGCTGTGGCTCACGCCCAGACTTCCTGGCCGTGAGAAACTCCAATGTAGTCTCCATGGAGAAACTCCCGTTGCTCGTCCATGGATAGGCGATCACAGATCAGGTGGGCGAGGACAATGTGGGATTGGAACAGCGGTTACCCACAATCGACATGTACATGCGAAAAAATTTGCCGTTAAGGACGTAGTGTGTTGGTTTTCTCCTTTACGTCACGGGTTACCCTACGGACGACCCCAAACTGGCTGTATAAACCCTCCATCGCACGGACAGAGTGCTGAACTCGCTTGTGCTCTCATTTGTCGATAAGTTTGGCAAACGCTACCGGCCGTACGCCACAGCGAAGCGCATAAAAAAGAGATTTAAGTACTTTCGTAAATACTGGTTGTTTCTAAAAATAAGGCCACCAACCTGTTACAGTTTAACAGACAATAAAAATTCAACCTACATCGAGTCTGTCCTTAAAATATCCGCGCGTACTTCGAACCGCTTACGCTGACCAGCCGTTGGTACAAAGCTTTGTGCGATTGGCTCAGGAATAGGAATGTAAATCCGGTCCTTCAAAACGATTGTACATGATGGGAATGCGCCTCCACCTGCCGGGGCATCCACTACTTCCCGAGTCTGAAGGTCGTAGTACAAGCCAAATTGCCCAGAATGGTGTAAGAAAATGAACAGTGTTTTTTGTCCACCCCAAACCACTGAAGTTTTGTGAGGCTGAAGAAAAAAGTCACCCATTTCTTCCCGAACTCGGTCAGTGATGGCCAAAAAGTTGCGGTAGCCTCTTAACGGGGGCTCATTTTCACCAAGAACTAGTAGTTTTGCGGAACTGGTATTTTCCAAACGTGTAATAGCGGGGGCAGCTTCGAAATTCACGGCGATATCAGCTTCCGCGTGTTGTAAAGCCGTTTCATTTTGTATTATGTCAGGCACAACTTCGTGCACATTACGTGATGCACCCACGTCTACAAACTGTACGCTTCCCCGCACCGCTGACTGTGAGCGTTGAACTGCTTGCTCCATTGAGATCAAGCCTTCTTGATAATCCTCCCATATTTTAGGGAGCGTTCCCAGATCATCGTCCGCATACTCAAATAATTCGCGAGGACGTCTGATAGCCTTAAGAAAGGCTTCGGCTCCCTGACGCGTGCTGCTAGGAACGAAGTCACTAACCTTTGGGAAAATAATAGTCCGGACGAAATCTTTAGCCATACTTCCAAATGAAGAATAATCGTGTTCAAACAAACCAAATAGCATCTTTAGTGTTTGACCTTCTGGATTCAAAACTATTCTAACGGATTCGGCTCCTTTTTCCGCTAGTATTGGCAATTGATGAGATATATCAGCATAAAAAACATTAGCCTTTAAGAAATAATCAGATTCTAAGATAGATTCTATTCTAAACGCTAAAGCACTTTCAGCTGCACTCAAATCCTTCCAACTGCGTAAGTTCGTAATCACCGGCTTATTAGAAACTGTTTCGATCTTTGCATACCGCTGTAGGTAGCCCTGCTCACACTTTCTTCTTGGGTTAGTTCTTGCTGCGAGAAGTAAGGGTGAATCCTCGTTAGCGTGTAGCTTAATAATCGACTGATCCGTGCCTTCGTAGAGCATCATCGGCTTATTTTTGGTGAGGTTAGAAATTTCATTTAATGTCAATCGATCGCCGGGCTGAATTGTCATTCGGAGGAGCCCACATAAATCAAACCTGTCTCTCGTTGCCACCCAGTTCATAAACGCGGTACTGGCATCACATTCATCACGTTTACTAAGCTCAACAGAGATGTAGCCATCTATCTCATGGACCATTGATTGCAAAAGCTGCATCCCATCTACCGTAAGGGCTTCGCGACCAGCGGTTGGCTCAAGGACCAGCAAGTCTGCAACTCCACCAAATTGATACGCTGAGCTGACTGAGGCGGTCGCCAATCCGAAGCCGCTTCTAAATGTCTGTAAATTCGGGTGCCCGCTGCGTAGAACTAGACGGCCAGCCAATGGCTTTCCATCCCAAACAAGATTAGTTAGCTTGATCCAGATATCCGCGTTGTTAGACAACACCATTTCAACGTCAGCTGAAAAGCGATCACCTAATCTGCATGCAGAAACAGCATTTCTCCATGTTTCCGGTATGGTCGGTACATAACTCTCAACAGGCTTGCAGCTTATCATCTGCCCATTAACGTATACAGGCACTTCAACCAGAGATATAAACTCAGATACATAGTTTTTTGCTTGGTCAATATTTATTTCGGAGCCAGGAGATATGCTCGCTTCGATGGTGGTTCCGGGCTCGCTTTTGCTATCCAATGTGTGCATTTCGATACAATCGTCAGTAAGCGAAAGCTTTTCCTTTACCGCTTTGCATAGAGTCCGTTCACCGCTTAACGCGCTTTCAGTCTCAACAGTAAGTTCATCAGCAATGCCAAAATTGGCCATCGCACCAATACCAAATGTACCGACCACGCCGGCGGCGCGAGCCTCATCATTGTTCTTGCTGCTACTACCGGCCTTCCAATAATGCTGTCGAAGGTCATCCGGCGTCATGCCGAGGCCGTTATCTGATATAACGATCTTGTTGGAAAACAGTTTGATTTCTATGCGTGGTTGAAAATCATCTCCTTTATGGAGGCGCTGCCTTATCGCATCAAATGCATTTTGGGTGTTCTCGCGTAACAAAGCCAGCGGGGATTGATAGATCTGCTTTGCTAAAAGCTGAATGACCCTTTGAGTTTCGATCTGAAAAGGTATCAATTTTGCGGTCATTTTCCAGCCTTCATCTTGGCGACTGCCAGTCGATCATTCAATTGCTGCACAACTGGCTTTGCTAACGTATCATGTTTTGCAATTAACTCAGCAGCTCCACCAAAATCCTTCGTTTCAATCAAGGCGATAGCAAGCCAAACGATCTCATCGTCAGAATCAGCTTTTGGGAGCAGCCGTTTGAGGATTTCCCAGTCCTTTGCTTCAAGCGCCGCTTCACACGCGAGCCGCTTCGCATAAGAACTTTTATCAACATCGATAGCCATAAGTTCATCAAGTGCTCTCTTGGCCTCGCCACTCTTTAGAAATTCTTCGGCACGAAGAATAGCTCTACGAGCATTGTCTTCATCTGGCTTAACGACTTGACCAGCTATATTCTCCTGAGCCAACCAACTAATACGTGCGTGCCCCATTAGAAACTCGCCATTATTTTTTCTTGAGAACTGACCCGCCTCACCCATCTCACGCGCGTGAACACGGCCGGCTTTGTAATCGTCTTCAATCACAACAATGTTGTACTGGCGATTTATTCCGCGAGGGAGCTCGCGAGCGCCAGCGCAGAGGGACCCCGCGCTAACAACAGCCATGGCATGTTCTTCATTCAAATGTATTGAGCGTGTTTGAGTTGCACCAATATGCTGATGACCATGGAACCCGATTTGGAACCCGAAGCCGGCCATCTCCTTGACGTGACTGACATCCATATAATCGTGGCGCATAGGCGGCCCCTCGATACTGTGATGCCACACGGCTGCCTTAAGTTCGTATGTTTTGGGAAGAGCTCTTATTGCTAGAGAACAGCGCCCGATAACACCGGGCTGGATATCGCCTGAATATCCAAAGCAGTCATTTCCGTAGGTCGAATCAAATGCCGCAACTAAAATCCGGCCTTCATCAACCTCAAAAAGCTGAAATCCTCGCGACCTGTCGATGGGCAATGGAAAAGTATAGCCCCTATAAAAGTCAGATACAAACTCCCAATATGCGTCTAGCTTTCGCTGATATAGTGTGGTGTCAGTGATTTTGTAAACGCTTCGATCCTTCCAAGACCACCGGTATAAACTGCCTTGCCGCTCAATAAGGCTCTGAATATTATCATTAATTTCTTCGGATTTAGCGCTTTCCATCGAAGACCGAGACGTATTCCAGCACACATCGTGATTTCCCGGAATCAAAACCAACTGGCTTCTATCTCCTCCCAGAAATCGATCAGACAGTTCGCACAGAAAATCTTTGGCTGTTGCGTATTGGTTAACCATTTCTTCACGCCAGCCAACATCGCCTATTTTCGCCCCCTGAATTATGTCACCGCTAACGATGATCCCACAAGGCGGGGGCACTTTGGGCGTCTCACCTATATATCTATCACTGTCGGCCACCAACGCAGCAATCAGTGAGTCGTTGTTGACGGGTTCGGATGGTGAGCGGTGCAGGTCAGAAATATGCAAAATGGAGATCAAATTATGGGCCTCAATGCCGGACTCAACCGCGATAATAAGCACATACTCGCATAAGGTTTAATGCTAGTCGATCTAAGCCGAACCGATATATAAAAATATTTGGAGAATTTTATTGGTGATGTGCGGCTTGGGTACTTGGGAGTCCATACCATACTGAGCTCACGTCCCGAGTAAGGTAACAGTTCCCAAACGCCCAATTTCCGTCGTTTTGGAACGAAGATTAGAGCACTCTCAGGATTTCATCAATAAAAGGTCAAATAACTTAAATTTGTGGGTGGTTTTGTGGGCTTTTATAATGCTTTTCAGCCAAGCTACTGAAATAACAGGTCAATTAGCAACGAATGGCGGAGAGGGTGGGATTCGAACCCACGATACCCTTGCAGGTATGCCGCATTTCGAGTGCGGTGCATTCGACCACTCTGCCACCTCTCCGCATGCGCGAACGCTTGCGTTGCGCGCTCCTCTTAAACATCAATGGCCGGGCTGACAAGGGGAATTTCGTGTTTGTGTCACAAATTATTCGTCATGGGTGAGGCTGGGGAAATGCATCGGCTTATGGCCGTTTTCGCAGATATTTTTAAAGGGACGCGCACGACCCGCAGGGGTGCGCGTCACATTCGATAGCAGCGTCAGGTCCGTTGATAACGCCGCAAGATTTCCCGGATTTTTTCATCCTGCTCCCTATCGGGCAGAAGGGCCGGTTGGCGGCTGGCGCCGACGGATGGGTCCTGGAGATAAAGCGAGCGTTTGACCATGGCCGGTGCGAAACCGAGGGCGTAGAGATCGGTGCGGAAGTCGGCGTAGATTGCCTGCTGGCGTTCGGCCTCGGTCATATCACCGGCGTTGAAGGCATTGAGAATGCCGGCCAGCACATCCGGCAGCGCGTTGCCGAGGCCGGAAATGCAGCCTGCCGCACCATTCTGCAACGACCAGAGAACGAGGTGATCCGGGCCGGAATAGACCTCGAAACCCGGCATCTCCTTTGCCACCTGAAGATAGGCTTCGAGCGTCTGCTGAGCGCCGCCGGAATCCTTGATGCCGGCGATATTGCCATGGGTGGCGAGTTTGCGGGCGGTTTCCGGCTCTATGTGGTTCTGGGTGCGGGCGGGAATGTCATAGAGATAGACCGGCGTTTCAACGGCGTCAGCCACCGTGGAGAAATGGCGGATCAAGCCGTCCTGCGTGCAGGCGATGAAGAAGGGCGTGATGACGGCGATACTGTCAACGCCGATGCGGTCGAAGGCTTTGGCAAGTTGCAGGGTTTCGAATGTGGCGGGCATGCCCGCATTCACGATCACCTTGGCACGGCCGGCAACTTCGTCCACCACCTCTTCCGTCAGCCGGATTTTTTCCGCATGCGTCAGCGCGGTAAAATCGCCATTTGTGCCGGCGCACATGATGTTGTTGCCGGCCGCCACCTGGCGGCGCACCTGCGCGCGGGTTGCCTCATAGTTGATGGTTTCGTCCTCGTTGAAACAGGTGACGAGCGCGACGAAAGCTTGTTTGCTCATGAAAGAACTCCGCTTGAATTTCCGATGGCGTCGCCGGCGACGGCCGGATGACGCTGAGATTGCATATCGGGGTCGGGATCGAGGCTCGCGGATAGAAGGGCACGGGTATAGGCCTCGCGCGGCGCGTCGAAAACCTGCCGAACCGTGCCGAACTCCACCACCTCTCCCCGCTGCATGACCATGACGTGATCGGCAAAATCCCGAACCACCGGCAAATCATGCGCGATGAAGATGAAGGAGAGGCCCATTTCGCGGCGCAGCTTGTCCAGCAGTGCGATGACCTGCGCCTGAACCGAAACATCTAGCGCCGAGACCGCCTCGTCGCAGATGATGAGCTTCGGTTCCAGCGCCAATGCGCGGGCAATGGCGATCCGCTGCCGCTGACCGCCGGAGAACTGATGCGGATAACGGCGCATATGTTCCGGCGAGAGACCCACCTGATGCAGCAATTCGGCGACCCGCTCACGCCATCTCGACCTGGGCAAGATCTCCGGATGGATAACCCAGGCCTCGGAAATCAGCTGAAACACCGTCATGCGCGGATTGAGCGACTGGGTGGGGTCCTGAAACACCATCTGCAAATCGCGCCGGAGCGCGAAGAGTTCGGCAGGCGGAAGCTTGAAGAGGTCGCGACCCTTCCACAAGGCGCTGCCCGCATCCGGCTCGTCAAGGCGAAGTAGAATACGCGCCAGCGTCGATTTGCCGGAACCGCTTTCGCCGACGACCGCGATGGTTTCGCCTTCCATGAGGTCGAAGGAAATGCCCTTCAGCGCCTCGAAGGCGCCGTAACGCTTGCGCACATCACGCACGCTGAGCAGCGCTTCGCCCGCCGCCTGCGGCTCGTGCATGTCGCCCCTGCCGGGTGCTGCACTGATGAGCTTGCGGGTATAGGGGTGCTGCGGATTGCGATAGACCTCGCGCACCGTGCCGGCTTCGACCAGAACGCCCTTTTCCATCACCACCACCCGGTCGGCGATTTCGGCGACGACGCCGAGATCATGGGTTATGATGAGCACGGCCATGCCGGTTTCCCGCTGCAATTCCTTGAGCAGCGAAAGCACTTCAGCCTGCACCGTCACATCAAGCGCGGTTGTCGGTTCATCCGCGATCAGGAGATCGGGCCGAAGAGCTAGCGCCATGGCGATCATGACGCGCTGGCGCTGGCCGCCGGAAAATTCATGCGGATATTTCTTCAAGGCCCCGTCCGGGTCGGGAATGCCGACGCGGGCGACAAGCCGCCTCGCCTCCGCTTCGGCCTTTGCCTTGTCCATGCCGTGGGTGGTCATCGCCTCACGGATCTGCCAGCCGACAGTATAGACCGGATTGAGATGGCTGAGCGGATCCTGAAAGATCATGGCGATACGCCGGCTGTTGATCTCGCGTCGCGCCTCGGCCGGCATGGTCAGAAGATCCTGACCGTCAAGCAATATCTGACCGCTGCTGATATGTCCGGGCGGCATGTCGAGGAGGTTCATGATGGCCGAGGACGATACAGACTTGCCCGAGCCGCTTTCGCCGAGGATAGCCAGCGTTTCGCCACGGTCGATATGGTAGGAGACATCCTTCACCGCATGGACGACACCGCTTGCGGTGTGGAACTCCACGGAAAGGTTGCGCACGTCGAGAAGATGGTCAGCCATGCTTGCGGCCTTTCATTTCCAGCCGCCAGCGCTGCACGGGATCAAGCGCGATGCGCAGCCAGTTGGAAAGCAGGTTGAGCGACAGGGTGGTAAGGATGATGGCAAGTCCCGGCCAGAAGGACAGCCACCAGGCATTGGTGAGATATTGCCGCCCCTGCGAAATCATCAGGCCCCAGGTGATTTCCGGCGGCTGAATGCCGATGCCGAGGAAAGACAGCGCGCTTTCCGCCAGCATCACATAGGCGAAATCGAGCGTCGCGAGCGTCGTCAGCGTCGGCAACACGACGGGCAGGATGTGACGGAAGAGGATGCGCTTGCCCGATGCGCCCATGACCCTTGCTGCCTGCACAAACATGCGCTCGCGCACCTCCAGCACCTCCGCCCGCGTGGTGCGGATGTAAACGGGAATGCGGGTGATGGCGAGAACCAGCATCAGGTTGAGGATGGAGGAACCGAGCAGATAAAGCACGATGACCGCGATCAAGAGCGACGGGAACGACATGATCACATCCGCAAGCCGCATGATGATCTGGCCGACACGGTTGGAGGAAAAACCGGCGATCAACCCGAGCACGGTGCCGGTGATGGCGGAAAGAAGCACCGCGCCGGCGGCGATCATCATCGTGTTTTGCGTGGCCGCGACAATGCGCGCGAGAAGCGAGCGGCCGAGCGCATCCGCTCCCAGCCAGAAATACCACTCGCGCTGCCAGTCGAACGGGGCGAGGTTGCGCCCGCGCAGGTTCTGTTTCGTCGCCAGATCGCCAAGCCAGGCAGGGCCGATAAAAGCGAGGATAACAACGATGATGAGGAAGATCGCGGCGCAGAGCGCGAATTTATCCGCCCACAACATGCGCAGCATGCGCGTTGCGAAGGACGGCTCGGCGATGATCTCGGTGTCGGCATTGGAAAGGCTCATGGCTGAACGGCCTCCTCAGTGCCGGATACGCGGATCGAGGAGCGCATAGGCAATATCGATCAGAAGATTCATCAGGAAGATCGCCAGCGCGGTCACGAGAATGGCGGCCAGCACGACGTTGAAATCGCGCTGCAGAATGGAATCGATCATCAGCTTGCCGACACCGGGAAAACCGAAAATGGTTTCGACGATGACCGCGCCGTTGAGAAGGCTTGCCGCCTGGTCGCCAATGACGGTGATGACCGGCAGCATGGCGTTTCGCAAGGCGTGAATGAAGATGATCGGACCCGACTTCACGCCCTTGGCGCGCGCCGTTTTGACATAGGCAGAGGACAAAGCGCCGATCATCGAGCCACGCACCACCTGCACGATAATGCCGAAGGGGCGCACGAACAGGACCGCAATCGGCAATATCCAGTGCAGCACGGAACCCGTCCCCGACGTGGGCAGCCAGGCGAGATTGACGGAGAAGACGACGATGGCAACGATCGCCAGCCAGAAATCCGGCACGGATGCACCGATGAGCGAGATGCTCGAGGCCACGCGGTCGAAGAAGCCACCGGAGCGGAAAGCCGCAAGCGAACCGATGACGATGGCGGCGGTGGTAACGAGCGACATCGTAATGACCGCAAGCCAGAGCGTCCAGACGAAAGCCTCCAGCACCACATCCAGCGCCGGGCGGGCTTTTCTGAGCGATTCTCCGAGATCCCCAGTCATTACATCGCCCGCATAACGCAAAAACTGCACCATCAGCGGATCATTCAGCCCGTGCAACGCCCGGAACTGCTGCTTCAACTCTTCCGAAGCCTCGACCGGCAGAAACAGTGCGGCCGGGTCCCCCGTCAGGCGCGACAGAAAAAAAACCATGACGATGAGGCCGATCAGGGAGATCAGGCTCGCAACGGAACGTTTTCGGATGAAGCTCAGCATGGTTGCCTCCGGTTTTTCAATGCGGCGGCGAAGCTTTCGCCGCGCCGCCGCTTCTCAATTGACAAGACGCGGGGTCTTATTTGATGCCGATTTCCGAAAGCTGCAGCATCGAGTTGGTGGCGATGGTGGGCTTGAAGTCCAGCCGCTCCGAGACGCGGGAGAAGCCGACCATGTGGAACAGCAGCACATCCGCCACCACATCGTCATGCAGATAAGCGATGAGTTCCGACCAGAGCTTGGCGCGTTCGTCACCCACGGCTGCGGACGCACGTTCGATCAGATCGTCCACCTTCTTGTCCGAGAAGCCGGACTGCGTGCCCTTGGTCGCGTATTTGAAGAACATGGTGAAGGACGGGTCGCCCTTGGAATTGTCGTGCATGGCGGCGACGATCTGCGGTCCGCGGCCTTCCTTGAAGGGCTTGGAGTAATAGCTTTCGTGCTCGGCCACTTCCACGAATTTCAGGTCGATCTTGAAGCCGACATCCTGCAATTGCTGCTGGATCGCTTCCATGATCTCGGTGACGTTGGGGAAGTTAGCGGTGCGCGCGATGATGGTGATCGGCGTATCCACCTTCACACCGGCAGCCGTGGCTTCCTCGAGCAGCTTTTTTGCGCCCTCGGGGTCATAGGGGAAGACCTTGACGTCGGGGTTCCAGCCAAGCGTGGTCGGCGGAACGAGAGCGGTGGCCAGCACGGCACCTTCCGGAACCAGCGTGCCGAGGAAGGCCTGCCGGTCAATGGCGAGGTTGAGCGCGCGGCGCACCCGCACGTCGTTCAGCGGCGCAATATTGTGATCGAGACGCATATAGACGGTCTCGCTGTCGAGATAGGAAAAGTCGGTCTTCGTATTGGTAGCGTCTAGCTGCGAAATGGAAGGCGAAAGATCGGCTTCGCCGGTCTGCACCATGGCGGCGCGAACCGAAGGATCGGCCCG
Organism: Rhizobium sp. NFACC06-2; assembly: GCF_900101425.1. Classification (NCBI taxonomy): domain Bacteria; kingdom Pseudomonadati; phylum Pseudomonadota; class Alphaproteobacteria; order Hyphomicrobiales; family Rhizobiaceae; genus Rhizobium; species Rhizobium sp. NFACC06-2. Next base: position 127,538 of record NZ_FMVA01000011.1, on the reverse strand, counting down.
GAAAAGATAGGTCGCTTCCGTCACCTGCGGCTTGGCGCCCCAATAATCGTCGCGCGCGGTGAGGACAATCTGTTGGCCCGGCGTCCAGTTGGTCAGCTTGTAAGGCCCGGTGCCGACAGGCTCGCGGATGAATTCCATCTTGGTTTCTTCGGGAACGATGGTGACGAGCGACATGAGGAGCGGCAGAATGGGCTGCGCCGGGTCGGTCTTGAGGTCTATCGTGTGGTCATCGACGACAGACGGGGTCACCGTCATGCCGCCGAAATAACGGCGGGACTCGCAGGCGTTCTTGTCGCTCATGATGCGTTCGAAGCTGTGCTTGACGTCCTTGGCATCGAATGCCGTGCCGTCGGAAAACTTCACGCCTTCACGCAGGTGGAAACGCCAGCTTCCATCGGCATTCTGCTCCCACTTCTCGGCAAGGCGCGGCTGAACGCCCTTCTTGCCGCGCACATCGAGCTCAGTCAGCGTCTCGCTGACATTTTCCATGATGATGCGGCCGATATTGGAGCGGGTGGCCATGCAGGGCTCGAGCAGGTCCGCCTCTTCCGCCAGCACGATCTTGATCGGCCCCGATGCCGCGAGCGCCGGCGAAACCGCGGCGCTGAGGGAACCCAAGACAAGGGCGCCCGCAATCAATGACTTCTTCATTCCGTTCTCCTCCCAGATTCAGAAATTCAGCAACATGGCGGCGCGCCGCAAGGGGCATCTGAAAATCCCCATCTCCTGCATTGAGGAGCATGGCATGCGGATGATTGTCTCCTCCACCCGTAAACAGAGCATCGACGTTATCGCATTTTTTGTCAATTTATTTTTCGAAGGCAATTTTTATTTAAACCAAATTCATCATTTTTCTTATTTAAAAACAAAGTTTTAGTTCATAAAACCAAAAACGATTGATCCTCATTTTTTATCAAATAAACTTGACAACTTTTTGAATATGTCATTTTTCATCGGAACAAGAGGAGACCACGATGACCCCCAATGACATCGCTCAAGCCATGACCGGAGCCATCCATGCCGTGTCGGAAGACCGGCAGGAAGCGTTCCTGCCGTCACCCATGATCCAGAACCATGCGAGCTTCCTGCACCTTCTGGATGACGGCACCCTGCTCTGCGCCTGGTTCGGCGGCACGCTGGAAGGAAAATCGGATATTTCGATTTTCGCATCCGTACTGACGGCGGGCGCAACCCGGTGGGGACCGCCGCAGCGACTGAGCCACGACCCCTCCCATTCCGAACAGAACCCGGTTGTCTTCACCGCGCCGGATGGCGTTCTCTGGCTGTTTCACACAGCCCAGCCCTCCGGCAATCAGGATGAATGCCGCATTCGCATGGCGCGCATTCACCGCGACGCGACTGTACCGGAAAAGCTGTCCGCCGAGGCCGGCCGCTTTCTCGACCTTCCGAAAGGCTGTTTCATCCGCGCACCGCTGCGCATCCGCGATGACGGCGCCTGGCTGCTGCCGATCTTCCGCTGCGTCCAGCGTCCCGGCCAGAAATGGAACGGCAGCCATGATACGGCAGCGCTCGGCATATCCACGGACAATGGCGCGACTTGGCAATTGCAGGAGTTGGAGGAATCGACCGGCTGCGTGCATATGAGCCCGGTCGCGGTAACGGATGGGCGCTACGCCGCCTTCTTCCGCCGCCGTCAGGCTGATTTCGTTTATCGTACGGAAAGCGCCGATGAAGGCCGCTCGTGGTCAAAGCCGCAGCCGACCGATGTGCCGAATAACAATTCCTCCATCGCCGCGATCAGGCTCAATGATGGCAGGCTGGCTATCATCTGCAACCCCGTCAACGCCGCGCAATCGAGCGACCGCCGCGCCTCGCTTTATGACGAATTGGGAGAGGACGACGACAGGCCGGATGCCGATCCGAGCGGCGGCTGTGTGCCGGTCTGGGGCGTGCCGCGCGCGCCGGTTTCGATCTGCCTGTCCGACGATGACGGGCGCAGTTTTACCACCCGGATACTGATCGAAGACGGGCCGGGCACCTGCCTTTCGAACGATTCGACCGATGGGCGCAATCTGGAAATGTCCTATCCGTGGCTTCTGGAAGCGCCGGACGGTACGCTGCATGCGAGCTACACCTATCATCGCCGCGCAATCAAATATGTCCGGCTGGCGCCCGGCTGGGCTAACGAGAACGACGGGAGACAAAGATGAGCAACATCATTGGCATCACCATGGGCGACCCCTGCGGCGTCGGCCCCGAGATCACGGTGCGGGCGCTCGCCGAAATGTCCGCCCCGGATCGTGCGGCGACGCGGATTTACGGCAACCTCGCCACGCTGGAAGCGGCGCGGGATGCGCTCGGCGTTGATATCGATCTTTCTCAGCACGTGGTCGACCTGCCCGTGGAGGGCGCGCCGCTGCCCTGGGGTACATTGTCGCCAGTGGCCGGAGACGCCGCGTTCCGCTTTATCGAAAAGGCCGTTCGTGATGCCGAAGCAGGCGCAATCGGCTGCATCGTCACCGCGCCGATCAACAAGGAAGCTTTGAACCTCGCCGGTCGTCATTATGACGGGCACACCGGCATGTTGCGCAGCCTCACCGGCTCCTCGGCCGCCTATATGCTGCTCGCCTCCGAACGGTTGAAGGTCATTCACGTTTCCACCCACGTCTCCCTGCAGGAAGCCATTCGCCGGGCGACGACGGAGCGGGTGCTGGCAACCATCCGAGCCGGCAACGCGCATCTGAAGTGCATCGGCTACGAGCGGCCGCGCATCGCGGTTGCCGGCATCAACCCGCATTGCGGTGAAAACGGCCTGTTCGGCACCGAAGATGACGACCAGATTGCGCCAGCGGTCGCTGCCGCCCGCGCCGAAGGCATCGAGGTGCAGGGGCCGATTTCCGCCGATACCGTGTTCCACCGGGCCTATTCCGGCGCTTTCGATCTCGTCGTCGCGCAATATCACGATCAGGGCCATATCCCGATCAAGCTTGTCGCCTTCGACACCGCCGTCAATGTCTCTGTCGATCTGCCGATAGACCGTACCTCCGTCGATCACGGCACGGCTTTCGATATCGCCGGCAAGGGCATCGCCAATCACGGCAACATGAATGCGGCCATCGCCTATGCGCGCAAGCTGGTGGCGGGCAAGGAGCGGAAGGAATGAGCACCATGTCGACAGCTCCCATTCTCATCCACCAGCCACGACGGCTCGCCGTCGGCGCCGGCACCATTTCACAGGTCGGCACCTGGGCGGGAAAAACCGCATCGACCCTGATTATCGCCACACCGTTGACGGCAAAATTTGCCGAACGGCTGCAATCGCAGGGCCCTTTCACGATCTTCGACGCCATTCCCGGCGAGCCGGACACAACAACGCTGGAAGCCGCCCTTGCCGCAGCACGCGCTGCCAAGCCGGATCTTGTCATCGGCCTCGGCGGCGGTTCGGTAATGGATGTGGCGAAGCTGGTCGCTGCCCTCTGGAATTCCAACCAGTCGCTTGAAGACGTGGCGGGGCCCAACAGGGTTGCCGGGCGAGACACGCGGCTGGTGCAGATCGCCACCACTGCTGGCACCGGCTCGGAGGCCGGAATCCGCTCGCTCATCACGGACCCCGTGAAAGGCAACAAGATCGCGGTCGAAAGCCCTCATCTGATCGCGGATTTCGCCGTGCTCGATCCGGAACTCACCTACTCCGTCCCATCAGCCGTTACGGCGGCAACCGGGGTGGATGCCATGGCCCATTGCGTCGAAGCCTTCACCAACCGCAAAGCCCATCCGATGATCGACGGTTTCGCGCGTATGGGCTTTGCACTGGTCGGTAAATATCTGGCGCGCGCCGTTCGCGACGGTGCGGATACTGAAGCGCGGGAAGGCATGATGCTCGCCTCCTATTATGGCGGCATCTGCCTCGGCCCCGTCAACACGGCGGCCGGCCACGCCATCGCCTATCCGCTCGGCACGCTTCTTAGCCTGCCGCACGGGCTGGCGAACGCCATTGTGTTTCCGCATGTCCTGGCCTTCAACCAGCCCGCGGTTTCGGCGAAGACGGCGGAAGTGGCGGGAGCGCTTGGCCTTCGCGCGCATCTTTCGCCTGATGATCTGCGCAAGGCGGCAACGGACTTCTGCGCCGGGCTCGGCATTGAAATGTCGCTTGCACGGCACGGCGCAACTGAGGCCGATCTTCCCCGCTACGCTGAGGATGCACATGCCATCCGCCGGCTGATGGACAATAACCCCGTCGACATGAGCGTCGAGGACGTGCTCGGCATTTACCGCCACGCCCTCTGAACAAAAAGCCGGTGCGCGGACACGCGCATCGGCCTTTGGTCACCCGCTTAGTCCGTGTGCGAAGACTCGAACAGACGGTCGCGCGATCCGGTCAGGTGCTGGAGCATCAACTGGCGCGCCGCCTCTGCATCCCCATCGGCAATCGCCTTTGCGATTGCCTCATGCTCGGCGAAAACACGCGTCAGACCGGACGCCTCCCGCTTCACCGACATGCCGTGGAATTTCATTCCCACGGCAATATGGTCCTTCAACGCTTCCATCGCCGTGGAGAAGTAACTGTTTCGTGCCGCCCGCGCGATGGCGAGGTGGAACTGATAATCGGCATCCTCGCGGTGGGACTGGCGATTGGTCGCATCCCGCATCAGCTCGAGCGCCTTCCGGATCGCCGCAAGCCTCTCGCCATCGTGCCGCAAGGCTGCCGCGGCCGCCGCAGCCGGCTCCAGCGTCAGCCTGAATTCGTAACAATTGAGAAGATCAGCAACGTTTTCAAGCTGCCCGAAGCCAAGCGGCTCGCGCAGGCCGAAAGCCCTGACATAGCTGCCGGAGCCTCTGCGGGAATAAATGAACCCCTGCTCGCGCAGCCGCCGCAACGCCTCGCGCACGACAGGTCGCGACACTTCGAATTCCATGGCGAGTTCATGCTCTGTCGGCAGCCGCTCATCCGGCTTGTAGGCCCCGGATTTGATCGCTCGGTGCATTCTCTCGAAAATAATGTCCGGAAGTGCCTTGCGCGCCGTTTCTTTCATCAGCCCCATCTGGTCAGCTCTCTCCAGCGTCATTGTCGCCAAGCATCATTTTCGCGATCCGTTTCAACGTGTCAGCTTGCCCAAAACCGCCGGATTTCGCAATGATGCATTGATCGCCGGACCAGCCGACCCCGAGACCCGGCAGGCATTCGCCGGCAAGACGCAGGCGCGAAACGCCCATGGCCCGCAGCACGGCCTCTGCCGTGGCTCCGCCCGATAACAGCAGCCTGGCGGCGCTCGCGGTAAGATGTGGCACGACGCCCTCCGCCAACCGGTCTGAAACAGCAAGCGGCGACAGATTTTCCTTACCCTGCGTCGCTTGAACCAACGTCAGACCGGCACCGTCATCGGTGTGTCGTGGCATGACGCCATTCGGCGCCTCCACGATCGAGACAGGTCCAACGCTTTTGAGAACGTCAATCTGCTCCACCGTGATCGGATCGCGAGACCCAATGACGAAAAGCCCCCTGCCGGGTGGAATGATCGCCGCTTCAGGAACAGCCTGCGCCGTCATCGCTTCAGCCAGCGCCTCGGCAAGCCCACGCGCGCCAACCAGAAGATCGGCCCCTTCCGCCTGCGCGGCGGCGAGAGCTTCCCTGATATCGCCCTGTGATCGCGTGTCGGGTATCGTGCAGCGGCCGCCATGTCCGCCCAGCCTTTCATGAACCGGAATGGCAGCTTCGACGCCAAAGCCGGAAACGGCTCCGCCAATAACGACTCGCCCGAAATCCGGAATGGCGGGCGCGACAAGCGCGTGCCGATAGGAAATCGCATCCATTTCCGCCGCAATATGCCCTTTCAGGCGGGAATCGATCTTCTTGAAAAGGACAGTATCGGCCGGAACCAGCCCCAACAGTTCCTGCGTGCGACGCCGGGCTTTATCCGCTTCGCCATCGCGGCAGCCGAGATTGACGCTCAAGACGGCGGGCGCATCCGCCAGCGCCGCACGTGCACCGTCAAGCCCTATCGCAACCTCGGTCGCCAGCCCACGCCCGGCAAAGGGGGCGGCGGCGTCGAGCGCTCCGGTCAGATCATCGGCAAAAATCAGCAGCACGGGCGAGGCCTTCATAAAAGTTGTAATGTTTTACGTCGATAAATTTATTTATAATCAATAGATAAATGGATGTGAATAACAAAAATTATGGCGCAGCTTTTCGGATTGGCCAATTCAGCCGCAAAGAGGCTCAAAGAACGAAAAAGGAAATCGGAAACGGCAAAGAGAACGCCAAACGCGGGCCGCAGCCATATATGGTGAGACGGCCGAGAGATGGCGAACGAACAACGTCGCTAGATGAACCGGAAGGGCAGGCCCGAGATGAGCGCCTTGACGAAGCGCTTTTTCTGAAAGCGTCCGTTCAACGATACACGCGGCAACTGCGTCGGCTTTTCAAGGCTGTGGGGACCGACAACGCCAGCCTGCGTGGTCACGGCTGCCGAAAATCCTGCATCGTGAACCGCTTTTGCTTCACGTTCCCCCACGGCCTTTATCCAGCCATAGGGATAGGAAAAGGACCGCGGCCGATGGTCGGCATAGGCTTCCACCCGGCGCGCCGATTCCGCGATCTCATAAGCCAGACGCGCCGCATCCACCTTACGCATATTCACATGCGTCATGGTATGCGCGCCGAAATGCACCAGAGGGTCCTGCGCCAGCGCCCTGAGCTCATCTTCATCCATGACAAGTTCGTCCACGATCGCGATGGGATCGACGCCATGCTGCCTCGCGACGCGATCGATTCTTTCCACCGCCTCGTCTTCGGAAAAGTTCTGGACAAAATCTTCAAGCTGCGTGAATGCCTCCGCTTTCTGCGAAGGGCTGGCGCATGCCACATGCTCCGGCCCCGCCCCGAAATCGAATTCGAACGACGCGACTTTCTGCGTCAGGGCAGCAGCGGTTTCCCACCAGAGGCTGCGTGTTCGCTCCACAAAACCCGGCGTGATGAAAATCGTGTAGGGAACGGCATATTTACGGAAGATCGGCGCGGCATAGTCGGCATTGTTTCGATAGCCGTCATCAAGCGTGAAGGCGCAGAACGACCGGCCCTCGTGATTATCGGCGAGCAGAGCCGGCAGATCGTGCAGATGCACGGGAACGAGACCGCATTCGAGTGCGGCCTGTATCGCCTCTTCCAGAAATTGCGGCGTGACGGACAATTGCACATTGGGTGCGAAAGCCGCAACAGCCCCTCCGGGGCGCACATGATGAAGCGTGAAGATCACACCACGCCCGGCGAAAGACGGAAATGCAGAACGGACGGCCGGGAGAGAACTCACCTCCAGCCCCGCCCTTATGGCTCCATATTTCACAAGTCGTTTTACCGGTTGAAAAAACACCCTCCCCGATTGTCCTGATGTCAGGCCGGGAAGAAGGCGTTTTCTCACGACTCTCGAGACCGTCAGCGGCAGATCGATCAAACCCGGCAAGGGATCGTTCGGCGCAAAGGCGGCCCAGCTGCGGATATTGCGAAGAGACGCGAAATAGTTGCCGATTTTCGCCTGCCCCCTGCGGGCCATTGTGAAGGCGGCAACGGTATCACGGACAAGATAGGACCAGGATACGCCCTGCCGCGCATTGAGGGGCTGGCCGACCGGCTCGCCATTGGCGACCCGCCAAAGCAGGGCGCCAAGGTCGATGCCCGCCGCAGAGCAAAGGCCAAACCATGACCATGGGCGTGGATTGACATCGAGAAGCTTCAGTTTCCCGTCCCGGCCGTCGAGCTTGAATTCCGCCTCGACCAGCCCGCTATGACCGGCCGATTTCAGTATTTTTCGGGCCGCATCCACCGCCTGCCCGTTGTCGACGACCTCGACGCTGGTGCTGGTATAGCCGAAATCGACAGGATATTGCCGGGCGCGCCGGGCAGTGAATTCGGCGAGCGGCTCTCCGTTCAGCCATAGCGCCGCGTAGGAGAACTGGCTTTCTCCCCCACCCGGAATGAGTTCCTGTACGACGACATTGCCAGCGCCGATCTCTCCACTCGCATCGGCAAAAGCCGTTTTCAGAGCATGTCGGTCATCGGCGCGAATGACTTTCGCCCTGGCGATGGTGGTATTGCCACCGCCCATATTCGGCTTGAGAATGACGGGAAACAATATGTCCAGCGTATCGATGTCAGCGGCCGATGCCAGCGCATAGGTTCGCGGAATACTGACGCCAAGTTCTGCAGCGCGCTGGTAAAGCAGCGGCTTTTCGCAAAGCCATTGCAGCGCGGCCCAATCCGGCAGGATGATTTTGTAGAGCGAGGACAGTTCCTCACGATGCTGCGCAACGAGCTGGACCTCTCCGTCGCCGGACGGCACCAGCAGACAGCCCTTCAAACCATGCTTGTCGGCCATTTGACGCAGGAACGGCAGTGCCCCGGCATCATGCGGGCCGGCCCAGCGGATTGTTTTCCGTACGAAACGCGACCAACCCGGCAAAGGGGAATCGTGGGTGAGGTAATAAACGGGCACATTCAGGGCGCCGAGGCTTCGGGCAAGGGCGAGCGTGCCGTGAGCGCCGCCGACAATAACAACACCTGGAATGGTCAAAGCCTGATCCCCGTCCTATTCCATATCTTGATCGCAAAAATTGATAAATAAATTGGATATTTCTAAAGTATTGAGCGGACGGATATCGAATTGCGAAAAATCCGAAACGCCGATGTTTTTAATCTTTTGCAGGCGCTTCGGAATTGCTTTGAAAAGAAAATGATGCCGCCTCACGCCTCCTTGCGGACAGGACGCGGATCGCCGTTGTCGTCCACCGCGACCATGATGAAAACGGCCTCCGTCACCTTCTCGCGTGAATCCTGATAGTGCCTGCGGGTCCAGGCCTCGATCTTCAACGTGACGGAGGTGCGGCCGATCTTTTCGATTTTGGTGTAGACACACAATGTGTCGCCGATCTTGACCGGCTTCTTGAAGACGATCTCATTGACTGCGACGGTGACAGTGCGGCCGCCGGCTACATCATTGGCGCGGACGAAAGCGGCAAGGTCCATCTGCGACATGACCCAGCCGCCGAAAATATCGCCGGCCGGGTTGGCATCGGCAGGCATCGCAAGCGTTCTGAGCGTGAGTTCCATATCGGCGGGCGGTTGCTGGTCCATATCTCAAAGTCCTTTCACAAGCCTCCCGCTGCCGGACTTAAACAACCGCACCCCATCCGCCAATAGCCGATTTGTCGCGGCAGCCCTTCCAAAACAGCAAGGAATCACAGAGCCATCGTAAGCTTCGGTTAACCATGATGAGGCACGATTCCAAAAAACGCGAGGGCGTGCGAATGGCCTATGACTGGAGTGGAAACAACACAATACAGCAGCGCTACGACCGTATCGTCCTGGCGGTCGCCAGCGTCGTCGCCATCAGCCTGGCGACCGGCACCCTTGCCCTGCGTTCGCAGGTGGAGCCGGACACCACCATAAGCCTTGCCAAACAGCAGCGGCTCGATTCGGACAAATGGCATTTGCGGCTCTAGTCCGCTCGGATCAGCCCGATAGCCAATGCCCTATTGCGGAGCACTCCCGGGCCTGGAGATATTTTCCTTCTGCGCGGTGTGGTCGAGATGCGCCACAGCCGGGGCGAGCACCGACAGGAATGTTTCCGACCGGCCGATATAGACGATCGCCGCACCCTCGATCCCGTTCAGAACTTCCGCCAGCGTATCCTGCGTCTGTTTTTCCAGCCCTTCGAGCAAATCGTCGATAACGACGAATTTCGGCTTCAGCAGCAGGGCATTGGCCACCCGGATGCTGGCCTGCTCATCCGAATCCAGTTTTTTATCCCAGCGAATGTTTTCCTCGAGACGGGATGCCATCTCGCCAAGCCCGCAGGCTGTGAGCGCCGAGACATAATCCGCATCGGCGAAACGCTGGGGCGCGCGCGGATAGGCGAGGATTTCACGCAGCGATCCCGCCGGCAGATAGCCGTGCTGGGCAATGAAAAGTGTATCGGACTGTTCGGGCATCTCAATCCTGCCCTGCCCCCAGGGCCACAGGCCCGCCATGGCCGCAAACAACAACCTTCGGTTCACGCCCTGCTCGCCATTGATCATCAGCCGTTCGCCCGGCCCGATCTCGACTTCGCTCTCGCGCAGCTGGAAGCCGCGATCCAGATCCTGCCCACCCGCATCGCGGCAGATCACTACCGACTGGAGGCGGATTTTTTCATTCTCCGCGCTGCGTTGCAGATCGATCGCCAGACCGTGCTGTTCAACGCTGTCCATCTGGATAAGGGCGTTACGGAACACCGAAACGCGCTGTAATGTCGCCTTCCAGCTGGCGATCGGCCCGAAATTGTCTATGTACCAGCGCAGCGCCGTGTTGACCTGGTTGAACGCACCGACGGCCATCATCAGCCCGCCGAAGGTGAGGTTGCCGGAGAAATAAACCGGAGCCGCGATCAGGATCGGCGCCACCACTGCCAGCCAGCCATATCCTGCCGAAACCCATGTCAGATGTGTCAGCGCCATGGCGAGCCCGCGAATGACGCCGAGCACCGCATCAATATCGATACCGATCCGCCGCCTTTCGTTCTTTTCGCCACGTGCAAGGGCAATGGCGGCAAGATTTTCGCTGGCCCGCATCAGTGAGAAGCGAAGCTCCGCCTCTTTGGAATAACGCTCGGCATTCAGCCCCACCAGCCGATAACCGACGAGATTGCTGAGCAGGGAAGCCGAACCGGCGTAAAGGATCGCCGCCCAGACCATATAGCCGGGGATCGCATAGGTATCGCCGCTGATGGTGATGGCGAAGCCGGCCGAGAGCGACCAGAGGACGCCGATAAAGCTGACCAGCAGGATCGTCGCATTGACGAGACCGATGGAAAGCGCCGTGCTGCTTTCAGCCAGATTGCGGACATCGTCATGCAGGCGCTGGTCGGGGTTGATCGCAATCGTGCCGAAACCGGCAAGACGGGCGGCCCGTCCCGGTTTCAGCCATTGATCCACCATATCCTTGGCAAGGCCCTCGCGCATGTTCAGCGCCGTCATCTGGTTCAGCCAGGTCTGGATGACGTTGAGGAGAAGCAACAGCCCCGCGATGATGGCGAAGACCTCCAGCTGGTGAATGAAGGCGGCAAGATCGCGCCGCTCCAGCGCGTTGTAAAACGGCGCGTTCCATTCATTGAGCCTGATCTGCCCATAGGCGGTGAGCAATATCACCGTGAGCAGCGCTATCGACAGCAAGATCAGCCTGGTGCGAACCGGCGAGGTCCAGAAGGCACGCCCCATCATGCGCAGCTGCGCCGGGAAATCGAGATCGAAACCCGAAAGATTAGCCGCGCTTTTGCGCTGATCGTCGGTCACCGTTGTTGCCATTCATTCCATTCCGAAACGTCAGTCGGCAAAGAAAGCGGGTCGCGATTCTGCGCCTTTCGATGCCAAGCAATAACACGCCGTTCAACCTTGTCCACAATCCCGGCGAAATCTCAGCGGCGATGATTGAAAAGCCCGGACAATTCTTCCTGCGGGCAAATATCGCGGCCTCCACCAACAATGCGGTTGCCACCGGAAATGATCCTTGCTTTCTTTTCCTGCATTGCACAAAATCCGAATAATTTCAGAGGGGCGGACAAACCGCATAAGCCGGAAAACCGGGCAAGGCAGATTAATGGCGATCAAAGCGAGCATCTATCATCTGACGCATTATAAATACGACAATCCGGTTCGCCTTGGACCACAGATCATAAGATTAAAGCCCGCCTCGCACTCCAGAACCCGCGTTATCAGCCATTCGCTCAAGGTTTCGCCCTCCAATCACTTCGTGAACCTTCAGCAGGATCCCTACGGCAATTACCTCGCCCGCTTCGTTTTTCCCGAGCCCGCGACGGAATTTAAGATCGAGGTCGATCTTGTCGCCGATATGACGGTTTACAATCCGTTCGATTTCTTTGTGGAGGAAGAGGCGACAAAGTGGCCCTTCGACTATCCGCAGGAATTGCGTGATGACCTGTCCATCTACATGAAACCGGAACCGACCGGCCCGCTGCTCGCCGCCTTCATGGCCACCGTCGACCGCACACCGGGGCAGCCGACGGTGGACATGGTCGTTGGCCTCAATGCCCGCCTGCAACAGGAGATCGGTTACGTCATCCGCATGGAACCGGGCGTCCAGACACCGGAGGAGACGCTCGCTTCCGGCAAGGGGTCCTGCCGCGATACCAGCTGGCTGCTCGTGCAGGTTCTGCGCCATCTTGGCCTCGCCGCCCGTTTCGTGTCGGGATATCTCATTCAGCTCACCCCCGATCTCAAAGCGCTGGATGGCCCATCCGGCACCGAAGTGGATTTTACCGATCTGCATGCCTGGGCCGAAGTCTATATGCCCGGCGCGGGCTGGATCGGCCTTGACCCCACTTCGGGACTTCTGACGGGCGAGAGCCATATTCCGCTGGCGGCAACGCCGCATTACCGCAATGCGGCGCCGATTTCCGGCGGTTATTACGGCCATGCCAATACGGAATTCGCCTTCGACATGCAGGTCCGGCGGGTTGCCGAAACGCCGCGCATCACCAAACCCTTTTCCGATGAAAGCTGGGATGAACTCAACGCGCTCGGCCAAGAGGTCGATGACGTTCTGAACAGCCATGATGTCCGGCTGACCATGGGCGGCGAACCGACCTTCGTTTCCATCGACGATTTCGAATCCGACGAATGGAACAGCGGCGCGGTCGGGCCGACAAAGCGTGAAAAGGCCGATGCCCTGATCCGCCGCCTGCGTGAGCGTTTCGCACCGGGCGGCTTTCTACATTACGGGCAGGGAAAATGGTATCCGGGCGAAAGCCTGCCACGCTGGACCTTTTCGCTCTATTGGCGCAAGGACGGCCTGCCGATCTGGCAGAATCCGGCGCTGATCGCCGAGGAGGGCGCAAATACAGGCGTCAAGGCGGAAGATGCGCAAAAACTGCTGGGCGGTATAGCCTCCCATCTCGGCATCGAGCCGGAGCTGGTGCTGCCGGCCTATGAGGATCCGGCCGAATGGATCATCAAGGAAGGCAGCCTTCCCGACAATGTCGACCCGTCCAATTCCAAGCTGAAAGACCCGGAGGAGCGAAACCGCATGGCCCGCGTCTTCGAACGGGGACTGACGACGCCGACCGGTTATATTCTTCCCGTTCAGGCGTGGAATGCGCGCGCCGCCGGCAAACGCTGGATCAGTGAAAAATGGAAGACGCGGCGCGGTAAAATATTCCTAGTTCCGGGCGACAGCCCGGTGGGTTACCGCCTGCCGCTCGGCACCCTGCCCTATGTGCCGCCATCCGCCTATCCCTATATTCATGAAGCCGATCCTTCGATCCCCCGCGGTCCGCTTCCCGACGTCCTGACGCCATCCGGCCGCGCCATGCCCGAAGCCTCCTTCCATGCCAGCGAGGCCGCAGGGCAGGAGCGCATCGAACAGACGCTCGGCGAAATCGGCGGCGCGGTACGCACCGCCATGTCAGTGGAACCGCGTGACGGAAGGCTTTGCGTCTTCATGCCGCCGGTCGAGCGCATCGAGGACTATCTGGAACTGATTGCAGCAGCGGAAGCGGCAGCCGCCGATCTTGGCTTGCCCGTCCATATCGAGGGTTATGCGCCGCCGCATGACGAGCGCGTCAACGTCATCCGCGTCGCACCCGATCCCGGCGTCATCGAGGTCAACATCCACCCCGCCGCGGGCTGGAAGGATTGCGTCGACATCACCACGGCTGTTTATGAGGAAGCGCGTCAGTCGCGTCTCGGCGCCGACAAATTCATGATCGACGGCCGACACACTGGCACCGGCGGCGGCAACCATGTGGTCGTGGGCGGCGCCAACCCCAATGACAGCCCGTTCCTGCGTCGGCCCGATCTTCTGAAAAGCCTCGTTCTGCACTGGCAGCGGCACCCCTCGCTCTCCTATCTCTTCTCAGGTCTCTTCATCGGCCCGACGAGCCAGGCGCCGCGTATCGACGAAGCCCGCCACGACAGTCTCTACGAGCTGGAGATCGCGCTTGCGCAGGTGCCTGCCCCCGGAGAAGGCGTGCCGCCGCTGCCGTGGCTGGTCGACCGGCTGTTCCGCAATCTTCTGACGGATGTGACGGGCAATACCCACCGCGCCGAAATCTGCATCGACAAGCTGTTTTCGCCTGACGGTCCCACCGGTCGCCTTGGCCTTGTGGAATTCCGCGGTTTCGAAATGCCGCCCAACGCGCGCATGTCGCTCGCCCAGCAATTGCTGGTGCGCGCCCTCATCGCCCGCTTCTGGAAAAATCCGGCCGCCGGCAAATTCGTGCGCTGGGGCACGGCGCTCGCCGACCGCTTCATGCTGCCGCATTATATCTGGGCGGATTTCCTCGACGTGCTGGCCGACCTCAGGGAAAACGGTTTCGACCTCAAGCCGGAATGGTTCACCGCCCAGCAGGAATTCCGTTTCCCCTTCTTCGGCGAGGTGGAATATGAGGGTGCGAAGCTGGAATTGCGCCAGGCCCTGGAGCCCTGGCATGTGATGGGCGAACAGGGCGCCATCGGCGGAACCGTGCGTTATGTCGACAGCTCCGTCGAGCGCCTGCAGGTGCGGCTGGAAACCTCCAACCCTGCCCGTTACGCGGTTGCCTGCAACGGCCGCGCCGTTCCGCTGACCCCAACCGAAAACCGCAGTGTCGCGGTCGCCGGCGTTCGCTTCAAGGCATGGCAGCCCGCTTCCGGCCTGCATCCCGTTCTGCCCGTCAATTCACCCTTGACCTTTGACATTTATGATACATGGTCGAGGCGATCGATCGGCGGATGCATCTACCATGTTGCTCATCCGGGCGGGCGCAATTACGAGACCTTTCCCGTCAACGGCAATGAGGCCGAGGCACGCCGCCTCGCCCGTTTCGAACCATGGGGGCATACGGCAGGGCAATATCCGCTACAAGCGGAAACCGTGTCGCCAGAATTTCCGCTGACGCTCGATCTGCGTCGGCCTTACGGAGTGTAAATTGTCCAAAGCCCCGGCAACGGAACGCAAGACGGAAACGAGCGCGCAACCGCGCGGGCTTGAATATTCCCCCTTGCCGGGCGTTGCCGACGAAATGCTCGATACCAACGGCAAGGTCAGGCCGGTCTGGAAGACCCTGCTCGACGCCCTGTCGCGCATGTCGGAACGGGAATTGCACGAGCGCTTTGCCCGCACCGACCGCTATCTGCGCGATGCCGGCGTGTTCTACCGTGATTACGGCAAGGGCAGCAGCGAAAGAAACTGGCCGATCTCCCATATTCCGGTCCTGATCGACGACACGGAGTGGGCGGTTCTTTCCGAGGGGCTGAAACAGCGCGCGAATCTTCTGGAAGCCATGGTCGCCGATTTTTACGGCGAAAACCGGCTGGTCAAGGAAGGTTTCGTACCCCCGGCCCTGATCGCCTCCAATCCGGAATATCTGCGGCCCATGGTCGGCGTGAAACCGGCAAGCGGCCATTATCTGCATTTCTGTTCCTTCGAGATCGGGCGCGGACCTGACGGCAACTGGTGGGTGCTGGCCGACCGGACGCAGGCGCCTTCCGGTGCGGGTTTCGCGCTCGAAAACCGGGTGGCCACCACCCGTGCACTTTCGGACATCTATGCCGAAACCCATGTGCACCGTCTGGCCTCGTTCTTCGGCGCTTTCCGCGACACGCTGCAGGCGCAAAGAAAGCACCCCGACGACCGGATCGCCGTGCTGACGCCCGGCCCCGCCAACGAAACCTATTTCGAACACGCCTATATCGCCCGTTATCTCGGCTTCATGCTGCTGGAAGGAGAAGACCTCACCGTCGTCAACGGCCGCGTCATGGTCAGAACCGTAGCGGGGCTGAAACCGGTCGGCGTTCTCTGGCGGCGTCTCGACGCCTCTTATTCCGACCCGCTGGAACTGAACCAGCAATCCCATATCGGTACCCCGGGCATGGTGCAGGCGCTGCGCAATGAAGCGCTCACCGTCGTCAATGCGCTCGGCAGCGGCATTCTCGAGACGCGGGCGCTGCTCGCGTTCATGCCGCGTATCTGCCGCCACATTCTGGGCGAGGAGCTGAAACTGCCATCGATTGCCACCTGGTGGTGCGGGCAGGAATCGGAACGCCGCCATGTCGCCGGCAATATCGAAGGCATGGTCATCGGCCCGGCTTATTCCCGGCTTCCCTTCTTCGACGATAACGGTCAGTCCGTGCTCGGTTCGTCGCTGCGCGAAACGGCGAAGGAATCGATCAGCGACTGGCTCGCCTCCGACGGCCACAGGCTGGTCGGACAGGAAGTGGTGACGCTTTCGACAACCCCGGCCTATATCGACAACAAGCTCGTCCCGCGCCCGATGAGCCTTCGCGTTTTTGCCGCGCGCACCCAGGACGGCTGGCAGATCATGCCCGGCGGCTTTGCCCGTATCGGCAGCGGCGACGATGTCTCCGCCATCGCCATGCAATCGGGCGGAAGCGCTGCGGATGTATGGATCGTCAGCGACAAGCCGGTGGAACGCACCACGCTTTTGCCGGCGGAAGAAAGCTTTACCCGCAATATGCCGGGCAGCCTGCCGAGCCGCGCAGCCGACAATCTGTTCTGGCTCGGCCGCTACATCGAACGCTCCGAAGGCGCCCTGCGCATCCTGCGCGCCTGGCACGGGCGTTATGCCGAATCCGCCGATCCGCGCCAGCCTCTGCTCGCGCATGTGACACGCTATCTCGAAGCGCTCGATGTGGAGATGAACGATGCCGTGCCGGAAAGCCTGCTGAACAACATCAACAGCGCGCTTTATTCCGCCAGCAATATCCGCGACCGCTTTTCCCCTGACGGATGGCTGGCGCTGAACGACCTTGCCAAGACCGCCCGCCGTTTCCATGCGAAAGTCGCCCCCGGTGACGACGCTACCCATGCCATGACGATCCTCTTGCGCAAGCTGGCGGGCTTTGCCGGTCTCGTGCACGAAAACATGTATCGCTTCACCGGCTGGCGTTTCCTGTCGATCGGCCGCTACCTGGAGCGCGGCCTGCATATGACACGTCTTCTCGGCCATATGACCGGCCCGGACGCACCTGATGGCTCCTATGACATGCTGCTCGAAATCGGCGACAGTGTCATGACCCATCGCCGCCGCTACAACGTCAATACGGCCGGCCTGACCGTGACCGACCTTCTGGCGCTCGACCCGCTCAATCCCCGCTCTATCCTGTTCCAGCTGAACGAGATCCGCACCGAGGTGGAACAGCTTCCGAACGCCTTCGTGAACGGTCAGATGTCGCCCTTCTACCGCGAGGCGATGCGTCTGCATTCCGGGCTTGCGGTGATGACGCCGGAAAACATGAACGGCGCGATCTATCGCCAGCTCGAAACCGACATGGAACATCTCTCCGATGTTCTCGCCCGGACCTATCTCGGATAATCCTATGCTTTACGACCTTTCCCTGCATATGGGTTACACCTACGACACGCTGGCCCACGGCGCGCGCCACATCATCCGTGTCCTGCCGCTCTCCATCCCCGGCCGGCAGCGGCTTGTCGCGGGCTCTATCGATGTTTCGCCGGTGCCGGAAGAACGTGCCACCTTCGAGGATTTCTTTCATCAATCGGCCACCTCCGTGCATCTGCGCGCGCCGCATGAGAAGCTGGATATCCGCATGCAGGCCCGCGTGATGGTGGAGGCGCCGGCGCTGACGGCGGATTTCTCTCCGGAACTCTCCCGCCTGCCGCAGGACCTGGCCGATGTCTGGTCGCTCGATTTCCAGTCGCCGCACCACTTCATCGGCGCAAGCCCAAGGATCGGAATGGATGCGGCAATATCCGCCTATGCCCGGGAATTGCTGAAACCCGGAATGACCATTCGCGAAATCGCGCTCTCTCTGTGCAAACGCATACACAAGGACTTTACCTATGACGGCGAGGCGACGACCGTCGATACGACGCCATCGGAAGCCTTCAAGCTGAAGCGCGGCGTGTGCCAGGATTTTTCGCATATCATGATCATGGCGCTGCGCAGCCTCGGCATTCCCGCCGGTTATGTCAGCGGTTTCCTGCGCACCATTCCGCCACCGGGCAAGGAACGGCTTGAAGGCGCCGATGCAATGCATGCCTGGGTTCGCGTCTGGTGCGGAGAAGCAGCCGGTTATCTGGAACTCGATCCCACCAATGATATCGTCGCCGGAAGCGACCATATCGTCGTCGGTTACGGCCGGGATTATTCCGATGTCGCTCCTGTGATCGGTGTCTTGAAGAGCTATGGCAACCAGCAGATAAAGCAGGCTGTCGACGTCATCCCCGTCCAATAATGACACGATGTGTATTATTGCGGCCATCGCGCCAACAATTCTTGAAAATACTTCGAAAACTGCTCCAATTTGATCGCTGCGTAAAATTGAACCGATCACGTTAGCGGATTTTACATCGTTTGCGGCTTCTCTGTGCTCAGTCGAATATTCTAATCCGTGAGCCCGTCATGACCGCCTCTGCACATCAAAAACCGAAGCGCCGTTTTCTTGCCGATACCAGCGGCAATTTCGGCATGATGACGGCCATTCTGCTGCCGGTGTTGCTGGGTTTTGCCGGCGCCGGCATGGAGTTGGCGAATGTGATGCAGGTGAAAGCGGATATGCAGAATACCGCGGATTCTGCAGCCCTTGCGGCGGCCACCGAGGCCCGTTTGAAAATGGGCGACCTGACGGACGAGCAGATCAAGGAAATCGCCAAGAACTTCATCGCGGCCCAGATGGAAAAGAACCTGACCGAGGAAGAGAAAAAGGAACTGGAGCAGAATTCTCCGACCAATATCACGAAGACGGAAAATGCCCGCGGCAAAACCTACACCGTCGAGACCACGATCAACCACCGCGTACAGCTCAATCCGCTGCTTGGGTTCATTGGCGCAAAAACACTCGATCTTTCGGTAACGGGCACCGCAAAGAGCACCGTCAACAAGGGCGCACCGATCTCCATGTATCTGGCGCTTGATCGCTCCGGTTCGATGTCATTCAAGACGGATACCATCAATACCGCGAAAAAATCGTGCCCGGTTTATACGGCTGACAATTGGGGTACCAGCGAAGCGAAGGCCACATCCAGTCCCTGCTATGTCAACAAGGCCACGTCTCTCAAAACCGCCGTCGGGTTCCTCGTCGCAACATTGAACAAGGCTGATCCGACCTACACGGCCAACGGCGGTTCAGAGCTCGTCCGCACCGGTGCCTCGGTCTATACGCACGAGACATATGCTGCTCAGCCCATCAGCTGGGGTACGGGCAGTGTCGCCAGCTATGTCAACAAACAGATCCCGGAATTTCCCTCCGGCGGCACGGATGCCCGCAGCAGCCTGAACGCCGCCTATAACGCCCTTAAAAAAGCCAACACTGACGAAGCGAAAGCACACAAGGACAAAGGCAGTGAATCGTTCGAGCGCTATATTGTTCTCATGACCGACGGTGAAATGACGGGCAACAGCGCCTCGTGGAATTCCAGCATCGACCAGTCCGTGCGCACCACCTGCGAGACCGCCAAGAAAGACGGAATCAAGATTTTCAGCGTCGCCTTCATGGCGCCGGACAAGGGCAAGTCGCTGTTGCAATATTGCGCATCCAGCCTCGACAATTATTATGCGCCGGAAAACATGGAGCAGATCGTCACTGCCTTTGGCGAAATCGCCCGCAAGGCTGCCGGCAGCATAGCCACGCTCACCAACTGATCTGTTTTTGGAGCGTCTTGTCGGCTGCATGGCTGACAAGACATGTGCGGCAGGTGACAGCGGCGGCGGCCCGTGGCATAGGAGGGCCGCTCCCATTCACAGGCCCTGTCATGATCCGCATCGAAAACATCAGCAAGTCGAACAGTCACCGTATTCTCTATATCGAGGCCTCCGCCGCGCTCAATCGCGGCGAGAAGATCGGCCTTGTCGGCCCGAACGGCGCCGGCAAGACCACGCTGTTCCGGATGATCACCGGCGAAGAGCAGCCCGACGAGGGCCAGGTCGTCGTCGAAAAGGGCATGACGGTCGGTTATTTCGATCAGGATGTCGGTGAAATGTCCGGCCGCTCGGCCGTCGCGGAAGTCATGGAAGGAGCAGGCCCCGTCAGCGAAGTGGCGGCGGAGCTTCGGGAACTGGAAGCCGCCATGTCGGATCCCGACCGGATGGACGAGATGGACACCATCATCGAACGTTACGGCGAAGTGCAGGCGCGTTATGAGGAACTGGACGGCTACGCGCTGGAAGGCCGTGCGCGCGAAGTGCTGGACGGGTTGAGCTTCAGCCAGGAGATGATGGACGGCGATGTTTCCAAGCTTTCCGGCGGCTGGAAGATGCGCGTGGCGCTTGCGCGTATCCTGTTGATGCGCCCGGACGTGATGCTCCTCGACGAACCGTCGAACCATCTCGATCTCGAAAGCCTGATCTGGCTCGAGGATTTCCTGAAAAACTACGACGGCGCTTTGCTGATGACGTCGCACGACCGCGAATTCATGAACCGCATCGTCACCAAGATCATCGAAATCGATGCCGGCAATCTCACCACCTATTCCGGCGATTACGGTTTTTACGAACAGCAGCGCGCGCAGAACGAAAAGCAGCAGCAGGCGCAGTTCGAACGCCAGCAGGCCATGCTCGCCAAGGAAATCAAGTTCATCGAACGCTTCAAGGCCCGCGCTTCGCACGCCTCGCAGGTTCAGAGTCGCGTGAAGAAACTCGAGAAGATCGACCGCGTCGAGCCGCCCAAACGTCGTCAGACGGTTGCTTTCGAATTTGCCCCCGCTCCTCGCTCAGGCGAGGATGTCGTGGCGCTGAAGAAGGTGAATAAGGCCTATGGCAGCCGCACGATCTATGGCGAGCTGGATTTCATGGTGCGGCGCAAGGAACGCTGGTGCATCATGGGCGTCAACGGCGCTGGAAAATCGACGCTGCTGAAGCTGGTGACCGGCACGACGGAACCGGATTCCGGCAATGTCACGCTCGGCGCCAGCGTCAAGCTCGGCTATTTCGCCCAGCACGCCATGGACGTTCTGGATGGCGACAGCACCATTCTCGAATGGCTGGAGGAACGTTTTCCGAAGGCGGGGCAGGCGCCGTTGCGCGCCCTTGCCGGCTGTTTCGGCTTTTCCGGCGACGACGTGGAAAAACGCTGCCGTGTTCTTTCCGGCGGTGAAAAGGCCCGTCTCGTCATGGCCGCCATGCTGTTCGATCCGCCGAACTTCCTCGTGCTGGACGAGCCGACCAACCATCTCGATCTCGACACCAAGGAAATGCTGATCAAGGCCCTGTCGGATTATGAGGGCACGATGCTGTTCGTTTCGCACGACCGCCATTTCCTCGCCGCGCTTTCCAACCGGGTGCTGGAACTGACGCCCGATGGTATCCACCAATATGGCGGCGGCTATACCGAATATGTCGAAAGCACGGGACAGGAAGCACCGGGCCTTCGCAGCTAAGCCACCTGCCGGACGCGTCGCACTGTAACGGCAGCTTTCGTTTGGAGACTGGAGAAACAGATGCGGATCGTGGTCTACAGCGCCAAACCCTATGACAGGCAGTTCCTTGACGCTGCCGCCCACGCTGGCATGCGGATGCAATATTGCGAAGCACGCCTGTCTCTCGAGACAGTGGCGCTGGCGGAGGGAGCGGCGGCGATCTGCGCCTTCGTTAATGACGACCTGTCGCGGCCAGTACTCGAAAAGCTGGCGGAAATGGGTGTTCGGCTCATCGCCCTGCGCTGCGCCGGTTTCAATCAGGTCGATCTCGCCGCGGCCGAAAAGCTCGGCCTGACGGTTGGGCGCGTGCCGGCCTATTCACCCTATGCGGTCGCCGAACACACCATGGCGCTCATCCTGTCGCTCAACCGTAAGATTCATCGTGCCTATAACCGTGTCCGCGAAGGAAACTTCGCCCTCGACGGTCTTCTCGGCTTTGATCTTCACGGCAAGACGGTCGGCATTGTCGGCACGGGTAAGATCGGGGCGATTTTCGCGCGCATTGCGGCCGGCTTCGGCTGCCGTCTCGTCGGCCATGACGTACGGCCAAATCCGGATTGCGAAGCACTGGGCATGGTCTACGTCACGCGCGAGGAACTGTTTCGGACATCGGACATTCTGGCGCTGATGTGCCCGCTCACACCGGAGACGCGTCACCTCATTCGCCGGGAGACGCTGCCGCTGCTCAAAAAGGGCGTGATGCTCGTCAATACCAGCCGCGGCGCCATCATCGACACGCAGGCGGCGATTGCGGGTCTGAAAGACGGCACAATCGGCAGTCTCGGCATCGATGTCTATGAAGAAGAGGCCGATCTCTTTTTCGAGGATCTTTCCAACGACGTGCTGCGCGACGATGTTTTCGCGCGATTGCTGACCTTCCCGAATGTTCTGGTCACCGGCCATCAGGGATTCTTCACGCAGGATGCCCTCAGGAACATCGCGAATACCACGATCGGCAATATCGAAAGCTTTTTCAGGACCGGCAGCGCGCTACATGCCGTTTCCACGGAGCAGTGTGCCGGCCCGGCCTAGTGTCTTCGGGACGATTTTTTAATACCATTCTGCACGTCCTCTGCATGAAGGCGGGTAAAATTGGTATGATCATTGAGTTTCACTGAAATTCATCATACATATTTGACAGGCTTCACGCCTGCCTCGATTTCAATGCATGGTGACCGACGTGCCTGAACAGCAAAAACAGCGCAGCAAATCCTCCGGTTCTCTGGTCAGCAGAGTTAGCCTCAGCCTCAGAAATGCGATTGCCTCCGGGCAATATGGACCCGGCGACCGCCTGCCCAGCGAAATCGAGATGACGGAAACCCATGGCGTCAGCCGCACCGTGGTGCGCGAGGCGGTGACGGCGCTACGCTGCGACGGGCTGGTGGAGGTGCGTCAGGGGGCGGGCATTTTCGTGCTGAAGCGTGAAAAAGACGCGTCACCCACACCCGGGATCGACCGCGCCCGGCTCTCTTCCGATCTGGAGGTGCTGGAAATCAGGACGCCGCTCGAAATCGAAGCGGCAGGGCTCGCCGCCCTCCGCCGTTCGCCTTCGCAGGAGGAGGCGATTTACGACTGTCACGCCCGGCTTTTGCAATGTATCGAGGAGAACCGCTCCATTCGCGAGGCGGATCTGGCGCTGCATCTGGCCATTGCTGCCGCCACCAACAATCCGCTTTTCACACAGTTCCTCGAGCTGCACGGTCAGGCCGTGATTCCACAATCGCGCGTGGTTTCCGAAACCGGCGAGAACGACCAGACAGCTTACCGACGATTGATCCACAAGGAACATGAAGCCATCGTCATCGCCATATCGGACCGGAACGAACAGGCCGCGAAGCTGGCGATGCAAGCGCATCTGCGCGGCAGCCAGCACCGCTACCGCGACATGATGCGCGACATGCGCGGCATCGCGCACAGCTAAAGGGTTTCAGTAAAACTGGGTCGTCGCTTTGTGCTCAGTAAGCCGCGATCAGGCGCTACGGTGCTTCCCGCAGGTCCGCCCCCCAGACCTCGATTTGCGTCAGCGCGGGAAAGGGCGAAGGGTCGTCGGCTTTTTTAAGATCATGCAGACGGATCCATTCCACCTGGCGCGGCGCGACCGGGAAACTCTGGGCAGCCCCGGTTTTTTGCAGGGAAAAGCTCGCGCTTTCGCCGTCGGAAAAAGTGACGCTCGCTTTTTCCCACCAGGCATCATGGGGAAAGTCCGCCCGCAGGTAAAAAGTCAGCTGGTCGATGAGGACTGCGCGGCCGAATACGAGGGTCAGCGAAGCTTCGGGATCGCGGTTGATGCCCCAGCTTGTATAGGGCCAAAAGCCGTGGCCCGCGCTCGCCTTTTCACCATCGATGACATTGCGGGCTGCGAAGGCCGCCTCCCCGCGCGTTTCCGTGCTCGCATAAACGTGCGGAAACAGCGAGGTGTTTTCATGATCGTCAAACGGGTTGAGGGCCAGATTCCTGCGAACTTCGATTTCACCGGCAAGTGTGCGGCGCGCAGCGATCCGGTGAAGGTTACCGCTGAAAGCCTGCGGCGGATAGGATTTGCGTTTCGCCGCGGAGGGAACGGGCAGGATGAATTCGTTTCCTTGCAGGAAAACCAGCGTGGGCGGCATGCCGGCATCGAGCGCAAGCCAGATATGACCGGGCTGCGAAACCTCGACGACAAGCCTGTCGCCCTCGCAATATTCCGCGCGATAGACGAGCAAAGCTTCGTCCTCCGCTCCGGCCTCCGCCAGAACATCACCCGCCGCATTGACGACCTTGAGTGTAAGTTTCATCGGCACTTCCTTAACTGATCATCAGGCACAGACGCTGGGCTGCGATGGGGATGAGAATGCGATAGATCACCGGCGGCCAGGACTGGCGAAGGCGGGCATCGTCGATTGTTATGGCTTCGATGGCGGGTTCTCCTGCCCCTTCGCAGGCTATCTCTCCCAGCCCCGCAAAGATCAGCCGACCCGACGTGACAGCGGGCTTCTCGGCGACCATTAGCGACAGAACCGCCTCCTGCCCGCCCTGATAGTCGTCAAGGACTTCCACATGGCTGCCACGCAGCAGTCGGACGCGGCGGCGATAGTGCTCAACACGCGCCACGGCGGGATAGGCCCCGGCTATATCGAAAGAGACTTCCGCCTGATCTTCAGAAAATTCGGTCACAAGATCTCTCGCCGCAAACTTTGCCCCGGCGGCCTGCATGACGCCGCCGAAAGTCGGCAGATTGTGGAAGGCCGATTGCATCGTCCAGATGTCGTAGCGCTGCGGCGAGAAGGTTTTTGCGGTGTAGGTTTCCACCCCGACATCGATGATGAACGGCCGGCCGTTCTTATAAAGCGTGAAACTGCCGACATCGTTGTGGTTGTGGCTCTCGCCATTATTGCCCGCCTTCACGGCAAGATCGAAAACCCCGTCGCGGGCAATCGCCAGACCGATACCGGGATGGGCGATATCGGTCTTTGCCGGTTCCGCTGGAATAAGCGCGGATAATTCCGGGATGGCAAGCACTGCCTGGACCCGATACCAGAGGTTCCACTCCTTGCACATCAGCCGGTCCGGTGAGCGGTTCCAGCAGGCGGCAGCGAAAGCCTGGAGCGGTGGCGAAGAAACGGCCTTGCCGAAAAGATATTCCCGCACGCCGGATGTCTCGACCTTCGCCGGCGCATCGGCGAAGTTGACGAACCGGTCTTCCGCCACGTGCATGTTGAGAATGAATTCGGCCATGCTGCGCAGCTTCGGCGCATGAAAGAGCGGCGCCATGGAGCCGGGCGCAGAGGCTTCGAGAATGCTCATCGCCCCGAACAGGCAAAGTGCCGCATGGCCATAATAAAGAACGCCCTCTTCGCAGGCGCCATCTTCCGCATAATCCTTCTGAAACGCATCGAGACTCTTGAGCGCCTTCTCCACGACCGAACGCCTCGTCGATTGGTCGGTGGGCAATAGCAGGGTCGAGAGAAGGACGTTCTGGGTAATCCAGGCCGTCCAGTTGTTCATCCGCTCGTCGCCATTCCCCATCCACCAGAAATGCCGGGTGAGATAAGGCGTGATGATGCGCCGGTCGATCTCGACGCGGACGCGGGAAACGAGGTTTGCATGTGCCCTCTCCAGTTCCGGTGCCAGCAGATGCAGGCACAAAGCGAGATTGACGCCCGTTTCGGCCGCGAACAGGTCGATCACCGGGTTTTGCGGATCGGGCAGCGGATATCGCGGGCCGCCGCGAATATGGGAATTATGGGCGGGCAATTGCCAGCCGCTCTCCTCGCATATCAGCCAAAGACCATCGATGATGGCATCGAGAAAGCGGCCCTGCCCCTCGGCGCATTCTCCAAGAACCAGCGCGTTCAGCTTCAATCGTCGGGAAAAATAAAGCGCCTCGAAACGATCGCGATTGCCGGTGCGGCTATATTTCCGGTAGTCGCCCGCCAGAATGACGGACCAGGGCTCGTCAAGAGTCTGCTCCGCCGCCTCGATGAGACTACGGGAAACCGCGCCCGGTGCTGAAGACCGCATTTTCTGCGCCGTCAGTTCTGCGCCGAAATCGGCGAACCGTTCGGGCAGAAACCGCATCATTTCGACAAACACGCCCTCAAACCTCCCGCGCGTTCCGCAATCCGATATGGGCCTCCTATCATACGTATTTTTGAAAAACCAGAAAATTTGTCTGACTTTATGCAAAGTTGTTTGACCAATATCGATATTGTGTTATCCAGAGCGCGGGAGGCGGCAGGGCGAAGACCCGGACCGCAATGGAAAATGCAGGCAGCCGGCACCGATGAAACAGTGAAACGGCGGCAATGGGAGATATGCTGTGGCAATCGCAACCGCGACCATGTCCGACAAGCAGGCGACTCCGTATCGCAGGAAAAAACTCCGCATCGTCTCTAAACGGCGGCGCAGAATAGAAAATGCGCTCGTCGCCTATTCCTTCATTGCGCCCAATTTTCTCGGCTTTGCGATTTTCACGCTCGGACCGATCCTCTTTGCCTTTGCGCTGGCCTTCATGCATTGGGACGGCTCCAATGCCATGCGTTTTGCCGGTCTCGATAATTTCTGGCGGCTTTTCGAGGACAGGGCCTTCATCGCGGCCTTCTGGAACACGGTCATCTACACCGTCGCGTCGGTGCCGGCCACGCTCGCCTGCGCACTCGGGCTTGCGATCCTGCTCAACCAGAAAATCCTCGGCCGCAATTTCTTCCGCACGGCCATGTTCTTTCCCTATGTCGCATCGCTGGTCGCCGTGGCCGTCGTCTGGAACATGATTTTCAATCCGGAGATGGGTCCGGTCAACATGCTGCTCTATACGCTCGGCCTCGATCCCGCCGACATGCCGGGATGGGCGGCGGACCGGCACTGGGCCATGGTCACGGTCATTCTCTTCGGCGTGTGGAAGAGCATGGGTTATTACATGGTCATCTATCTCGCCGGGCTACAGGGCATCAATTCGGAGCTTTATGAAGCCGCGGGGCTGGATGGCGCCAATGCCTGGCAGAAATTCATCCACGTCACCCTGCCACAGCTTGCTCCAACGACCTTTTTCGTGACCGTCATGCTGACGATCCAGTCCTTCAAGGTTTTCGATCAGGTCTACATGATCACACAGGGCGGTCCCGGCACCTCAACGCTGGTTCTCGTCTATCACATCTACAATGAGGCCTTCATCTCCTGGGATCTCGGCTATTCCAGCATGATCGCCCTCGTCCTGTTCTTCCTCGTCCTCCTGGTCACCATCGTCCAGTTCAAACGGCAGCGGGAGGATTGATCCATGCGCATCATGGGCCGCAAAATCCCCGCCGCCACGATTGGCATCTATCTGACGGTGATCGTCGTCACCATCGTCATGCTTCTGCCCTTCGCATGGATGCTGTCGGCGTCGCTGAAGCTCAGCCGCGATGTCTTCGCGTTCCCGATCGAATGGATACCCTCGCAGCCGCGCTGGGAGAACTATGTGGAAATCTGGACGAAAATCCCGCTGGCGCTGTTCATCTACAACACGTCGAAGCTGACGATCATCGTCACACTGCTGCAATTGCTGACCTCAAGCTTTGCGGCCTACGCCTTCGCCAAGCTGCATTTTCCCTACAAGAACACGCTGTTTCTCGGCTATATCGCCACCATCGCCATGCCCTGGCAGGTCTATATGGTGCCGCAGTTTCTGTTGATGCGGGAATTCGGGCTCAACAACACCCATCTCGCCCTGATTTTCCTGCAGGCTTTTACCGCCTTCGGCGTTTTTCTGATGCGGCAGTTTTACATGTCGATCCCGAACGAACTCTGTGAGGCGGCGCGTATCGACGGCATGAACGAATACCAGATCTGGGCGAAGATCATGCTGCCGCTTTCCAAACCCGCGCTTTCCACCTTGACGATTTTCACCTTCGTCACGACCTGGAACGACTTCATGGGTCCGATGATCTATCTCACCAAGACCGAGCTGAAGACCATCCAGATCGGCCTGCGCATGTTCATTTCGCAATATTCGGCGGAATACGGATTGATCATGGCCGCCTCGGTCGTGGCGCTCATCCCGGTTCTCGTCGTTTTCCTGGCGTTGCAGCGCTTCTTCGTCGAAGGCGTCGCCTCCACCGGCCTCAAGGGTTGATTTCATGCTCGATTTGACCACGTCCCTTCCAACCCCGATCACCGCAGCGGAAATCGACGTAGCGCTAACGGCCGCCGTCGCGCAGGTCAGGCGCAATCTGCCTGAGTTCACCTATGCCGCGCAGAACCATTCGAGCGTGAAGAATTTTTACCCCGCAGTGGCCAACGACCAGTGGACCGCCGGTTTCTGGCCCGGCCAGATATGGCTCGCCTTCGAACATACCGGCGACAGGACCTTTCAGCATGCGGCGCAAATACAGGTGCAGAGTTTCCTGCACCGTATCGAAAAGCGCATCGAGACCGATCATCACGATATGGGTTTTCTCTACTCGCCCTCCTGCATCGCCGCATGGAAACTGGTGGGCGATGAGGATGGAAGACGCGCCGCGCTGATGGCGGCGGACCAGTTGATGGAGCGGTTCCAGCCGGTCGGGCAATTCATCCAGGCCTGGGGCCGAAGGGATAATCCCAACGAATATCGCTACATTATCGACTGCCTTTTGAACCTGCCGCTGCTTTATTGGGCGAGCCGTGAAACGGGCCGGGAAGACTACCGCACCGTGGCGCTTGCCCATGCCCGCACCACGCTTGCCCATTCCGTCCGGCCGGACGATTCCACCTATCATACATTTTACATGGACCCGGAGACCGGCGCGCCGGTGCGCGGCGTCACAAAACAGGGTTATAGCGATGAGAGCTACTGGGCCCGCGGACAGGCCTGGGGCATTGCCGGCATGGCCATTTCTTATCGATATGAGCGCCTGCCCGCCTATCGCGACACCTTCGAGCGGCTTCTCGCCTTCTATCTCAAACGCCTGCCCGACGATCTCGTACCCTATTGGGATCTGATTTTTGCGGATGGCGATGGCGAACCGCGCGACAGCTCGGCAGCGGCCATCGTCGCCTGCGGTCTCCTGGAAATGGCGGAGCTGGAGACACCGGAGAAGGCAGCGGAATATCGCGATCTGGCAAGGCGCATGGTGAAAAGCCTCGCCGATATCTATTCGGTTCGCGATCCCGCGATCTCCAACGGGCAGCTTCTGCACGGCACCTATTCCAAGAAGACGCCCCATAATACCTGCCGGGGCGAAGGCGTCGATGAGTGCGTCTCCTGGGGCGATTATTATTATCTGGAAGCGCTGATCCGGCTTTCGCGCAACTGGTCTTCCTATTGGTGAGCGCGAGGAACAGATGGCAAGCATTTCCCTGAAAAAACTGAACAAGACCTTTGGTGCGCTCAAGGTCGTTCACGATATCGATCTGGATATTGCCGACAAGGAATTCATCATTCTGGTCGGCCCTTCCGGATGCGGCAAATCCACGACGCTCAGGATGATCGCCGGGCTGGAGGAAATTTCCGGTGGCGAGTTGCGCATCGGCGAGGACGTTATGAACGATGTCCCCTCGAAGGATCGCGACATCGCCATGGTGTTCCAGAACTATGCGCTTTACCCGCATATGACGGTCTACAAGAACATGGCCTTCGGTCTGGAACTCAGAAAGGCGCCGCGCGATCTCATCGACACCAAGGTCAAGGATGCGGCGAAAATTCTCGACATCACCCATCTCTTGAACCGCAAGCCGAAAGCGCTCTCCGGCGGCCAGCGCCAGCGTGTCGCGCTCGGCCGGGCCATGGTGCGCAATCCGGAAGTCTTCCTGCTCGATGAACCGCTTTCCAATCTCGACGCCAAGCTGCGCGGCACCATGCGTTCGGAAATCTCCAAGCTCCACAAGCGGCTGGACGCCACCTTCATATACGTCACCCACGATCAGGTGGAAGCCATGACCATGGCGGACCGCATCGTGGTGATGAAGGACGGCCATATCCAGCAGGTAGATACACCGCAAAACCTTTACGACCGGCCGATCAACATGTTCGTCGCGGGTTTCATCGGCGCGCCGCAGATGAACATGCTGCCAGTCACGCTGCGCCGCGACGGCGACCGCTTCACCGCCCTGTTCGACGGCAATCCGCTGCCTCTGCCGGCGGGCATCGATACCACACGCCTGCTCCCCCACGAAGGAAAGGACATCGTTCTTGGCATCCGGCCGGAAAATTTCCACGAATTCGCCCCCGCGGATATCGATGCCGCCAATGTCGCACCCTTCCGGGCGACGGTGGAACTGGCGGAGCCAATGGGATCGGAAGTGCATCTCAACCTTGTCTCCGGTGGCAGAAACCTCGTCGCACGCGTCTCACCGCGTTTCAGGGCGAAGATCGGCGATCCCGTCGAACTGGTGGCCGATCTGACGAATGCGCAGCTTTTCGATCCCGCCACCGAGCGATCGATCCTTTATTGAGGCGACGGGGAGAAACGCGATGCAATGGCTGGAAGGGTTATGGACAAAGGAAGGGGCCGGGATCGACAAGAACGCACCGCCGCTGACCGGCCTTGCCCTTTTCCTCGATATCATCAAGCGCGAATGGTGGGAGATGGTGAAGCTCAACCTCCTCTTCATCATCGCCAGCCTGCCGGTGGTGACGATGCCGGCGGCGATGCTGGCCATGGCCCGTGTCTCTGTCTCCTTCGCAAATGACGAGAATACCTATCTGCTGCGCGACTTTCTCGAAGCCTTGCGGAAATTCGCCCTGCGCGGCACCGCGCTTGTGGTTTTAAGCGCGCTGCTGGTGAGCGCCGGTGCTTATGCGACTGTCAGCTATGCCGGTGCCGCCCGGCTTCAGCTCGTCTATAGCCTGCCTTTTGCGATCAGCCTGGCGGTCACGCTGTTTCTCATCCTCCTCAGCGCCTATGCCAGTGTTGTTCTGGCCAAGCGGGACCTGCCGCTTTCGGAAACCCTGCGGCAGGCGGCGTTTCTGGCGCTCACCAGGCCATTGCCGATGCTTGCGGCGCTCGGCTTCATCGCAGCGCTCTGGCTCGCACATATCCTCTTTTATCCGGTGTCGGTGTTCATGCCGGCCACCATCAATTTTTCGCTCGGCATGTTCGCCCTCTGTTTCGCAGCGAGAAACGCCGCCGCAAAAACACGCGCGCGGATGCCCGAACCGGCGGGGAGCGGCACTTAAAGCAGTCCAAAATCAAAACGACATCAGTCAGGGAAGGAGAAACGGGCTATGGAGTTTAAGACAACCAGACGTGCATTCGCTCTCGCAACCGCCGGTCTCGGCATTGCCATGGGCATGGGAGGAACGGCGTTCGCTGCGGGCGATGCGCCCGTTACGCTGAAATGGGCGCTGTGGGACCTGGACAAGGGCGCATATTTCAAGCCCTTGATGGAGGCCTACAAGCAGAAGCATCCGAATGTGACGTTCGAGGTGGTCGACCTCGGCTCGCAGGATTATACGCAGATGATATCCACGCAGCTCACGGGTGGCTCCAAGGATATCGATGTCGTCACCATCAAGGATGTGCCCGGCTACGCCAATCTGGTGCGCGCCGGCAACATCACCGATCTCAGCGGCTTCATCAAGGACCAGAAGATCGAGACGGCACCCTATGGTGGCCTGATCGAGGAGCTGACCATTGACGGCAAGATTTACGCCCTGCCGTTCCGCTCGGATTTCTGGGTGGTCTATTACAACAAGGATATTTTCGACAAGGCCGGCGTGCCTTACCCCACCAATGACATGAGCTGGGCGCAGTTCGATGAGATCGCCGGCAAGCTGAAGGGCGGCATGGGCGCCAACCGCACCTATGGCGCGCTGCTGCACACCTGGCGTTCGACCGTGCAGCTGCCCGGTATTCAGGATGGCAAGCACACGCTGGTGGACGGTAATTATGAATTCCTCAAACCCTGGTATGAGCGTGCGCTTGCCCTGCAGAAAAGCGGCGCGATACCGTCCTACGCCTCGCTGAAAACCTCGAACACCCATTATTCCGCTCTGTTCTTCAACGGAACGATCGGCATGCTGCCCATGGGCACATGGTTTGTCGGCACCCAGATCGCCAAGGTGAAATCCGGCGAGTCGAAAAGCGTCAACTGGGGCATCGTGAAGTTCCCCCATCCGGATGGTGTGGCGGCAGGCGCGACGGCCGCGCAGATTGCCGGATTGTCGGTCAATGCCAATTCCGGCCACAAGGAAGCGGCGCTGGACTTCATCCACTTCGTCACCGGACCTGAAGGTGCGGCGATCATCGCCTCCACCGGCACTTTCCCCGCGCTCAGAACCGATGATGTGGCCGAGAAGATCGCAGCGCTGCCGGGCTTCCCGCAGGACCAGAACAGCAAGGACGCGCTGCAGGCGGGCAAGGCCTATCTGGAAATGGCGGTCAACCCGAATGCGGCCAAGATCGAAGTCGTTCTGAACCGCGTGCATGACGCGCTGATGACCGACAATATCTCCATCGATGACGGCATCAAGGACATGAATGACGGCGTCAAGGCCATCAAATAATTGCCACAGGGCCGCGGGCGATGAGCCTGCGGCCCTTTCCTTTGATCATGAATTCCGGACATTCGTAACCGTGCCTCACGAGACCGCCACAGCCAATCCGCTCTTTCACAATCCGCTTCTCGGCAGGGACGATCTCGCAAAGGCGGTGATCGATCTTTTCAACCCCCTGCTTGCCTGTTTTTCACCGGGCGGCGCGCGCGTCCGGCTTGGAGCAACGGGGGCGATTTTCGATTTTCCTGCGGCGGAACTGGAGGGTTTTGCCCGGCCATTATGGGGCATCGTTCCACTTACCGCCGGCGGTTATGACTTTCCCCACTGGGATCTCTACAGGCGTGGACTGGCCAATGGCGCCAACCCCGCCCACCCCGAATATTGGGGCGATACGGCTGATCGGCACCAGCGGCTGGTCGAACTGGCGGCGATAGGATTTGCGCTCGCCATGGTTCCCGAACATATCTGGGAGCCGCTTGCCGAAACGGACAGGCAGGCTGTCGCCGCCTATCTTCTCGCCGCCCGCGAGCGGGAATTCGTCGACAATAATTGGAAATTCTTCCGCGTTCTGATCGATCTCGGGCTTGAGCGGGTCGGCGTGGAATTCGACCGGACCAAAACCCAAACCTATCTCGATGAACTCGAGGCTTTCGATATCGGTAACGGCTGGTATCGCGACGGGCCGGTGCGCCGGGTCGACCATTATATTCCCTTCGCCATGCATTTTTACGGCCTGATCTATACGGTGCTGGCGAAAGGTGACGACACGCGAAAAACACGCTTGCTCGAACGCTCGCGCATTTTCGCGCGTGACATACGTCACTGGTTCGGGCCCGACGGGGCGTCGCTCGCCTTCGGGCGCAGCCAGACCTACCGTTTTGCGGCGGGCGGTTTCTGGGGCGCTCTTGCCTTTTCCGGTCTGGAAGCGTTGCCGTGGCCGGAGATCAAGGGCTATTACATGCGCCATATCCGCTGGTGGTCGAAGCGGCCAATCGCGGACCGCGACGGCGTCCTGTCGGTCGGATACGCCTATCCAAACCTTCTGATGAGCGAGAGCTACAATTCTCCCTGCTCGCCCTATTGGGCGCTCAAATTTTTCCTGCCGCTGGCGCTGCCCGCCGATCACCCGTTCTGGACTGCGGAGGAGGCCGAACCGCAGGAATTTGCCGAACCGGTTCCCTTGGCGGAGCCTGGCATGGTGGCCTTTCATACGCCGGGCAATATCGTGGTCCTGTCCTCCGGGCAGCAGCACGACAGGATGCGCGGCGCGCAGGAAAAATATTCGAAATTCGTCTATTCCACCCGTTACGCCTTCAATATCGAGGCGGATGACCGGCATTTCGCCGCCGCGAGTTTCGATGGCATGCTCGGCCTTTCCGACGACGGCGTGCACTTCCGCACCCGCGAGACGATGGAAGAGGCGTTGATCGCCGAGGATTGCCTCTATTCCCGCTGGCGACCATGGGCGGATGTCGAGATCGAGACCTGGCTCGCGCCGCAAAACCCGTGGCACATAAGGCTGCACCGCATCCGCACCCCACGCCCCTTGCAAACATCAGAAGGCGGATTCGCCATAGAACGCGCCGATTTCAACCGCGACCGCACCGAGGCGATTGAAGGCCGCGCCGTCTGTTACGGACAGAATGACACCAGCATCATCGTCGATCTTTCGAGAGATATAAGGCGCGAAGGCGTGTGCCATCAGGCAATCGCCAATACCAACCTCATTCACGCCAGAACCCTTGTTCCGCAATTGCGCGGCGCCATCGCCTCCGGCGAAACGCAGCTGGTGACGGCGGCCTTGGCACTGCCGGCCGGCAAAGAAGCAGAGGCCGCACTGGCTGCCCTTCCCGACAGTCCCGATCTCCCGAGGTTGGAAGAGATATTCAACCGAGCGGGGCGGCGCATTCCCGCCTATGCTCTCGATGAAAACCGCGCAGGCTGACAGAAATGACAGACGACACACCGGGTGTTTCCCAGAGACTGGATCGGCTGAATATCCTGACCTGGGAGCGGAAGCAGGAGGATATCGACAACCCCAACCATGAGGCGCGGCTGCATGACCTTGAGCGCTCTGCCAACGCCGTTTTTGGTCAGGGCGTCTACATCGCCGCCAGGGCCGAGGTGCATACGGACAGGCTGTTGATGGGTGCGCAGTCGTGGATCGCCGGTTACGCAATCGTGCGCGGCGATATCGAACTCGGCGAAAATGTCTCGATCAACCCCTATGCCTGTCTTTCCGGTAAGGTCACAATCGGCAATGGTGTGCGCATCGCCTCACATGTCAGCATCGTCGGCTTCAACCATGGCTTCGACGACATTGAAACTCCGATCTATCGCCAACCGCTGACCTCGCTCGGGATAGAGATCGGCGACGACGTCTGGATCGGCGCCAATGCGGTTGTGCTGGATGGCGTGAAGATAGGGCGCGGCGCAATTATTGCCGCAGGCGCGGTGGTGGCGAAGGACATTCCCGCCATGGCCATTGCAGGCGGCGTTCCCGCCCGGGTTCTGCGATATCGCGGAAAAAAAGCGGCCGCGCCGACGCTGACGGAACCCGATGGCCTGCTGCAAGAACTCGGTAAGGAGATTGCCGACGACTGGCTTGCCGCCATCCGCTCCTATGGCGAGGATGGCATCTATCGTTCCGCCGATGCATCCGGACATGAGGTCGAAAGCGTCAGGCATCTGTGCGATGCCATCGAGATTGCGGCAGCCTTCGGACAGGAAAAGATCGCTTTCGATGCCGGAAAAACCGTCGCCAGTCTTCAGGCCCTGCAGGATCAGGAAACGGGGCTGTTTCTTAACCGTCACCACCGCCCCTCGACGCCTCCCGAGAAGGACCCTGCCGTCCTCTATAATATTCTGGCTGTCGGATATGCGCTTGAATGTTTCGGTGCTGCGCCGAAACAGCCGATCGCTTTCGTGGAGCGTCTGCGCGCCGACGAACTCATCCTCCTGCTGGAAGAATTGCCATGGCAAAGCCGGGCATGGCATTGCGGCGCCACCATAGACGCCATTGCCACCGCGCTTTATTTAAACAGGCGCTATTTCACATCTGGCGACAACCTCACCGTTCTCTTCGGCTGGCTGGCGATGAATGTGGATAAAACCACCGGGCTTTGGGGGGAGCCGACTGCCGCACAGGGCCTGCTGCAACCGGTCAACGGCTTTTACCGGCTTACCCGCGGCTCTTACGCACAGTTCGGCCTGCCCCTTCCCTATGCGGAAGCAGCAATAGACTCCGTTATCGCCAATTATCGTGCCTATGGCGGTTTCCATGGCGCGGATTTTAATGCCTGCAACCTGCTCGATACGATCCATCCGCTTCTTCTGTGCCTGAAACAGACGGATCACCGGCAGGACGAGGCGAAGGAAATCGCCCGCGAAATTCTGCGCCGAAATGAGGGACGCTGGCAAAGGAACAGGGGATTTGCCTTCGCCGAGGGACATCCGGCCGGGCTGCAGGGCACGGAAATGTGGATGTCCGTTCTCTGGCTTTCAGCGAAGCTTCTCGATGCGGAACATCTTCTGCCGTTCCGACCTCGCGGCATCCATCGCTTCGAGCCTGCGGAAATCGTCCGTGGCCTGATTGCCCGCTCTAAATCTCCGGTATAGGTTTCCGACACTCTTTTGAAAGCTTTCAAACCGGACCGGTCGAGTAAAAGATGCAACTCAAAGACTGCTATAATTTCCACGATTTTCGCCGCATGGCCAAGCAGCGTCTGCCCGGACCGATCTTCAATTATATAGACGGCGCCGCCGATGACGAGGTGACGTATCGGCGAAACACGGCCGCCTTCGAAAAATGCGATCTCGTTCCCGATGTGCTGCGCGGCGTGGCCGATGTAGATATGTCGGTCACCCTCATGGGGCAGAAGCTGTCCATGCCGGTCTATTGTTCGCCGACGGCGCTGCAACGCCTCTTCCACCACCAGGGGGAACGGGCGGTTGCGGCAGCGGCGGGGAAATACGGCACAATGTTCGGTGTCTCCTCGCTCGGCACCACGAGCCTTGAAGAAGCGCGGCGGATCAGCGGCGGCCCGCAGGTCTATCAGTTCTATTTCCACAAGGACCGCGGCCTCAACCGCGATATGATGGCGCGCGCCAAGAGCGC
Source organism: Rhizobium sp. NFACC06-2 (assembly GCF_900101425.1). NCBI lineage: Bacteria > Pseudomonadati > Pseudomonadota > Alphaproteobacteria > Hyphomicrobiales > Rhizobiaceae > Rhizobium > Rhizobium sp. NFACC06-2. The sequence goes on along the minus strand of NZ_FMVA01000011.1, from coordinate 91,109 downwards.
CGGTGTCGAGACGATGATGCTGACGGTGGACAGTATTACCGGCGGCAACCGCGAGCGCGACAAGCGCACCGGCTTTGCCATTCCGTTCAAGCTCAATCTTTCCGGCATCGCGCAATTCGCCATCAAGCCGGCCTGGGGCATCAATTATCTGACGCATGAGCGCTTCAGCCTGCCGCAGCTCGACGACCACATTAAAATGGACGGCGGCGCTCTTTCCATCAGCCGCTATTTCACCGACATGCTCGACCCCTCGATGAACTGGGACGACGTGGCACAGATGGTGCGTGAATGGGCCGGGCCGTTCTGCCTTAAAGGCATCATGTCGGTGGACGACGCCAGACGCGCCGTGGAGATCGGCTGCAGCGGCATCGTGCTTTCCAATCACGGCGGCCGCCAACTCGATGGCTCCCGCAGCGCCTTCGATCAGCTGGCCGAGATCGTCGATGCGGTCGGCGACCAGATCGATGTGATGATGGATGGCGGCGTGCAGCGCGGCACCCATGTTCTGAAAGCACTGTCTCTCGGCGCAAAAGCGGTGGGGCTCGGCCGCTATTACCTTTTCCCCTTGGCTGCTGCGGGGCAACCGGGCGTCGAACGGGCACTTGAGCTGATGCGTATCGAAATAGAGCGCGGCATGAAGCTGATGGGCTGCACCTCCGTCGATCAGCTCACACGCCGGAACATTCGGTTCCGTTGAACAAGCGGGACGACTGCGGAAGAACTTGGGTGAAGCGCGGTCACAACCGACTACTGAAACCGCATGCCGTTTCAGCCGCGTTTCGTCGCTGTTCCTGAAGCGCCATGCCGATGTTCCAGACGAGCGCCAGGCAAACAAGCCCGCAAAAACAGGCTGAAATCAGCGAGCGATGGCGTTTGGCTCCGGAGAGAAACATCCAGCCGATAATTGCATAGGCCGCAAGCGCCGGCACCGCGGCAATCAGAACGGATATGGGGCTATCGCAATCGACGGCCTCGACGCCGATGGCGCGATATTCGTTTGGGGTTGCCACCAGGCCGAGGACGGCCACGGGAAACATGGCCGCTAAAACCGCGTAACGGAAAAACCGGGGCGTGTCGGGCATGTCTGCTCCATAGCCGGATAATCAACTACCGCAAACCGCGCAGGTAAAGTCCCTCGCGCGATCTCAGCGAATATCCATCTTGCCGATCATATCGGTTTAGCCGCCATTGTCGGCGACCGGAAGAGCAGATTGCCCGCTTTTGCTGAGAAAGCCAGCCTTTTACGTCGGGAGCAATCTTGGCAAGTCAGGCGGAATATGATTATGGTTGCATGATGCAACCATAATGGATTGAACGTGCCCCAACAGCCATTCCCCATAAACGACATCCGTTCCACCTCCCGCCGGCTCGTCCGCGAACTCGGCTTCATGGGGGGAGACTTTGCCGGCACCGATCTGCCGCCCTCCGCCGTGCATGCCCTGATCGAGATCGAGGCATGCCCCGACATCACGGCGCGGGATCTGGGAAAACTTCTGCGGCTTGAAAAATCGAGTGTCAGCCGCATGCTGCGCAAGCTCGTCCTGTCGGGCGATGTCCGCGAAGAAACGGATGGAGGGGACAGCCGCATCAAGCGGCTGCGTCTTACGGGTCAGGGACAAGAACAGGTGAGCGCCATTCACGGCTTCGCGAACCGGCAGGTCTCCGGCGCCCTCACGCAGCTTACATCGGCGGATGCCGACACGATCCTCCAGGGACTTCGTCTTTACGCCGATGCGCTGGGAGACAGGACCGATACCGTTGCTCCCTCCATGGAGATCCTGGAGGGATACAGGCCGGGCATCATTGCCAGGATCACGCAGATGCATGCGCTTTATTACGCCCGGACATCCGGCTTCGGCCAGCGTTTCGAATCCGTCGTGGCCGAAGGCCTCGCGGCTTTTTGCAACCGGCTCGAAAGCCCGAAGAATGAGATCTGGGTCGCAATGCGCGGACAGGAGATCATCGGCTCCGTCGCTATCGATGGCGAAGATCTCGGAGCGGATATTGCACATCTGCGCTGGTTCATCGTTGATGACGGGGTGCGCGGTGGCGGTGTCGGACGCAGGCTGCTGGAAACCGCACTGGCCTTCGTCGATGAAAAAGGCTTTGCCGAAACCCATCTCTGGACATTCAACGGCCTCCTGGCCGCACGGCACCTTTACGAAGCCCATGGCTTCAAATGCGTCGAGGAACATCCGGGCAGCCAGTGGGGAAGCGAGGTTCTGGAACAGCGCTTTGTCCGGTCACGGCCCGAATGATCTTTCAACCGCGCACAAACGGCCGCAATCGGAATCGTCCTGCGGCCGTTTCGAAATCTGGTACCGGCACCCGTTAAAAGGCGAGTTGAACCTTCATCGACCTGCTTCTGTCACCGGCGGCTTCGAATGCTGCAACTGCCTCCGCGGAATGCGCCCTGAATATGCGGCATGGGCATGGCGGAGCCATAAAAGCGCATGTTCAGGCACTGGTTCTGCTGACCCTTCAGGCAGAATTCGCAATGGTTGCAGGGACGGCTCGGCGATACGGCAACGCGGTCGCCAACGGCGAGACCGGAGACACCCTCTCCCAAAGCCTTGATGGTGCCGGCGACCTCATGGCCGAGGATCATTGGCTCCCGCACGCGCACGGTGCCGAAGCCGCCATGGTTGTAATAATGCAGGTCGGAGCCGCAGATGCCGCCCGCTTCGATGGCGACCTCGACCTGTCCCGGACCGGGCTGCTCGGTCTCCCGTTCCTCAATCCGCAGATCCTTCGCCGCGTGGATGACAACCGGTGGCGAGAGTTACGGGTGCGTGCGCAACTGTTGGCGACCGGGCTGGAGGGTGAGCTTAAGAAGTTATGTTTAAAATTTACTTTCAATTCTATTTTTCAAGCGCCATATCAAAACATCAATACTTTATAAAGTTGTAATATTGAATTATATACAAACTATTGCGCGATATATTCACCCCTGCACAGATACTTTTGCTCCGCGCAGGGGCTCTGCTCGATGCGGACGCGCGATTGCGCCCTGCAGAAACCGGAGACTATTGCGGTAACCGCAAAGCGCTCCAGAAGCCACGCAACTGCGCGGTCAATTCTGCATAGAGACCATAGCGCCGCCCATAGTGCGAGACTTGCGCAGCATCGGGGCGGTAAGCATTCGCAACCCGTGTCATCGCCGCAACCGCCTCCTCATAATCAGGATAAAGCCCAATCGCCACGGCCGCGCCAATGGCCGCACCGAGTGCGCCCGTCTCGCGGGCTTCCGCGACACGTAGCGGAATTTCCAGAACATCCGCCATGATCTGCGGCCAATGCTGGCTGCGGGAACCGCCGCCAGACATCACGGCGCTTTCCACGGGCAGTCCCGCTTCGCGCAGGACGCCGATATGGCGGCGATGTTCGAAACACACCCCTTCGAACAGGGCCCGCAACATATGGCCTTCGCCGTGCCATCCCGCGAGGCCGTAAAAGCCACCGCGAAATTCCGCGCCCAGTCGCGAGCCGAAAATGAAAGGATGGAAGAACGGATCGTCGGCGCGGGGTGAGACGGAGCCGACCAATTCGTTGCAGCGCTCGAAGGCGTGGTCGCCATGATCACCGCGAACACGGTGCACGTACCATTCGAGGTTGGCGGCGGAGGTGGCGCTGGATTCGATATTGACATAGCGGTCACGGCCGAAGGTGGTGACCATGAAGACATCGGGACTGATGACCGGCTTGTCCGCGAAAACCTGGTTGATGCTCCAGGTGCCGGCGATGATGGAAGCTTCCCCGGCATTGATGACCCCCGACCCCATGGCGCTGGAGACCACATCGAAGAAACCGCCGATGACGGGCGTGCCTTCGGACAGCCCCGTCATCGCCGCAGCCTCGCCCGTCACATGGCCGACGATGTCAGCCGATTCCACGCAACGGGGGAAAAACGCGAACGCGTCCTCAAGATCGTAAAGTGACAGAAGCTCGCGGTCGAGCCGCGCTTCCGGCAAGGCAAGCAGCCCCGCACCGCTGAGATCGGAAATATCGTTGGCAAGGCACCCCGTCAGGCGGAAATTGACGAAATCCTTGCAGAACAGGACCGTGCCGGTCCGGGCATAGAGATCGGGTGCATGTCGCTTCACCCAAGCGAGAAGGCTGGGTGTTTGCGCAGGCCATGGCCGCTGCAGGCAACGGGCCTGCAATTGCGTTCCGCTTTTCCGATCAAGCTCGGCCGCCACATCGGCGGCACGGCTGTCGAGCGACTGGATGCCGATCAGGGGCTGCCGGTCCTTGTCCAGAAGATAGAGGCCATTGCCGTGGCCGGCACAGCCCACTGCCAGGATGCTGCGGGGATCGACGGACGATTTCACCAGAAGCTGGCGGATCGCCTCGCAGCCGTTCCGCCACAATTCCTCGAGATCGCGCTCGACATAGCCGGGCTCAGGGAATGTCGACTGTCCGTCGATGGCGTGTTGCGCCACCTGCCGGCCTTCCGTGTCGAACAGCACGGCCTTGATGACCGTGTTGCCGACATCGAGACCCAATATGTGATTTTTATCAGCCACGATTATAGATATCCCATGCTTCCTCGCCACCCGCACCCTGATGGATGATGGCCATCAACGCCGCAACGACGGCCTTGGGATTGTCGTGCTGGTAAATATTGCGGCCATAGACCATCCCGTTCGCACCTTCGGCCACCAGAGCCGCCGATTTCGCAAGCACGTTACGCAAGTCCTCACGCCCCCCGCCCCGCACCAGCACCGGGCACCGCGCGGCTTCGATCACCTTGTGAAAATCGCGCGGATCGCTGGTCGGATCGGCCTTGATGATATCGGCTCCCATTTCCGAGGCAAGGCGCACCAGCGTGACGATCTTTTCGGCGTCGCCATCCACCTGATAACCGCCGCGGACATCGTTGGGCAGCATTACTAGCGGCTCGATCATCAGCGGCATACCGAAACGATGGCAATCTGCCCGCACGCGGCTGATGTTTTCGACGCATTGACGAAACAGCTCCGGCTCGTCCGGCAGCATGAACAGGTTCACGACGACACAGGCGGCGTCCATTTCCAGCGCACCGATGATCGGATCGTGATGGTTCTGGAGCTGCGACCACATGGTTCTGTGGCGCGTGGAATTGTAAGGGTTGCCCATGTCGATACGCATGACGAGGGCCGGCTTGTCGCGCTCCGGCCTCTGCTGCAGCAGATCCGCCTGCCCATAGGCCATCTGTATGGCATCGGGACCGGCCTCGACCAGCCTGTCCACGGTCTGCGCCATATCCTCCAGCCCAACGAGGAAGCTCGGCTCGTTGCAAACCCCGTGATCGATGGCCACATCCAGGCAACCGCCATTGCGGAACAGCCGGTTCATGCGCGCCTTTTTCGAAATCCGCATCATCATGCATTCTCCTTGCATCTGTGTTGAAGCATTGCCGGCGTGACCCCATAAAAAGTCTCCAGCTCATGACTAAGCCGCTGCCGTTCCGCCGCCGCCTGGGTGGCCGGCCAGCCAAGCTCGCGGGCCGTAACGGCGAGGATCGCGTCGATCAGCTCGGCATCGATGACGCCGGTGATGGCGAGCGTCGTGCGCCGCAGGGCGAGATCGGTCAGGTGGCGCACGTGTTCGAAGCGGATCAGCCAGACCACCTCCGCGGCCGTGATCGGCGATTTTTCCGAAAGCCGCACATCATCCGCACGGCCCCGGCAAAAGCCCATCAGATCGAAGGCACGGGAGCCGTAAGCCAGAGCCAGATGCTCCGCCCGGTCTCCAGCAAGCGAAAATTCCTCCGACAGCAAGGCGGGCAGGCCGCCTGCGCCGGTGGGAAAATTCCTGCCGCCGCCGATCGGGCGGTCCATGGTACCGGTCAGCCGCCGGCGTCCAAGAAAAGCCAGAACCTCGTCGGTCACCTGCTCGCCAAAAGCCCTGAAAGTGGTCCACTTGCCGCCGATCATGCAGAGCTGCGGCGGATCGCCCGCAACGCGATGGATGAAATGGCTGCGGGAAATTCTTCCGGTAAAGGCGGCATCGCTGCGCGGCAGCGGACGTATGCCGCTGAAACTGAAAACGATGTCGGAATGGGTAATGGCAATCTGCGGAAAGACCTGCCGGATCGCATCCAGAATATAATCCCGTTCCTCGGGCTCGCAGCGCACCCGCTCGGGGCGATCCACCTTGATATCGGTCGAGCCTGCGAGAACCCGGCTGAGATAGGGAAAGAGGATACAGACGCGATTATCGTCATTCTCGAAGAAGATCATATGGCCGTTCAGGGCCTTCAAAAGCGCCTCATTGGCGATAATCAGATGCGATCCCTTGGTTCCGGAGACGGTCGGTTTTGCTGTCTCCGCCGCCGGGGGTGCAGCCAGCGTGCCAATCGTCTCGTCGATCCAGGCGCCGGTCGCATTAACAATGATCCTTGGGCGGATAGGCAGGGCTTCATCCATGCCCTCCAGCCGAAGACGATACTCGTCGCCGAGACGGACAAGCTCCGCATAGTTGAGCGCAATGCTTTGCGGCGCATCGGCACGGGTGTCGATCAGAAGCTCCAGTGCAAGCCGTTCGGGCTGGCTTATCCACGCATCGTAATAGGTGGCCGAATATCTGATCTCCGGCGTCAGATCCGGCCAATGCTGCAAAGTCCCGGACGCACCGCGAAAGGCGTGACGGGGCAGGATGCGGTTTTTGCGGGTGACGAAATCATAGAGCATCAGACCCGCCTTGATGGCGAGAGCGCCACGGCTTGCGGGTTTTCCGCCGGAACCGGCAAAGGTTGCCGCCGCGTTGAACAGGCCGCTGAAAGTCGAAAAGATTGGGATCGTGGTCGGCAGCGGATGAACCATATGCGGCGCGAGCCTCAGAAGCGCATCCCGCTCCCGCAACGATTCTGCCACGAGGCCGAATTCACCGTTTTCGAGATAACGCAGGCCGCCATGGATCATGCGCGAGGGTGCGGCGCTGCAACCGGAGGAGAAATCGTTACGCTCCACCAGCAGTACCCGCAGCCCCTGCAAGGCGAGATCGCGATAGGCGGCAATTCCGTTGATGCCGCCGCCGATCACGACGGCATCGAAATCACCATCGAGCCGGATGCGGCGCAGAGCGTCCTCGCGAAAATTGGGCATAGAAATACCGTTCGCTGGCGGATGACCAGCGTCCCAATGTTGTTGACCGTTTAAAGCGACATGAGAGACGAGACGAAAATGATGCGCTGTTCGCCTGAAGTCCCGTCTCAGCCTACATAATCAGGTATCGAGTCCCACAAGATGCTCCGCGACACCGGCGCTGATGAGCGCCAGCTCACTCTCCGTGAGGCGAAGACGTGCAGCCGCGGCGTTTTCGACCGCCTGAGCCGGATCGCGCGCGCCGCAGAGCGAGAATGTTATGCCCGGCTGTGCAATCGTCCAGGCGATCACCACCTGCGCGACCGAAGCCCCGTGGGCGACCGCCACCGGTTCCAGCACGCCCATCAACCGCGCAATCTTTTGACGGTTCGCCTGGCTGAAGCGCGGGTTGCCGTGGCGCTGGTCGTCGTCCGCAAAGACCCGTTCAGGCCCGACCTTGCCCGAGAGAATACCGAGCGCCAGCGATGAATAGCTGAGGACCGAGACATCATTCTTTCGGCAAAGCGGCAGCAGCGTCGTCTCGATATCGCGCTTCACCATGGAATATTCTTCCTGAATGGCATCCAGCGCGCCGGTGGCGATATAGGCCTCAAGATCGCCGGGCGAGACGTTGCTTGCGCCGATGGAGCGGATCTTCCCCTCCTCTTTCAGCCGCACCAAAGCCCCGACCGTTTCGGCAATAGGCGTCGTGGCGTCCTGCCAATGGGTCACGTAGTGATCGATATAATCGGTTCCGAGCCGTTTCAGACTTTCTTCGACCTCGAAACGGATAGAGGCAGGACCGAGATAACGATGAACGGGCTTGCCATCCTGATGGAAGAAATAGGCACCCTCGTTCACATGCCAGACCAGCCCGCATTTGGTAACCAGCACCACCTTCTCGCGTTTGCCGGCAATTGCCTTGCCAACGATGGTTTCCGCAAGCCCCATGCCATAGGCCGGTGCGGTGTCGATGAGTGAAATACCCGCATCGATGGAGGCCTGGATGGCGGCGATGGATTGCCGCTCGTCGGTGCCGCCCCACATCCAGCCGCCTATGGCCCAGGTGCCAAGCCCCACGGCGGATGCGTTAATGCCGCTTCTGCCAATCGTCCGGGTTAATATTGCATTGTCCGTCACGCGGTTTCCCCTCCTTCATGATCCAGTAAATAGCCGGCTATCGCCTCGTCCACGACGAGCGACGTCAGATAGCGGCCGGCAAGCGTGGCCGCCACGGGTCCGGCCTTGATGGCGCCTGCCGCCACACCGATGATATTCGGGCACCGGGCGAGCTGCCCGGGGTCCAGCGCCACCACGCGCGAGTTGAGATCGATGCGCGCCAGCTGCCCGTCCGCCATGGTGAGATGGGCAAGAAACTCGCCGGCAATGCCCGCATCCACCAGCGCCTGCCCGCCTCGTGCCGCATCCGGCAGAAGATCGTAGTAGCCGGAGCCCGGAGCCTCCACGGATCCGATGCCGACCAGCGCCACCTGCGCCTGCCGGGCCAGATCGAAGACCTCACGGATCGATGCGACATTCATCAGCAGATCGCGCTGTTCCTCATCCTCAGCAAACAGCGGCGCATGAACGAGCGATGCGCTGCCGCCAAGCTTTTCTGCCAGTTGCGTGGCGAGATGATTGACATCGGTATAATGCTTGCCCTGCACGCCGCCGGTCAGCGGCACCACCCGCACATCGAAACGACGCTCCGCCTCCAGATTGTCGACAACGGCACTCACCGCCTTGCCGCCGGTAATCGCGATCACATCGCCGTCACGAATGGTCTCCAGCAAGTGGTTGGCGGCCACCCGACCTACCATCTGCAAGGCGGTTTCCGGATTATCGGAGACCGTCGGCGTCACCACCGACTGTCTGAGGCCGAAACGGCGGGTAATCTCGTTTTCGAGGTCCACCAGCCTCTGATAGGGGCTGGCGATGGTGATCTTCACCATGCCCGCCTTGCGGCCGGCCGCAATCATGCGGTTCACCTTGGTATGGGAAAGATTGAGCCGCTCGGCGATTTCCGACTGCTTCACACCCTCGATGAAATGCAGCACCAGGACCGAATACATCTGCCTCTGTTGATCGAAATCGTCCTTGATATCCAGCATGGTCGTCTTTCTCCAGTTACCCTCGGGCGAGCGAAGGGCGCTCAACGGCGGCGCCTGACCAGATAGTGGTCGAACAGGACCGCAGTGAGCAATATGCTGCCCCTGATGATGTCCTGCCAGTAGACAGACACATTGAGCAAGGCAAGCGAACTGGAAACCACCGAAAGAAGGATCGCCCCAAGGATCGCGCCGAGAATGGTGCCCGAGCCGCCCGAAAGGCTCGCGCCGCCGATGACCGCCGCCGCAATCACGTTGAGTTCCATGCCGACGCCGAAGCTGGGCTGGGCAGAGCCGAAACGGGCCATATAAATAACGCCTGCAACACCGCACAACATCGAACAAAGCGTGGTTGTGGCAAACACCACCCGACCGACACGGATACCGGAATAGGCCGCTGCCTTGGGATTGCTGCCGGTATAGAACACCTTGCGGAAGGCGGTCGTGCGCCGCAGCAGCAGGTCGAAGACAACGACCACAACCAGGAAGATGATGAGCACCAGCGGAATGCCGCCAAGCGCGCCCTGGCCGATGAACTTGAATTCCGGCGGCAGGGAATAGAGCCCCAGCGGCCGCCCGCCGGTTGCCAGGAGGCAAACACCGCGCGCAATCACCATGACGCCGAGCGAAACGATGAAATGATGCAGGCCGACGACGGTGGTCAGAAATCCCATTGCCATGCCGACCAATGTCGTGAGGCAGATTGCAAGACCTGCCGCGACCCAGGGATCGACACCGTTGAGGAACAGCCAGCCGGCCGCCACCATCGCAAGCGCTGTAACGGACCCCACGGAAAGATCGATACCACCCGAGATCAGCAGGATCGTCATGCCCACCACGACGATGCTTTCGATGGCGAAGACCATGGCCATGGCCCGCAGATTGTCCACCGTCAGGAAGTAGGGCGATATGAACGACATCACTGTAAAAAGGGCGAGAATGATGACGATCAGCCCGGTTTCGCGCGCCTTGATCGCCGGCTCCCACCAGGCCGTGCGGCGAACCGCCGCCTCGGCAAGGCTTGAAGGTGTTTCCGATGTTGCCATTTTCCCGCTCCCTCAGGCTTCCGCCGCATTCTGCATGATAGTGATCGATGCGAGCTGCATGATCTTTTCCTCCGTCATGTCGTCGTCCCCCTCGACCTCGCCGGTGATGCGCCCCTCGCGCACGACAAGCACACGATCGCTGACACCGATGAGTTCCGGCAGCTCCGAGGAGATGACAACTACGCCAACCCCTTCACGCGCCAGCTCCCGGATCTGACGGTGAATTTCGGCCTTGGCGCCCACATCCACCCCGCGGGTTGGCTCATCCAGAAAGATGACCTCGGGTTCCACCGACAGCATCTTGGCCAGCGCCACCTTCTGCTGGTTACCGCCGCTCAAGGTCGATACCGCGTCACCGACGCTGTTCGCCCGCAGTTTCAGCCGGCGTCCCAACTCATCGGCGCGCTTCATTTCCTTACGCCGCTCGATGAAACCCATGCCGTTCGATACCCTGCCGATATCGAGCGCAGAGACATTCGAGGCGATGGACATATTGAGGAAAAGCCCATCCCCCTTGCGATCCTCGGACAGATAGACCAGCCCCTCGCGGATGCTGTCACGATAATCCTTGAGCCTTAATGGCCGGCCGCGCAGCGTAACCTCGCCTCTCGGCTTGCCCTCCAGCCGGCAGACCGCCCGGGCGATCTCGCTTCTTCCCGCACCGATCAGCCCGGCAAGCCCCAGGATTTCGCCGCGGCGCAGATCGAAATCGACATCGAAAACCCGCTTTCCTTCATTCAGGCCCCGAACCGAGAGAATGACGTCATCCGATTTTTCATCCTCCGAAAGCTTTGGCGGGTAGAGCTTGTCGAGAACCCGTCCCACCATGCTGTTGACGACCTCCTCGGGGGAAATATCGGCAATATTCTCCGTCCTGATATGGCAGCCGTCGCGCATCACGGTGATGCGGTCGCAATGTTCGAAAATCTCCGCCATACGATGCGAGATATAAACGATGGCAATGCCTCGTTCCGCCAGCCGGTGCATGATCCTGAAAAGCGTCTGCGCTTCGGTTTCGGTCAAAGCCGCCGTCGGCTCGTCGAGGATCAGGATACGGCAATCGAGGGTCAGCGCCTTGGCGATTTCGACGATCTGCTGTTGCGAAATCGACAGGTCACCGGCCCGGCGGGCGGGATCGATATCACCGATTTCCCGCAGCACAATTGCCGCCCGCTTTTCGAGATCGCGATAGTTCATGAACCAGGAGCGGCTTTGGCCCGTTTGCGACATAAACATGTTCTCGGCGACCGAAATCTCCGGGCAGAGCGCGATTTCCTGATGCACGAAACCGATTCCCAGCCGGTTTGCCGCGTTGGGCGAGGATATCTTGACCGGTTTGCCGTCCAGCATGATTTCCCCGCCATCCGGCTGCAGAATGCCATCGATGATATGCATCAGCGTCGATTTGCCGGCGCCGTTTTCACCAGCGAGCGCATGGATTTCGCCACGTCGCAATTCAAGTGCGGCACTGCGCAACGCCTTCACAGGCCCGAACGCCTTGTGAATATTCGTCATGCTGAGGATGACCTCACCCATAACGCCCTCCCGAACCTGCTTCCCTCTATGGCCGGCGAGGCGCAAACCCCGCCGGGTCCGGCGAGACGCGTCAGCGCCCCTTCATATATTCGCTGAGATCGAAGGAGGCGGCGTTCGCCTTGGTGATGACGGCGAAACCATTATCCATCGACGGAACCTGCATCGGATTGAAGCCGGAGACCTTATAGTCGTTGAACGGGTCGATAAGGTCCGAATGGGCGCCCAGAAACGTGTTCATGAAACCCATGAAGCCCTGCACACCCTGATTGGGATTGATGGCCATATAGATATTGCCCTGCTTGATATGCTCCAGCGTCGCCGGCGTAATATCCGCATGCAGGATCAGGACTTTCTTTTTTGCCTCGAGAACTGCGGTCGTCGCGCCTTCAGCCGAACCGGCCTCCGGGATCCACAGTGCGCCGAGATTGGGATTAGCCTGTAGCAGAGCGGCAGTAGCCTGATAGGCGACATTCGCATCCTGATTGGTCGCTTGACGGCCAACTAGCTTCATTTGCGGATAGGTGCGCCCCATGTAGTCGATGAGGGCGGTGACGCGCAGATCATGATTGCTCTGTCCGGGATTTTCCAGAACGGCATATTCGCCTTTTTCGCCAAGCTTCTTGACGATTTCGTCAGCCGCGAATTTCGCCTCGGCAACATTGTCCGAGGTAATATAGGCGGTGCGCTTCGACTTCGGAGAATCTGCCGCAAAGGTCGTCACGGAAACACCTGAGGTGATCGCCTTGTTGATGGGCTCGATAAAGGGATCGGCCTGCATCGGATGAAGCAGGATGCCTTTCGGCTTCTTCACCAACTCCTGCTCGAAGGACGCGATCTGCTTGGTGATGTCATATTCCGGCGTACCGGTGAAGACGGCTTCGCAGCCCAGCGCCTTGGCAGCCTGCTTGAACCCCTCGAAGACCGGCACCCAATACGGATGGCTGGAAACCATGACGTTCATCACATAGGTCTCACCCGGCTCGCAGGCAAATTTGCCCGCAGCGGTGGCCTGCGAACCGGCGCCAGCGGCAATCGCCACGGCTAAAACACCCGCGGCAGCGGTCGATTTCAGAAAAGCCAACATATTCCCCTCCCAAGGACAATGACTTAGTCCGCAATAAATTTTATTCGATGTAATTTATTGCATACGAAGTGGAATAGCCGGAAACCGAGCGGCCGTCAATGCCGTTTGAATTTTATTTTAGGATGTGAAATTTATTTCAACTCTATATTGCGGGATGGTGAAGGGGGCTTCTGATAGGGGAGCTTGAACACAAAATTTGTAGAGGACATAGGCGCCGACAACGGCGGGAAGAAAGTGCATGAATGGATTGATTATCTCCATATCAAACGCGCCCTCTCCAGATCGACTAGGTCGTCGCCAACTGAATGAAGCGAATGGCATCACCGACAGTGGAAAGACTGTCTGCGGCAGCATCGGGAATTTCGATGCCAAATTCCTCTTCGATCTCCATAACGATCTGAACGACCTCAAGCGAATCGGCATTCAAATCTTCGGAAAAATCAGCTGTATCGACTATTTTATCATCAGCTATTCCGAGCTGCTCGCCGATGATTTTTGTCACCCGGTTTCTTATCTCGGACACTGCGGTGTCTGTCGGGACCGAAAAACTCACCATCTCGACTCCGACTTCCTGTTCTCCGTGCCGACGTCATCCGACATCCATCGATAGAAGGCGAAAATGCCTATCGCGAAGACAAAAAGGGATATGAGGCTACCCAGGTTCGACATTGCTCTCTCATTTCTCCCCCGATAAAATCTAAGCTTCGGAAGGAGTGACCTGCAATGAAGATTTTGCAATTTATTGTTGCCCGCAACCGGCTTTTAGGCCGGTCTCTGTCTCGGAACTTTTTCGGCTTTCATGAATTGCATCGGGCTCGCAGGCGCACTCCGGTAACATGGATAGTCATGTTTCATCTGGCCCTAAGCGAAATATCTGGGAAAGACTGTCTGGTGGTGACGGGCCGCGCGGACGCTGGATCGTATGTGCCGGAACCAGTTTAGCGGCCCCATGCTCCGTGCCGGAACCAACACATCCTCGCGGCGTACCTCAACTCTTGACATCCCCTCGCAAACCCTGTTTATACGCATAAGCAGCTAATACGAATTAGCAGCCAGCAGAAAACGAGGTTTCGATGGTTAGGCGCTTGACGCAACGGGACATTGCGATCTTCGCGGGGGTCAGCCAGGCGACGGTTTCACTCGTGCTCAACGAGGCGAAATCCGCGGAAGGCCGTATCCCGCCTGAAACGCGAGAGCGTGTGCTAAAGGCCATTCGGGACACGGGTTATGTGGCGGACCCCATCGCGCGCAGCATGGTCAAGGGCGCCAATCGGATTCTGGGTGTTTTCACCTATCAGCCGGCTTTCCCGATCGCGCAGGCGGATTTCTACACGCCTTTCCTGATGGGAATAGAGGAGGAAGCGGAGAGGCTGAGCTACGACCTTCTGCTGATGACGGCTGCGGCGCGCGACGATAACGGCCGCAAGCGCATCTTCGGAGAAACAGGTCGGCTTCGACTGGCTGACGGATGCCTCATTCTGGGCAGCCAGTTCGACCGCGATGAATTGGCCCAGCTGGTTGCCGGCGACTATCCCTATGTTGCAGTCGGTCGTCGTGACGATGCCGGCGGGCCGGTGCGTTATGTTGGCGCGGATTACGTGACAGCCACGCATGCTCTTGTCCGAGAGGCACTTGCCGCCGGGCATCGCCGCTTCGCCTTTATCGGAGCGACGGGTCCGGCGGAATCCATCAGCGACCGCTGGCGTGGTTTTCTCGCCGCAATCGAGGGCGCGGCGGAGCTGGTCTATTCCCACGAAAGCGAAAATGGCGATCCGGCCGAGCAACTGGCCGCCGTTCGTGCCAGCGGAGCGAGCGTTGTTTTTTTTGCCGAAGTGGCCGAAGCGGTGGTCTTCGACAATCAGGCCCGCGCTCAGGGGGTGAGCGTCCCCGGCGATCTTTCCATCGTGGTGCTGGGCAGCGGCACACGCACGCATACGCTCCGGTCGCAACGCGTCTTCACCTCCTATGCCATCCCCCGCGAAGAGATGGGCAGGCAGGCGACTTCCATGCTGGTCGAAACCCTTACCAGCCCCCCCGGCCCCGTACGGCAGATACTGCTGGGCTGCGACATCGTGGCGGGCGAAACGCTCGCCTCCCCAACTTAAAGCCCAACTCAAGGAAAGAGAACCTGACGTGAGAGAATACAATGCAGATATTCTTGTGGTTGGCGGCGGGCTTGGCGGCGTGGCCGCGGCGCTTGGGGCCCTGCGCAACGGTCGCAGCGTTATCCTGACCGAAGCATTCGAGTGGATTGGCGGCCAGCTGACCAGCCAGGCCGTACCGCCCGACGAACACAGCTGGGTCGAACAGTTCGGGATCACGGCCAGCTATCGCGCCTTGCGCACGGGTGTGCGGCAGTATTACCGCGATCATTATCCGCTCACCGACACAGCCCGGGCCGATCTGACGCTCAACCCCGGAGACGGCAACGTGTCTCGCCTGTGCCACGAACCACGCGTTTCGCTGGCGGTGATGGAGGCAATGCTTGCGCCTTACGCCGCCGGCGGCAGGCTGACCATCCTCAAGCCATATGAGCCGATATCAGCGGAGGTCGACGGCGACACCGTGCGGGCCGCGACGCTACGCCATTGCAATACCGGCGATCTCGTTTCCTGCTCGGCCCGCTATATCATCGACGCGACCGAATTGGGCGATCTGCTGCCGCTGACCGCAACTGACTATGTCACGGGTTTCGAAGCCCAATCCGAAACCGGCGAGCCGAGCGCGCCGGCGGAGGCGCAACCGGACAATCAGCAAGCCGTCTCTATCTGCTTCGCCATCGATCAGGTTGACGGCAATCATGTCATCGACAAACCCGCCCGGTATGACCATTGGCGTCAGGTTGCCCCCGAATTTTGGGGTGGCCCGCTGTTGAGCTGGGACTCGCCCAATCCGCGCACACTGGAGCGCAGCCGCCGGTTCTTCGATCCCAACCCGGACGACAACGCAACACGCGACGTTGCCGACCAGCGCCACAGCGCCGGCGATATGAGCCTTTGGATATTCCGCCGTATTGCCGCCCGCCATACATTTCGACCCGGCGCCTATGCCAGCGATATCTGCCTCGTTAACTGGCCGATGATCGATTATTTCGAGGCGCCGATCATCGACGTTACGCCCGAACAATATGCCGAGCGGCTGGCCGATGCGGCAAGCCTGTCCTATTCCATGTTCTACTGGATGCAGACCGAGGCGCCTCGCCCGGATGGTGGTCAGGGCTTTCCGGGCCTGCGCCTGCGCGGCGACATTACCGGCACGGAGCATGGCCTGGCCATGGCGCCCTATATCCGTGAAAGCCGTCGAATTCGTGCCCTGACCACGGTGGTGGAACAGGATTTATCGCTTGCCGTGCGCGGCGATCGCGGCGCGGTGCACTACCCGGACAGTATCGGTATCGGCATGTACCGCATCGACCTTCACCCCTCGACAGGCGGCGATAACTATATCGATGTCGGCGCATGCCCTTTCGAAATTCCGCTGGGTGCTCTTATTCCCCGCCATAAAACGAACCTGCTGGCCGCTTCCAAGAATATCGGCACGACGCATATCACCAATGGCTGCTACAGGCTGCATCCAGTCGAGTGGAACATCGGCGAAGTGGCCGGCATGCTGGCCGCCTATTGCCTCGACAGGGGCGAGACCCCGCATGGCGTGCATGCCAATGAAAAGCGGCTGGCGGAGTTTCACACCCACATCGAACGCCAAGGGGTGGAGCGCCATTGGCCTGATATTCGCGGCTACTAGCTAATACGTATAATCTGGGAGGATTATTCATGCGCAGGAGTATAGTGAAAATTGCAGTGGCCGGTTTTCTGGTCACATCCGGGCTGGTTTCGCCGGCTTTGTCGCAGGAATTGCGGATGGCCATCTGGAGCGCCAACGAAGCTCATCTGGCCCTGTTCAACGAGATCGCCGATGAGTTCGAGGCCAACCACCCCGGCGTCAAGATCACCTACGATTCGCTTGCCTACGAAGGCTATGCCACCACTCTGACCACCCAGATCGCCGGCGGCAATCCCCCCGATCTGGCCTGGCTGTTCGACACGACGGCGCCCGACTTCATGGCGGCCGGGGCGCTTTATCCCCTCACCGAAACCTTTGCCAATACGCAAGGTTACGACCTGGGCGACTTCCCCCCGGCAACGCTCACCGCCTGGTCGTATGAAGGGGTACAATATCTCTATCCGTTCTCGACATCGCCCTTCGGCGTCTTTGTCAACAACGACATGATCCGGGCGGCAGGCGCAAAGACGCCCGCCGAGATGATCGCCGCTGGCGAATGGAACTGGGACAATGCCATTGCGACGGCCGCAAAAGTGGCGGCCACCGGCAAAGAGGGATTGATCATTCGTGATTTTGAATACAAGGCATGGGAAAATCTTGCCGAAATCTACACCGGCTGGAATGCCTATCCCTGGTCGAAAGACACCAAGTCCTGCGCTTTTGCCAGCCCGGAGATGGTTGAGGCCATGCGCTTCATCCACGATGCGATCTTCATGAAGAAGGCCATGCCGGGACCTGGCGTTTCGGCCGATTTCTTTGCCGGGGATGCGGCGATGACGACCACCCAGATCAGCCGCGCATCGCTGCTGCCGAAAGGCGACAAGGCCTTCGACTGGGATCTCGTGCCGTTGCCCACGGGGCCTGCCGGCGACTATGCCGTTACAGGTCGGGCAGGCATTGGCGTCATGGCCAGCGGCAAAAATCCCAAGCTCGCAGCAGAATTCCTGGCGTTTTTCTCCTCGAAGCCTAATGTAGCCAAGCTCGCGCGGTTTTTCCCGCCAGCACGGAAGAGCCTGCTCACCGCCGATGTCCTTGCGGCCGCCAACCCATTGCTGTCGCGCGAGCAGATAGAGGCCGTGGTCATTCGCGGCGTCGCCACCGGTCAATCAACGCAGCAGGTTCTCAATTTTGCCCGGCTGCAACAGACCGTTCGCGCTGGCCTCGACGGTCTCTGGCGACCCGATGCCGATGTCGCGGCTGTTCTGCAAGCGCTTTGCAGCCGTCTTGACCCATTGCTGGCGGCCAATTGACGCTTCGCAGTCATCCGGTGGATGCGAAAGGCAGAAGGAAGAAGAGCCATGACGCTTGCCCTCCAAACAGCGCAAACAGAGGCCCGGCGCGGTTTCTGGACCATGGCGCGGCGTGACGCCGCCACCGGTTATCTGTTCATCGCGCCGCAACTCATCGGTATCGTTGTCTTCGTGCTCGTGCCGCTGGTGCTGGTCTTCTGGTATTCACTGCATGAGTGGAACGTGCTGGCGGGATCGTTCCGGTTCACCGGCGTCGCCAATTACCAGAAGCTGCTCGGCGATCCGGCCATTGGCGAGGTGATGGCCGTGACCGCCGTGTTCTCCGCCGGGCTTGCCCTGCTCAATATGAGCCTGGCGCTGGGGCTTGCGTTGCTCCTGAACCAGAAGCTCGCCTTCATGACCGTGTTCCGCACGCTGTTCTTTTCGCCTGTGGTGGTGTCGCTGGTCGCCTGGACAATCGTCTGGAGTTTCCTGCTGCAGAACAATGGCGGCATCAACGGCCTCCTGCAGACGATCGGCGTCGAGGGCCCCAACTGGCTGCGCCACCCAACAACCGCGCTGATCTCGGTCATCGTCGTGCAGGCACTCAAGAATCTCGGTCTCAACATGATCCTGTTTCTTGCAGCACTTCAGGGCGTGCCGCGAGAACTGTTCGAAGCCGCGCGCGTCGACGGTGTGCCGCGCTTCAAGCAATTTTATCGCATCACCCTGCCGATGATCAGCCCGACGATCCTGCTCGCCTCCATCGTCACCATCGTCGGCGCGTTGCAGGTCTTTGCGCAGATCATGATCCTCACCCAGGGCGGACCGGGTTTTTCCACGACGGTTCTCGTTTATTACCTCTATCAGCAGGCCTTCCAGTTCTACCTCTTCGGTTATGGCTCGACACTCTCCATCATCCTGCTGGTCATTGTCGGCGCGCTCACCTTCATCCAATGGCACCTGCGCAGAAGGTTCGTATTCTATGAAAACTGAACTCAGCCCACGCGCGCAGACGCTTATCTATTTCATACTCTGCGTGCTGCTTGTCCCATTCGTTTTTCCGACCTGGTGGATGGTGACGTCGTCGGTCAAACCGGTCAGCCAGATATTTGCCTTTCCGCCGGATATCTGGCCGCGCGCCTTCGATTTTTCCTCCTATTCCGACGTTTTCAGAATACAGCCCTTCGCGCTGCAATACTGGAACTCCGCCTATATCGCCGCAATCGTCACCATCGGCACCATGGCAGTGGCGTCGACGGCCGGATATGCCTTCGCACGCATCAGGTTCCCCTTCGCCAACGCCATCTTCATGGTGGTGCTGGTGGGGTTGCTGATCCCGTCCGAAGTGACGCTGGTTCCGCTGTTCCGGATGTTTCTCAAATGGGGCATGATCAACACGCACTGGCCGCTGATCCTGGTGCCGATCTTCGGTGCGCCGGCGGTCTTCGCCACCTTCATCATGCGCCAGTTCTTCATTTCCTTACCCGTGGAACTGGAAGAAGCCGCACGGGTCGATGGCCTCGGCCGGTTGAAGATATTCTGGACCATCGCGCTACCGCTTGCCCGTCCGGCGCTGGCCGCCGTTGCAATCTTCACATTTCTCGGCAGCTGGAACCTCTATCTCGAACCCATCGTCTTTCTCTCCAGCCCCGACAAGTTCACCCTGCCGCAGGCACTGACACAATTTACCGACGCCTACGGCGGACCGATGTGGAACATCCAGCTCGCCGCCGCAACGATGACCGCCATCCCCGTACTCATCATCTTCATCGTTGCGCAGAAACAATTCGTCGAAGGCCTCGCCCATACCGGGCTTAAAGGCTAATCGAAAGGCTGACCCATGGCACCCGTTACCCTTAGATCCGTCAAGAAAAGCTATGGCGCATTCGCCACCATCCACGGCGTCGATATCGATATTGCCGATGGCGAATTCGTTGTCCTCGTTGGCCCTTCGGGCTGCGGCAAATCCACTTTGCTGCGGATGATCGCAGGCCTTGAAACCGTTACCAGCGGCGATATCTCGATCAGCAGCCGTGTCGTCAACGAGATCGAGCCGAAAGACCGCGACATCGCCATGGTCTTCCAGAACTACGCGCTTTATCCGCACATGAGCGTAGCGAAAAACATGGCTTTTTCGCTTGAACATCGCGGCGGCAGCAAGGCCGAGATCGCCGAGCGGGTGAGCTGGGCAGCGGAGATATTGGGGCTGACGCCGTTGCTCGAACGGTTCCCCCGCCAGCTTTCCGGCGGGCAACGGCAGCGTGTCGCCATGGGCCGCGCAATCGTCCGCAATCCTCAGGTTTTTCTGTTCGACGAACCGCTCAGCAATCTCGATGCCAAATTGCGCGTGGTGATGCGCGGTGAAATCAAGGCGTTGCACCAGCGTCTGGGGGTCACCACCGTTTATGTCACGCATGACCAGGTGGAAGCCATGACCATGGCAGACAAGATCGTGGTGATGAATGCCGGACGGGTCGAGCAATGCGGAGCGCCGCTCGAGCTTTATGACCGGCCCGCCAATCCCTTCGTCGCCGGCTTCATCGGTTCCCCGGCGATGAATTTCATCAAGGGACGACTGACCGCCGATGGCTTCGAGGCTGATGGCGTTGTTTTGCCCCTCCCGCCCGGCCCTGCCACAGGCGAAGCGATCTACGGCATCCGCCCGGAACATTTCGAACTGGTCAACCATGGCCTCACCGCAACCGTTTTATTGGTGGAGCCGATGGGGTCGGAAACGCAGGTCACGATGATGATCGGCGATCACCAGGTCATCGGTGTCTTCCGCGAGCGCGTACAAGCGCAGCCGGGCGCGACCATCCAGGTTCAGCCGGATTTGGCATCGATCCACCTGTTCGATGCCAGAACCAGTCAACGCCTCAACTAGCGTCGATGAAAACCGGAAGAGTGAAGATGGAATCGTCGCGCTAATCGCGGCGCAGGGCAGAATTCAATGATTAAAAATCACTGCCCACAGAAGCCGTGTGGCGTTGAACCTGGGATAGACAGTCCGAAATCGGCATGTCAGGTGTTGGAAAAGCTGCAACCGGAGGGCATGCAAATTCGCACGACCACAACGCGCCGCAATATCGGCCTGATTCGCCTCCTCTTTCTCGCTGCCGGTCTGACATTCCCTGCAACGATAGCGGTCGGCCCCGCACAGGCGGCGGAGAGCGTGACCGTGCCGCCTTATGCGCCTGCCGTCGGCACTGAGCTTCATTATCGGGTTCAAAAAACGACCGAAACCGATATGTCGCTTTGGTTCGACAAGCCGGAAGCATCCTCCGTTGTCATGCGTGGCGATTTCCGTCAATCGGCAACGGTTCTTTCGCGGAACGACGAGGGGATGCGGGTGAAATGGAGACTTTCCGCGGACATTCCCCCGGATGCGACGGGTGCTGCGGATTCCTATGCGATGAACGCCATGTTCCGCAATTCGCTCGCCGCTTATGGTGTCGAGGAGCTGGAATTCGACGCGGATCCGAGCGGTGCTCCGACGGCGCTCGTCGGCGCCGATCAGATCATTGCCAATATGGAAAGGCTCCTGTCCACGTCCTCGACGGATAACACGGCCTCCCGCATGCTCCAGACCGTTAAAGGTAATCCTCTTGTCGTTATCAACGTGCTTGCGCCGGAAAGCATGATCCTTGCGCTCGGGCAGTCCTCCGAAGCTTTCACGACAGATATCGGGCAGGAATGGACGGTTGCGGGAAGCGAAGAACTGAAGGGGGTGCTCGTTCCGACAAGCACCGTCTGGAAACTCGAAGCCACCGACAAGGCCCGGCAAACAGCCACATTCAGCGCTACGGTCACCTACGATCCGGCTGCCCTGCTGCAATCCCAGCAATCTTCGATCGATGGCATGATCGCAAGCTTCGCAGACCGGGCGAAACAACTGACCGATGCGCAATTGGCGCAGGCCAGAAGCGCCGGCAAGTCGCGGACTGTGACCTATGTGAATTCAACACGCGACGGCTCGACAATCGAAGTGCTGGAAAACACGGTCGCAAGTGTTGGCGGCATGAAGGTCACCGTGGGCGTGCATATCTGGCGTGAGGATCAGCCACCGGTCCTACCCACGCCGCATGCCTGGACTGCCGAGACCCTGTCTGGTCAACGCGTTGAGCCGCTACCTCAAAACAATACGCAGGCTTCGATCGATCTGGACCAGTACCGACCGAAGGCCGACGCCGATACCGCTTCCTCTCCCAACCAGAATGAGGGTGGCAAAACCCCCGCCGACAGCGTCGGAGACATTTTACCGATTTCGCTCAAGGTCGCAAAGGTGAAAACCTCAATCAATCCCACTGCCGGACCTGCGGTGGAAATTGCGTTGACACCGGAAAGCGCCAAGGCCTTCGAGGATTTCACACGCGCGGCTCTCGGGCAGAAGACCCAGTTGCTGGTTGACGGAGACGTCATCTTCGAACCGGTCGTGAGAGAGCCGATTATGGGCGGCAGCGTCACCATCAGTGGCCTTGATTCAGCGCAAGCTTTGGCCGTCGAACGGAAATTGTCGTCTTCGGAGGCCAAGATCATTGTGCGGTTGGCGCCATAATCCTGCAAAAAGGGAAATGGCGATCACTGCAAAGGACTCGAGCGAGGCAATAACCGGGAACGATCCGTATCTTTTCCTGCGGCGCTCATCATTTGGCGGATGCGCGTCGTGGGACACTTCTATCTTCGGTTCGAATGGTATCGCCACCACTTCGGCACCGGCAGAACGCAGGTTGGTATGATCCACGATGCCACGCCCATGCCCGCCGCTGCAAAGTGGCAGCAGTTCAGCATTGACGTTTCCATCGTGCTTATTGGTTGGTGATCTTCGATTGAGAAAGCGCGGTCAAGTCCTAGCCTTAGCGGAGAATTGCGGCCGGGAATGAGCACTCGTTCATCGAGAAGGTCATTTGGCTTGACGACCCGGCGGGATGCCAGTCGATGATCTGCCGTCATTGCGGCAACGGCATAGGAAGCTGTGCAGAGGCGCGGCGTTTGTCCGCCGCAAGCATGTCTCAAAGGCCATCTCGATCCTCAACCTCGCACCGGCATTTCCTTTGTCGGAAGAAGTTCTGTCTTTGTGCGATCTGTTGCCGCTCTTTTTCAGGTGGTTCAGGGCCAGAGAAGGCCTGCCACGGCCGTGCGATAATCTATGGTGCCGCCTCCACTGAAAAAGCAGATTTGATGAGTGTTTCGGTATATTCAACCGTCGGACTGTTGAATATGGCGTCCGTTTCCCCTTCCTCCACAATCTTCCCGTTTCTCATGACGATGACGTAGTCCGAAATCGCCTTGATGACAGAAAGGTCGTGGCTGATGAAGATGTAAGAAAGGCCCTGCGTCTTCTGCAAATCACGCAGCAGATCGATAACTTGTCCCTGAACGGATCGGTCCAGTGCGGATGTGGGTTCGTCGAGAATGACGACATCCGGTTTGAGGATGATCGCGCGGGCGATTGCGATACGCTGACGTTGTCCGCCTGAAAACTCGTGAGGGTAACGGTTGCGAGCGGCGGGATCGAGACCGACTTCTTTCAGTGCTTCTATTGCCCGCTTGTCCCGTTCCGCTCTGCTCAGCCGTTGCTCATGCACAAACAGGCCTTCCGTGATGATCTCTCCGACCGTCTGTCTTGGCGAAAGCGAGCCGTAGGGGTCCTGGAACACAAGCTGCAGACGCCGCCGCAATGGCCGCATTGCCTTCCGATCAAGTCCGGTAATTTCCCTCCCATCGAAGAAAATACGGCCATCTGCCACAATTAGACGCAGAAGCGCACGACCGAGCGTGGACTTGCCTGATCCGGACTCACCGACGATGCCTATGGTCTGTCCCTGGTGAAGGTTGACATTGACGCCGTCTACGGCTCGAAACCTGCGAGACTTCGACAAGAAGCCACCAGGAATTGTATAATCGATCGTTACGCCCTGGCCGGAGAGCACGACCGGCGCCTCTGTACTAATTGCCGGCTTGTGTCCGCTGGGTTCGGCATCAAGAAGCATCCTGGTGTAATCCGCCTGCGGGCGATGGAAGATATCTTCCGTCGTACCGGACTCAACGATCTCGCCACGGCGCATGACAGCCACACGATTGGCAAAATGGCGGACCACGCCAAGATCATGCGTGATCAGGACGATGGCCATGCCGAAGCGTTTTTGCAACGACTTCAGGAGGTCGAGGATTTGCGCCTGGATCGTCACGTCCAGCGCAGTGGTCGGCTCATCCGCAATCAGAATATCCGGTTCATTCGCGAGAGCCATGGCGATCATGACGCGCTGGCGCTGGCCACCGGAAAGTTCGTGGGGATAGCTGTCTATGCGCCGCTCCGGCTCGGGAATTCCCACGAGCTTCAGCAGTTCGAGAACGCGGGCGCGCGCCTCTTTTTTACTGCCGCCCCTGTGGTGCAGGATAGGTTCGGCGATTTGCGCGCCGATCCGGTAGAGAGGATCGAGCGAGGTCATCGGCTCCTGGAAAATCATGGTGATTTTCGCACCCCGGATATTGTTCAGCTCGCCAACCGGCAGACCGATCAGCTCGCGTCCGCGATATTTTGCCGAACCTTCAATAACGCCGTTGGATGCTAGCAGCCCCATGATGGCCATCATGGTCTGGCTTTTGCCGGAACCGGATTCTCCGACAACGGCAAGCGTTTCACCCTGCTTGACGTCAAGATCGATGCCCTTGACGGCTTTCACCGTGCCGTCCGGCGTCGTGAAATCGACCTTGAGATTACGGACGGTGAGGATGGTTTCAGATGTCGTATTCATGTCAACGATCCTTGGGATCGAGTGCATCACGCAACCCGTCACCCACGAAATTCAGCGAAAACAGCGTCAGCACGAAGAAGATCGCCGGAAATATCAGTAGCCAGGGGGCCGATTGAATATTGTTGGCACCTTCGGAAATCAGCGCACCCCAGCTCGTCAGCGGCGCCTGCACGCCAAGACCGAGGAAGGAGAGGAAGCTTTCCAGCAGAATGACTTTCGGTACGACGACCGTGACGAACACGACGACGGGCCCGATCGTATTCGGGATGATGTGACGGCGGATGATCTGCCAGTCACTCAAACCCAAGGCCTGTGCGGCGCCCACAAATTCCCGCCGTTTCAGGGCAAGCGTCTGGCCGCGGACGATACGCGCCATGTCCAGCCATTCCACCGCACCGATGACCAGGAAGATCAGGATGAAACTGCGGCCGAAAAACACCACCAGAACGACAACCAGGAAGACAAAGGGCAGCGAATAGAGGATTTCGACGAAACGCATCATCACATTGTCGACACGCCCCCCGATATACCCCGCAGTTGCGCCGTAAAGTACGCCGATCCCGAGTGAAACGAGGCTGGCCAGAACGCCGACGGCGATCGAGATTTGCCCACCCAGCATCACGCGCGCCAGCATGTCGCGACCGTTGGAATCGGTGCCGAAGAAGAAATATTCGCGGTTGACGTCGCCTTCCAGCTTCAGCGTTCGGCCCTCATCTTCGGTGGCGACGACCTTCGTATTTTCGAATTCGTTGGCGCGGTCGAAATAGCGTGTGGTGCGCGGGTCAATAGGGCTGCCGGAGGCGACGGTTGCCGTGAAGGTCTGCCCTTCGACGGAGAATTCCTTCAGCTCGACGCGCGCCCGGCTGGCAACGCCCTCCATCACGTCTTGCAGGTTGTTCACATCCGGGCGTGGCTCAAGGCTCGGCGGGACGGAGACATAGGACGAAAACACCTGATCGTAAGTGTGCGTGAGGAAATGCGGGCCGATGAACGAGAAAAGCGTGATCAGCAGCAGCATGACGGAACCTGCCATGGCGGCCTTGTTTCGTTTGAAACGCAGGGCTGCCAGCTGAAACAGGCTTCGGCTTTTCACCGATGGTTGAGGGGCAATATTGCCGGGGATATCAGTCATGTCTGACCCTCGGATCCAGCAGGCCGTAGAGAATATCGACCACGAGATTGAACAGGATGACAAAAATGGCGACGAGAACGACGGTTCCCATCACCAAGGTATAGTCACGATTGATCGCACCAAGAACGAAGTAGCGGCCGACACCCGGAATAGTGAAGATCGTCTCGATGACTGCTGAACCCGTCAGCAGTGCTGCGGCGCAGGGAGCCAGATAGGAAACGACCGGAAGCATCGCCGCGCGCATGGCGTGGAATACCACCACGTTGCGCGCCGGAAGACCGTAAGCCTTGGCGGTGCGGATGTGGTCCATTCGCAGAGCCTCGATCATCGCGCCGCGTGTCAGGCGCGCGATAACCGCAAGCTGCGGCAAAGCGAGCGCGATCATCGGAAGGATGAGATATCGCAGCGATCCGTCGCCCCAGCTGCCGGCGGGCAGAAGCCCGAGTATGACGGCAAAGACAAGCGTGAGAACCGGTGCGACAACGAAGTTCGGCACGGTAACGCCAACCGTCGAAATGGACATGATCGAAAAATCGAAGGCACTATTCTGCCTGAGCGCGGCCAGGGTGCCGGCGAGAACGCCGCCCACCAGCGCCAGCAGAAGAGCATAGCTGCCGAGTTCCAGCGAATAGGGCAGGCCCTTGCCGATCAACTGCGCGACGGTATTGTCCTTGTAGATATAGCTCGGACCGAAATCGCCGGTGACGGCATTGCCGAGATAGATGAGATACTGGCGCCACAATGGCTCATCCAGATGATAGGTTCTCATCAGGTTTTCCATCGTTTGCGGCGGCAGGGGGCGTTCGAGATTGAACGGACCACCCGGTGCGAAACGCATCAGGAAAAACGAAATCGTGACGACGATAAACAGGGTCGGCACGGCGCTCGCCAAACGGCGCAGAATAAACGAGATCATGGTTTTTCGGGCTCCGGCATGGCACGGTGGTGTCGGCCACCGTGCCAGCGCTGCTTATTCGGAAACGCTCAGGAAGCGGCTGAGGTGTTCGTTGGCAGCATTGTCGACCCAGCCCTTGACGCGGTTTGAAACCAGCCACAGATCGGCCTGCGTCAGCAGCGGGGCAACCGGCTGTTCCTTCATGAGGATGGTTTCCGCCTCATGCAGCAGCTTGGAACGGGCCGCAGGGTCCTTCTCGTCATAGGACTTCTGCATCAGCGCATCATATTCCGCATTGTTGAACTTGGAATAGTTGAAGGTCTTGTTGGAGGATACCGAAAGGGCGAGGAAGTTTTCCGCATCCGCATAGTCGGCAACCCAGCCGGCACGCGCCACGTTGAACTTGCCGCCTTCCTGAAGGTACCCGTAATGCGAGGCGACATCGAGGTTCACCAGTGACACCTTCGCGCCGAAGGTGTTCTTCCACATGTCCGCGATGGCCGTCGCGACGCGCTCATGGTTTGGGTTGGTGTTGTAACGGATTTCGATGGAAAGCGGCTTGCCGCCTTCACCGTAACCTGCCTCCTTCATGAGCTTGAGGGCTTCGTCTTCGCGATCAAGCTGCGATAGTGTGGCAAAATCGGCCTTTGCCGGCTCTCCGTAGGAATCCATGCCCGGGGGAACCATGGAGTAGGCCGGAATCTGGGAGCCGCTATAGATTTCCTTGGCGAGGAAATCGCGGTCTACCGCCATGGAGAGCGCCTGGCGGACACGCACGTCATCATACGGCGCCTCGCGTGTATCGAAGGTGTAGTAGTAGGTCGCAAGCGTCGGCGAAACGTGAACCTGCTCGCCATAGGAGGTGCGCAGCCGGTCGATCTGGTCCGCGGAAAAATTGTAGGCGAGGTCCATTTCCTTGGCTTCGAAACGGCGAACCGATGCGGCCTGGTCGTCGATCGGATAAAAGATGACCTTGTCGATCTTGGTGTTCGAGGCGTCCCAGAAATTGGTATTCTTGACCACCGTCAAGCTGTCATTGGGAACATGCGTTTCGAGCTTGTAGGCACCGTTCGAGACCATGACGCCCGGCTTTACAAAGTTGGCGCCGTTCTTTTCGTAGCTCGCCTTCGAGATCGGCAGAGCCGTCTGGTGCGCGAGGAGCTCAAGGATGAACGGTGTCGGGCGCTCGAGTGTGATCTCAAGGGTCTTGTCATCCACCGCCTTGACGCCAAGCTGGTCAACCGGCGTTTCGCCCTTGTTGATCTTTTCAGCGTTTTTGATCGGATAAAGGATATTGGCATATTTTGCTGCAGTCTTCGGATCTTCGACGCGCTGGTAGGAGAACACAAAATCTCCGGCCGTTACCGGCGTGCCATCCGACCACTTCGCATCCGCACGCAGTTTGAACGTGTAGACGGTACCATCCTCAGACAGTGTCCAGCTTTCCGCCGTACCGGGCACGATCTTGCCGGCGGCATCGTAAATGGTCAGACCTTCATAAAGGTCTTTCAGGATAAATTCTTCGATGTTGATCGAGGTCTGTGCCTGATCAAGCGTCTGCGGTTCGCCGGCATTGCCGCGGTGCAGGACTGTTTCTGCAAGTGCCGAACTGGCGCCAATCAGAAGCGATCCGACCAGCAGAGTGGCGCGCGTTGTTGTTTTTATCGACATCGTTTTCTCTCCCCGTGAAGATTTTGAGTCTACAAACAAGGCGATATTGCTCCGAAGCGCAACAACAATAAATTGTGAGTTGATGGGAAGCCTTGACCTCGTCGGTGCTCTTTCAATGCCAGGACTGTGGACAACTGTTCTGAATACCCGAGGCGCGAAAATCGCATCCCGGGGGTTGCTCTGTCGTGAAAGACCTGCGCGATACGAACCTTATCTCCGAACCGCGTGGCATCGAAGACAGTAAGGCAGACGCAAGTGTCACTCGCTGGGGGCCACTATGTAAAAAGGCCTCGCGATCTCTCGCAAGGCCTTGATACTTAAGAATTCGGATGGTGGGCGTGACAGGGATTGAACCTGTGACCCCTACGATGTCAACGTAGTGCTCTCCCGCTGAGCTACACGCCCTCCGTGGCGGCGGATAGACCACAAAACCGGTTCATGCGTCAACTGCTTTTTTTCGGTTTTGTGAAGGTTTTTTGAGAGGCCTTACGCCACAAGGAGTTTGTTGACCTCATCCACCAGATCGCGCAGATGGAACGGCTTGGAAAGCACCTTGGCGTCCTTCGGGGCCTTCGAATCGGCATTCAGCGCAACGGCTGCAAAGCCGGTAATGAACATGACTTTCAGGTCCGGGTCGAGTTCGGTCGCGCGCCGCGCAAGCTCGATGCCGTCCATTTCGGGCATGACGATATCGGTCAGCAGAAGCGAAAAGGGCTCTTCGCGAAGCCGGTCATAGGCGCTGGCGCCATTGTCGAAGGAAGAAACCTTGTAACCGGCTTTTTCCAGCGCCTTGACGAGGAAGCGGCGCATATCGTTGTCGTCTTCAGCGAGAAGAATTTTCTGATTCATCATAAGTGACCGTAACTACTCAATGTTTGGAATACCCTAGCCCGATTATAGGATTTTCACGGTAAATATCCTGTGAACGCGTGAATCGGTATAGCGCTGATTGGGCGATAGTATGGACTTGCCGCGCCGTAACTGGCAACATGAACATCCTGATAGTTTTGCGACATGGTAAATGACCCTGAATGGACTGGATAACGGGTGAATATGAGCTGTTTGAAGTAACGGAACCTGCCGTTCAAACCCTGCCATTCGTCTATAATTCCCCCCATAGCGGCCGCTGCTACCCCATCTCCTTCCTGGAATCAGCAAGGCTCGATTCGCACGAGATTCGCCGCTCCGAAGATCATTTCGTCGACGAGCTGTTCGCGGCGGCACCGGAGATCGGCGCGCCGCTTCTCAAAGCGAACTTTCCGCGCGCCTATCTGGACGTCAATCGCGAGCCCTACGAGCTCGATCCCCGCATGTTCGAAGGCACGCTTCCGCCTTATGCCAATATCGGCTCCATGCGGGTCGCAGGTGGCCTGGGAACGGTGCCGCGCATCGTCGCCGAGAATATGGATATCTATGCCCACCGCCTGCCGGTCGACGAGGCGCTTTCGCGGATCGAGACGATCTACAAGCCCTATCATGCCTGCCTGCGCCGCCTGCTGTCTCGCACCCACGCCAATTTCGGAATGGCGGTGCTGATCGACTGCCATTCCATGCCGGGCAATATCCGCGTTGCCGGGTCGAATCTCAGGCCGGATGTAATCATCGGGGATCGCTACGGCACCAGCGCATCCCAGGAAGTCTCCCGCGCCGCGCTGCATTTTCTTGAAGAACTGGGTTTCGTCGCGGTCTGCAACAAACCCTATGCCGGCGGCTTCATCACCGAACATTATGGCCGGCCCATCCGCTCTCTCCATGCGCTGCAGATCGAAGTCAACCGGGCGCTTTACGTGGACGAAAAGACGCTTTTGAAAAAAGCCGATTTTCCTGCGATTCAGGCGTCGCTTGAAATCTTCATGCGCCAGCTCGGCGCCTTCGTTTCCGAATACGCGATAGAAACGTCGCTCGCTGCCGAATAGCAGCTCGAATCATCCGCTATTTCAATCTTTTATCCCGGATCGTCTGGCAGCCCCCCGGACAAAAAAAACCGCGCCTTGGCGCGGTCAAGTCTAGGGAGGAAACACCCAAGGAGGGTATTTACAGTCAAAGACTGTAGGATCACGCTACGCAGTAATTGCACAATTGTCAATCATTTTATTTTATGCATATTTTTTAGGCTTGTGCTGAAAATATGGAAACACCGGCGCCTTCATTCGTATGAGTGGACGGCGGATGCGATTCCGGTCTATGCATTGCCGCAATAGAATTCAGACCCAATATTCAGGCAATGAGGTTTCGCATGCTGCCCGACCGGGATTTCTTCTTCAAACTTGCCGATGCCGCCAGCGCTGAAACGCTTCCCCGCTTCCGCACGGGCATTGCCGTCGCCAACAAAGAGGATGGCGGCTACGATCCGGTGACGGAAGGCGATCAGGCAGCAGAAACAGCCATTCGCGCCCTGATCGAGGCCCGTTTTCCGCAGCACGGCATTCTGGGCGAAGAACACGGCAATATCGGTCTCGACCGCGAGCATATCTGGGTCATCGACCCGATCGATGGCACCCGTGCCTTCATTTCCGGCGTGCCGGTCTGGGGCACGCTGATCGGTTTCCAGTCGGCCGGCCGCGCCTCCATGGGCATCATGGACCAGCCTTTCACGAAAGAGCGCTATTTCGCCGATGGCGAGACAGCCTGGTATTTCGGGCCGGATGGCGAGCGGAAAATCCGCACGCGCGACTGTGCTTCGCTGTCAGATGCCGTACTGTTCACCACGAGCCCCCACATCTTCACCGCGGAGGAGAAGACCCTGTACGAAAAAGTGCAGGATCAGGTTCGCCTTTTCCGATACGGCGTGGATTGTTACGCCTATTGCCTGCTTGCAGCCGGCCACGTCGATCTGGTGATCGAATCCGGCCTGAAGCCCTATGATGTCGGCGCGCTGATCCCTGTCATCGAACAGGCCGGCGGCATTATGACGACCTGGGATGGCGGGCGTCCGGAAAATGGCGGCCGCATTCTCGCAGCCGGCTCAAAGGCGGTGCACGAACAGGCGCTCGCCATTCTCTCAAAACTCTGAGGCAGCCAGCTTAAGCGGCCATCATTCCGGCGCGAAAAACGCGTCGATGGCCGCCAGCGCCTGTTTGCGGAAAACGTCACGCTCATGCAGCAGTTCGTGGCGCGCACCGGTGATCGGAAGAAGCTGCGCTGCCCGGAAATTGCGTGAGAGTTCCTCCTGCGCCTTATAGGGCGTGATGGTATCCAGCATCGGCGCCAGAATAAGGGTCGGAATGGTGATATTCGTCAGATGGTCCTGACGGACCACCCGTCCCATGGTCTTCAGCGCCTCATAGACCCAGCGCGCCGTCGGCGCGCCGATGAAAAGTTCCGGAAACTGCCTGTGCAGCGAGAGATTTCTTTTAAAACGTCTGGGGTCCGAGGTGAGCGGATTGCCGTCGAAGTCCCGCTCGCGCTGATCCTTGCCGAGCTGCACCCGCCCAAGGCCAACGAGACTTAGAGCCGTCGCCACCGCCCGAATGACGGATGAGGGGACGGATTGCTGGCTGTCCAGCTCGATGAAAGGCGAACAAAGCGCCAGACGGTCGATCCGGTTCGACAGGCCGGGTGCGGCGGCAAGCGCTGCAAGCGCGCCGGTGGAGTGCGCGATCATGAAGAAGGGCAGCCGCGCATCCGGCAACACCACCTGTTCGAGAAAAAGGCTGATATCACGCTGGTAGTCGGAGAACCGCCGCACATGCCCGGCACCCGGTTTTTTCAGCAATCTTTCGGAACCGCCCTGCCCGCGCGTATCGAAGGTCGCAACCCAGAAACCCATGGCGGTGAGATCGCCGACCGTTTCGAAATATTTCTCGATACATTCGTTCCTGCCGTGCAGCAGAACCACGGTTCCACGGGCCACCTGGCGGCTGGCGCGAAAGATCGCGTAGCGAAGCTGTTTGCCGCGATCGCCGGTAAAATAACCGACGGTATGGTTGCCGGGAACCGGGTTGTCTTCGCTGGCGCGTAATGTGGCTTCGATCATCGGTCTTTTCCGGCTTTTCTGCCTTTTCGGGATAGGTCGGCGGCGCGGGAAGGTCAAAGAAAAAATTGCCGGAACCGTCGGTTGAAGCAGTCGCGGTTCCGGCGAATAAGACAGAAGAAGAAGGGACGTTATTGCTTCTGTCCACGGAGAATGTCTCCGATGACCGATGTTTATGGCTCTCAAACTGAACGATGCCGGAACCTGACGTTCAGCCATGGTTCATCTTGCTTTCGCCTTTTCACGCCCCCCTTGACGCAGCGGCAGGCCATTCCCATCTCATTCATGCGGTCGCCAGAACGGGACCGCGCCACATGTCCGGCCGTTGCCAGAACGGGACGCCGGGCTTAACCGCAAACAGTCGCTTCTTAAGGAGGACACCATGCGTCACGTTGATTTTTCCCCCCTCTATCGTTCCACCGTCGGCTTCGACCGTCTTTTTTCGATGCTTGACGGCCTCGGACAGTCTGAACAGGCCCAATCCTATCCGCCCTACAATATCGAGCGGACCGGCGAAAACACCTATCGCATCACCATGGCCGTTGCCGGTTTCGATGAAACTGAACTCAGCATTGAATCCCGTGCGAATACGCTGACGGTGAAGGCAGAGAAGGCCGCAGATGAGAAGTCATCCGAAGGTGAGTTCCTGTATCGCGGCATTGCCACCCGCGCTTTCGAACGCCGCTTCCAGCTTGCCGACCATGTCGAGGTCCAGACCGCTTCCCTGAAGAACGGCCTGCTCCACATCGATCTCGTCCGCAATATTCCGGAAGCCATGAAACCGCGCCGCATTGCGATCTCGTCCGACAGCGCCGATGCCCCGAAGACCATCGAAGCCCAGATTTCGCCGGCTCAGGTCAACTAAACCGATCCGGACCTCAAACGAACGGCCCCGTAAAAGGGGCCGTTTTTGTTTGATGAAAATTCGCTCTTCAGCGGGTGGAGACTGCCGCACCTTCTGCGGCAGCGGCTTCCGATATGGCCGCTTTTTCATGGGCCTTTCTGGCATAACGTTGGGCCAGCACCGCGCAGACCATCAGCTGGATCTGGTGGAAAAGCATGATCGGCAGAACGATTGCACCAATGCTTTGGCCGGCGAAAATCGCGCCCGCCATGGGCAGGCCGCTGGCGAGGCTCTTTTTCGAGCCGCAGAAGGTGATGGTGATTTCATCGGCCTTGTCGAAACCCAGCAAACGGCTGCCGAACATCGTCACACACAGGACAAGCGCCAGCAGCAGGATATTGATGACGATGACCACACCGATATCCCTGAGCGAAAACGTGTGCCAGATGCCTTCGATGACCGCATCGGAAAAAGCGAGATAGACGACCATCAGGATGGAGCCGCGATCGACCGGAGCCAGCAGTTTCTTGCGCGCCCTGATCCAGTCGCCGATCCACGGCTGCAGCACCTGACCGACGATGAAGGGCAAAAGCAGCTGCAGGAAGATCTGCAGGAACGCATCCAGCGAAAATCCACCGCCATGGCCTCCCACCGTAAACAGAAGGCCGACCAGCAGCGGGGTCAGGAACATGCCGAAAATATTCGAAGCCGAGGCCGAACAGATCGCAGCCGGCACGTTTCCGCCCGCCATGGAGGTGAAGGCAATGGAGGACTGCACGGTGGATGGCAGGACGCAGAGGAACAACACGCCCATATAAAGCGGCGCAGGCAGAATATTCTCGGGAATGAAGCCGATTGCCACGCCGAGCAGCGGGAACAGGCCGAAGGTGACGAGAAGGATCGCCAGATGCAGGCGCCAGTGCAGGATACCGGCAATCACCACATCCCGGGAAAGCCGCGCGCCGTGGAGGAAGAACAACAAAGCGATCGCGAGTTTTGTCGCCAGCCCGAAATACTCCGCCGGCTCACCGCTGATCGGCAAAATGGAGGCCAAAATCACGGTGGCCACCAGCATCATGGTGAAGCGATCAGGTAGGAAGCGGGTCATGGGAGATCTTTCCGGCATCGGTTTTGCTTGAAACGCGCGCTACTATCGCTCATCATGAATTCCGATGCAAAGATTAACAGTTATCGCGATTCAGGATAATGCTGAACCTTCAACATCTTGCGAGCTTCGTGATGCTTCAGCAAACCGGCAGCTTCACGCTGGCGGCCGAACGGCTGGGGATTGGCCAGTCCACTGTCAGCCAGCATATTCAAAGGCTTGAGGCCGCACTTGGCCGCCGGCTGATTGCCCGCAGCACCCATCAGGTGAAACTGACGGGCGAAGGTGAGGCGCTGATGGGTTATGCCCGCAACATGCTGGAAATCGACAGCAAGGTGTCATCGCTGTTCAGCGAAAACCGTCTGCGCGGGCGGTTGAGGCTTGGCGTTTCGGAAGATTTCGTCGCCAGCCGCCTGACGGCCATTCTGGAGGAGTTCATCCGGCTTTATCCGCTGGTCGATCTGGAGCTGACGGTTTCGCTGAGCGGCGTGCTTTACCAGATGCAGGATAATGGCGAGCTGGATGTGGTGCTCGCCAAACGCCGTCTCGGCGACAAGCTCGGACACTTTCTCTATCGCGAACCGCTGGTGTGGCTGGCGCGAGACCCGGAGCGCATGCTGAACCAGCCGGATGCCCTGCCGCTGATCGCCTTTCCGCCGCCGAGCATTACCAGAAAGGCGGCGCAGGAAGCATTGGACCGGGCCGGTCTCTCATGGCGGATCGTCTGCACCTGCGGCAGCCTGAGCGGGCTGACCGCTGCCGCAAGAGCGGGCATGGGCATTTTGGTGCAGCCGCGCAGCATGGCGCCGGCCGGCCTGAAGGAGATTGCCGCAGGCGTGCTACCGCCGCTGGAGGACGTGGAATTCGTGCTTCAGCCGAGCAAGGGTGCGGATGCTAAGCTGGTGCGCGCGCTTTCCGATCTCGTTTCCAGCAAGAGCATCGCACCCGGCAGTTTTGTATAGCCTGTTCAATTCTCCCGCCGCGACAGGCAGCGGCCGACGCTGTCGCGCCAGCCGGCAATGGCGTCTTTCCGTTTAGCCTCTTCCATTGCGGGGCTGAAACGGCGGTCACGCCGCCAATGTTCAGCAAAGGCCTTGCGATCCGGCCAGATGCCGGCGCGTGAGGCGGCAAGCCAGGCCGCTCCGAGAATGGTCGTTTCCAGGAAGACCGGCCGGTCGACGGGTGCCGCAAGAATATCCGCCAGCCGTTGCATGGTCCAATCGGAAGCGACCATGCCACCATCGACCCGGAGCACCGTCTTGCCATTGTCACCCGCCCAGTCCTTGCGCATCGCGTCCAGCAGGTCGAACGTCTGATAGGCGACGCTTTCCAGCGCCGCGCGGGCGAATTCCGCCGGACCGGTGCCACGCGTCAGCCCGAAAATAGCGCCACGCGCCTCCGCGTCCCAATAGGGTGCGCCAAGCCCGGTGAAGGCTGGAACCAGATAGACACGCTGATTGGCGTCGGCCTTTTCCGCAAGCGCGCTGACCTCGGAAGCGACCGAGATGAAACCGAGCTCATCGCGCAGCCATTGCACGGCGGCACCGGCAATGAAGATGGAGCCTTCCAGCGCATAGGTGGTGACGCCGTCAAGACGGTAAGCGATGGTCGTCAGCAGCCGGTTGGTGGAGGCGACGCGATCCGTGCCGGTGTTGAGCAATGCAAAGCAGCCCGTGCCGTAGGTGGATTTCATCATGCCCGGCTCGAAGCAGGCATTGCCGATCACCGCTGCCTGCTGGTCGCCGGCGACGCCAAGGATCGGAATTTCCGCGCCCAGAAGCGATTTATCCGTCACGCCGAAATCGGCGGCGCAATCCAGCACTTCCGGCAGCATGGCGCGGGGGATATCGAGGATCGACAGGAGTTCATCGTCCCATGCATTTTCCTCGATATTGTAGATCAGCGTTCGAGAGGCATTGGTGGCGTCGGTCACATGGCGACGACCGCCGGTGAGGCGATAGATCAGAAAGCTGTCAACGGTGCCGAAGCAGATGTCGCCCTTCACGGCTTTTTCACGAAGGCCGCTGACGCTGTCCAGAAGCCATTTTAGTTTCGTGCCGGAAAAATAGGGGTCGAGCAGCAGCCCGGTCTTTTTCGAAAACAGTGGCTCAAGTCCCCGGCGTTTCAGATCCTCGCAGATGGGCGCGGCGCGCCGATCCTGCCAGACCACGGCCCGATGCACGGCCTCGCCGGTATTGCGGTCCCACAGCACCGTCGTTTCGCGCTGGTTGGTGATGCCTATTGCCGCAATATCGGATGCGGCAATGCCGGCATCTGCAAGCGCCAGCCGGATGGTTTCGAGCACGCTTTTCCAGATATCCTCGGCATCATGTTCGACCCAGCCGGAGGCCGGAAAATGTTGCGGAAATTCTCGCTGTCCGACACCGATGACCCGCATGTCGCGATCAAAGACCATCGACCGTGTCGATGTCGTTCCCTGATCGATCGCCAGAATATAACCGCCCATCATGCTACTCCCTTTCAGACGCAATGACCGGGGCGGCAAGCCGCCCCGGTTTCAGATTTTACGCAGACATTACTTCTGCCAGCTTTTGACCAGTTCGTCGTAATTGACGGTGACCGGCTTTTCCTTTTCGTTGGCGATCTTCAGCTGCGGCGCCAGATTGCCCTTCGAAACGGCATCCTTGTTCCAGTATTCGATATCGTGCTCTTCCGCCAGTTTCGGGCCGATATCGCCCTGCACGCCGGCACGTTCCAGACGGCTCATGACCTTTTCCTGCTCGGCGCAGAGAGAGTCCATCGCCGCCTGCGCGGTTTTCGCACCCGACGAAGCATCGCCGATCGCCTGCCACCACAATTGCGCCAGCTTCGGATAATCCGGAACGTTGGTGCCGGTCGGCGACCATTGCACGCGGGCCGGAGAACGATAGAACTCGATGAGACCGCCGAGTTTGGACGCCCGATCCGTGAAGCTCTTGTGGTGGATGGTGGTGTCGCGAATGAAGGTCAGGCCCACATGGCTCTTCTTCACATCCACGGTCTTGGAGGTCACGAACTGCGCGTAGAGCCAGGCGGCCTTGGCACGGTCGTCGGGGGTGGATTTCATCAGCGTCCACGAACCCACGTCCTGATAACCGAGCTTCATGCCGTCCTTCCAGTAGACGCCATGCGGAGAAGGTGCGACGCGCCATTTCGGCGAACCGTCCTCGTTCACGACAGGCAGGCCGGGCTTGGCCATATCGGCGGTAAACGCCGTGTACCAGAAGATCTGCTGGGCGATGTTGCCCTGCGCCGGCACCGGCCCGGATTCGGAGAAGGTCATGCCCTGCGCTTCCGGCGGCGCATATTTCTTCAGCCATTCGAGGTATTTCTCGATGGAATAGACCGAAGCCGGACCGTTGGTATCGCCGCCGCGCGCCACGCAGGAGCCGACCGGCTGTGACTTGTCGTTGACCTTGATGCCCCATTCATCGACCGGCAGACCGTTCGGCAGGCCCTTGTCGCCGTTGCCGGCCATGGAGAGCCAGGCATCGGTGAAGCGCCAGCCGAGCGACGGATCCTTCTTGCCGTAATCCATATGGCCGAAGACCTTCTTGCCGTCGACATCGCGGCCGGTGAAGAATTCGGCAATATCCTCATAGGCCGACCAGTTGACCGGCACGCCGAGGTCATAACCATATTTGGCCTTGAAATCGGCCTTGTTCTTTTCGTTGTTGAACCAGTCGTAACGGAACCAGTAGAGGTTCGCGAATTGCTGATCGGGAAGCTGGTAGAGCTTCTTATCTGGTGCCGTCGTAAAGGCGCTGCCGATGAAGTCCTTGAGGTCGAGGCCGGGATTGGTGACGTCCTTGCCTTCATTGGCCATGAAGTCGGTCAGGTTGCGCACCTGCTGGTAGCGCCAATGCGTACCGATAAGGTCGCTGTCGTTGACCCAGCCGTCATAAAGGTTCTGGCCGGTCTGCATCTGGGTCTGGATTTTTTCGACGACGTCACCTTCCTGGATCAGGTCGTGCGTGACCTTGATGCCGGTAATGGCGGTGAAGGCCGGAGCCAGAACCTTGGATTCATATTCATGGGTCGTCAGAGATTCGGAAACGACCTTGATTTCCATGCCCGCGAAGGGTTTCGCGGCATCGACAAACCATTGCAGCTCCTTTTCCTGATCGCCACGCGAAAGCGACGAAAGATCGCCGATTTCCTTGTCCAGAAACTGCTTTGCTTCCTCCATTCCGGCGAAAGCGGAACCCGTCATTGCCAGCAGCATGGCCGCCGTCGTCGTCATCAGATGCCGTCGCATATCAGTCCTCCCAGGGGTTTGCGATTGCATGAAGTCTGCGGGTGCGGTTTTCCTCCGCCGCACCGTTTTCCTGCTCTAGACAAAACGGAAAACGCCGATGGCGTAAACCAAGGATAGAGCGAGAGCCCACCACAGGTTCGGGCCGACCAGCCCGAGCCATGCGAGATGAATGAAGGCGCTGCCGAGCAGCGAGATAAACAGCCTGTCACCGCGCGTGGTTTCGAAGCGCAAGAGGCCGAAGCGGGGATTGCCGCCGGGCGAGAGATATTCCCAGAACCACATGCAGACGAGCAGCAGCGCGATGGCGCCAAAAAAGGCCGCCGTCTGCCAAGTCCATGCCATCCAGGTAAAATCGGGCATCTTCGTCATGGTCAAACCCTCCCGAGCGCAAAGCCCTTGGCGATGTAATTGCGCACGAACCAGATCACCAGCGCGCCGGGGATCAGTGTCAGCACGCCGGCGGCGGCAAGCAGGCCCCAGTCCATGCCGGCGGCAGAGACCGTTCGCGTCATGGTCGCGGCAATCGGCTTGGCGTCCGTCGTCGTCAGCGTGCGGGCGATCAGAAGCTCGACCCACGAGAACATGAAGCTGAAGAAGCAGGCGACACCGATGCCGGAAGCGATGAGCGGCATGAAGATCTTCACGAAGAATTTCGGGAAGGAATAGCCGTCGATGTAAGCGGTCTCGTCGATTTCCTTCGGCACGCCGGACATGAAGCCTTCGAGAATCCACACCGCCAGCGGCACGTTGAACAGGCAATGCGCTAGCGCCACGGCGATATGCGTATCGATCAGCCCGAAGGCCGAATAAAGCTGGAAGAACGGCAGCGCGAAAACGGCGGGCGGCGCCATGCGGTTGGTCAAAAGCCAGAAGAACAGGTGCTTGTCGCCCAGAAAACGATAGCGCGAGAAAGCGTAGGCCGCCGGCAGCGCCGCTGCAACCGAGATCACCATATTCATCACGACATAGATGATCGAATTGATATAGCCCGAATACCAAGATGAATCCGTGAAGATCGTCCGGTAGTTCTGCAACGTCGGCTGATGCGGATAAAGCGTCATGGAGGAGACGATTTCCGTGTTCGTCTTGAAGCTCATATTGACGAGCCAGTAGATCGGAACCAGCAGCAGCAGGATATAGATCGTCGGCACCAGCCAGGAAAAACGCGACGGCCCATGGTGGCGACGCCGCGCATTGACGGCAAGGCCAGATCGTCCCGTCGCAGAGGCTCTCACCGGCGAACTGCCGATGCCGTTGCGCTCCACGCTTGTGGTGACATTCGAGGCGCTCATGTCTCAAGTCTCCGCGTCGTGGCTGGTCATGACGGTGTAGAACACCCAGGACAGCAGCAGGATGATGAGGAAGTAGATCAGCGACATGGCCGCAGCCGGCCCGAGGTCGAACTGGCCGAGCGCCATCTTCACGAGATCGATGGACAGGAAGGTGGTGGAATTGCCCGGGCCGCCGCCGGTGACGACGAAAGGCTCGGTATAGATCATGAAACTGTCCATGAAGCGCAGCAGGAAGGCAATGAGCAGCACGCGCTTCATCTTCGGCAGCTGGATGAACCGGAATACGGCGAAACGCGATGCCCCATCGATCCTTGCCGCCTGATAATAGGCATCCGGAATGGAGACGAGGCTGGCATAGCACAAAAGCACGACAAGGCTCGTCCAGTGCCAGACATCCATGATCACAACCGTGATCCATGCATCGAGCGGATCGTTGACATAGTTGTAATCGAGCCCGAGCTGATTGGCGTAATAACCGAGCAGGCCGATATCGCTGCGGCCGAAAACCTGCCAGATGGTGCCCACGACATTCCACGGCACCAGCAGCGGCAGCGCCATGGTGACGAGGCAGACCGGCACGCCGATGCCGGATTTCGGCATCTTGAGCGCGATGAAGATGCCGAGCGGAATTTCAATTGCCAGGATAATGCCGGAGAACAGCAGGTTGCGCCCCAACGCATCCCAGAAACGGTCCGAGGCCAGAATTTCCTCGAACCATTGCGTTCCAGCCCAGAAGAACTGGTTATTGCCGAACGTATCCTGCACCGAATAATTTACGACGGTCATCAGCGGAATGACGGCGGAAAAGGCGACCAGCACCAGCACCGGCAGCACCATGAACCATGCCTTGTTGTTCCAGCTCTTTTCCATGGTCAGGCCCCCATCTTTACACGCCACGAGTCGGCGAAGACGCCGATGGCGGCCGGATCGAAGCGAACACCCGCTTCCGCCGGGATTTCCTCGTCTTCGGCAACGACGATCGCGAGTTTCTGGCCGGCGAACCGGGCGCGCACGATCTTCTGCCGGCCGATATCCTCGACCTTGTCGACAGTGATGGGCATGCCGCCCCGTTCCAGCCGGACGAATTCCGGGCGGATGCCGATCTCGATGCGTTGCGCTCCGTCAACCTTTGGCGCACCGGCGAGCGGCACACCAAGCCCGCCGACCATTGCGGTCGCGCCGTCGATACTGGCGGGCAGCACATTCATGCCGGGCGAGCCGATGAAATAACCGACGAAGGTATGTCCCGGCCGTTCGAAAAGCTCAGCCGGCGTGCCGATCTGGACGATCTGCCCGTCATACATGACCACAACCTTGTCGGCGAAGGTCAGCGCTTCGGTTTGGTCATGGGTGACATAAACCATGGTGAAACCGGACTGGCGGTGGAGCCGTTTCAGCTGCGAGCGCAGCACCCA
Source organism: Rhizobium sp. NFACC06-2 (assembly GCF_900101425.1). Taxonomy (NCBI): domain Bacteria; kingdom Pseudomonadati; phylum Pseudomonadota; class Alphaproteobacteria; order Hyphomicrobiales; family Rhizobiaceae; genus Rhizobium; species Rhizobium sp. NFACC06-2. The sequence goes on along the minus strand of NZ_FMVA01000011.1, from coordinate 49,913 downwards.
TTTCATATGCGGGTCGATCACCGTCAGCGGCTCGTCGAAGAGGATGGCGTTGACATCGGACCGCACCAGCCCCCGCGCCAGCGAAATCTTCTGTTTCTGATCCGCCGTCAGACCACGCGCATGGCGTTTGGCCATGCCGGAAAGATCGGTCATTTCGAGGATTTCCCGCACCCGACGGTCCACCTCGGCCTCCGGCACATGCCGGTTGCGCAGCGGAAAGGCCAGATTGTCATAGACCGTCATCGTGTCGTAGACGACCGGGAACTGGAATACCTGCGCAATATTGCGGTCTTCCGTGGCGAAATCCGTCACGTCGGTTCCATCAAAGGCGATGCGGCCTTCGGAGGGGCGCAGCAGCCCGGAAATGATGTTAAGCAGCGTGGTTTTGCCGCAGCCGGAAGGGCCGAGCAGCGCATAGGCGCCGCCGTCCTCCCATTCATGATGGACTTCCTTCAGCGCATAGTCGCCGGCAGCCTGCGCCTTTGCGTTATAGGCGTGTCGGATGTGATCGAGCGTGATGCGTGCCATGACCGATCTCCCTCAAGCCGCTTCGCCAATGGCGCGGCCATTCGCGTCAAAGGCCATCAGGTGTTTTGTATCGAGAAACAGCTCTATGTCCCTGTCCGGCTCGATGTCGTGAATGCCATGCGCGAGCATGACCCAGCGCCGGCCCGAAAATTCCACATGCACGAAGCTTTCCGATCCGGCGATTTCCGAAATCAGCGTCCGCGCCCGGATCGACTGGCGGGCCTCGCCCTTCGCCTGCGGGAAAAGATGATGCGGCTGGAACGCAATGGTCAAAGGTCCATCCGGCACGGCGGCAAGATGCGCCGGCACCGCAATCACCGCCTGGTCGGCACGGGTGAATGCACCGCCCGTCTTGACGACCTCGATGGTGTTGAGCGGCGGGTCGGCAAAAATTTCCGCCGTGACGATATCCACGGGACGCCGGTAAACCTCGATAGTACGGCTGAACTGCGTTACCCTGCCCTCGTTGAGCGTCGCGGTATTGCCGCCCAAAAGCAGCGCCTCGGAAGGTTCGGTGGTGGCATAAACGAAGATGGCCCCGGATTCGGCGAAAATGCGCGGCAGTTCCTCGCGCAGCTCTTCGCGCAGCTTGTAATCGAGATTGGCCAGCGGCTCATCGAGCAGCACCAGATTGGCGTTTTTGACGATGGCGCGGGCGAGTGCTGTTCGCTGCTGCTGACCGCCGGAAAGATTGAGCGGCGTGCGGTCTAGATAGGGCGTCAGCTTCAGAAGCTCGGCGGCTTTCCTCACTTCCCTGTCGATGGTCGCCTGGTCCTTGCCGGCAACGCGCATGGGCGAAGCGATGTTTTCGTAAACGCTGAGCGCCGGATAGTTGATGAACTGCTGATAGACCATGGCGACGTTGCGCTTCTGCACCGGCCATCCCGTCACATCTTCGCCATTGAAAAAGATCGAGCCGGCGCTCGGCTTGTCCAGCCCGGCCATCAGCCGCATCAGCGTCGTCTTGCCCGAAAGTGTCGGTCCAAGCAGGACGTTCAGGCTTCCGCGCTGCAACGTCAGATCGGTCGGGTGAATATGATATTCACCGCCAACCATCTTCGAGACGTTTCGCAATTCAAGCATGGTGATCCAAAGCCTCCTCCGCTTTTATCCGGATCGTCAGATTGCCCTTAAGCGCCCACCTGCAATGTCTTCGACATAATCCTCCAGCCCACGCACCTCTTCCGGGGTAAAAAAGAGCCCCTGCTTGGTGCGGCGCCACAGAATATCCTCCGCTGTCAGCGCCCATTCCCGCGCCATCAGCCAGCGAACCTCAGCCTCGTAGAGCGTACCGCCGAAATACCGCCCCAGCGCTGCCGCCTCTGAGGCATTGCCGATCAGCACTACCGCATCCGTTCCGTAGCAGCGCACAAGCCGCTCCGCATGACGCTCTTCAAGAAAGGGGTAACGCGACCGCAGCGCCGAAACTTCCGCGGTGTAGGCCTCGGCGCCGAAATTTCCACCTGGCAAATGCGAGCCCGCCGTCCATGGCGCACCCTTTTCACCCAGCGCATCGCCGATTTTTTCAAGAGCATGTTCGGCAAGCCGCCGATAGGTGGTGAGCTTGCCGCCGAAAATATTGAGAAGCGGCGCTTCGCCTTCCGGCCCTTCGGTTTTCAGCACATAATCGCGGGTCGCTTCCTGCGCTTTCGATGCTCCGTCATCGAACAGCGGGCGCACGCCGGAATAGGTCCAGACGATATCCGCCGGCTCCACCGGTTCAGCGAAATATTCGCTCGCCGCATTGCAAAGATAGCTGATCTCCTCGTCGCTGATCTTAACAGCCCGGGGGTCGGCGGTATAGTCGCGATCCGTCGTGCCGATCAGCGTAAAGTCCTGTTCATAGGGAATGGCGAAGATGATCCGCCCGTCCGGATTCTGGAAAAAATAGGCACGCGGATCGGAAAATTTCTTGCGCACGATGATGTGGCTGCCCTGCACCAGGCGGACATTATGGACATTGTTTTTGCCAAATGCCGAGGACAGCACCTTGTCCACCCAGGGACCCGCGGCATTCACCAGCATGCGCGCCCGGTAGGTTTTGGCCTCTCCGGCCGCATTTTTGGTTTCGACATGCCAGAAGGCGCCTTCGCGCCGGGCCGAAACCACCTGCGTGCGGTTGAGGATGAGCGCGCCGCGGTTGGCGGCGTCGCGGGCATTCAGCACCACCAGGCGGGCATCGTCCACCCAGCCATCCGAATATTCGAAGGCGCGGGCAAAAATCGGTTTCAAAGGTTTCCCGGCGGGATCGCGGCGCAGATCGAGCGAGCGGGTCGCAGGCAGAAGCTTGCGGCCGCCAAGATGGTCGTAGAGAAATAGCCCGAGACGCACGAGCCAGGCCGGGCGCACCCCACCCTTCTGGAACGGCAATACGAAGCGCATGGGCCAGATGATGTGCGGCGCCATGGCCCACAGCACCTCACGTTCCATCAGCGCTTCGCGCACCAGACGAAACTCGTAATGTTCGAGATAACGCAAACCGCCATGGATAAGCTTGGTAGCGGCGGACGAGGTGCCAGAGGCGAAATCGTTCATTTCCGCAAGCGCGACGGAATAGCCCCTGCCGACGGCGTCACGCGCGATGCCGCAGCCATTGATACCGCCGCCGATCACGAAAATATCGTGGATTGCCTCGTCAGACATGGATCCTCCCGCGCTTTCATCGACGCTCTCCCCATCGATATACTGAAAGCACGGACATCTAATTCGAAGACAAAACGAATGTCAAACGAAATTCATGGGCTGTCCCGATCAGGACTCGACCATCTCGGTTTCGATCAACCGGACGTCATGATCGGCACAGATGGACCGGATCGAATCCACCGGACAATGATCGGTGATGAAAGTATGCACCTGGGAAAGATGGCCGATACGAACCGGAGCCGTGCGCTCGAATTTGAGCGAATCCGACACCAGAATGACATGGCGCGCATTGGAGATGATTGCCTGCGCGACCTTTACCTCACGAAAGTCGAAATCCAGCAAAGCGCCATCCTCATCGATGGCCGAAACGCCGATGACCGCAAAATCCACCTTGAACTGGCGAATGAAATCCACCGCCGCCTCGCCGACGATACCGCCATCGGAACCGCGCACGACACCGCCGGCAATCACCACCTCGATACCGGGGAAAACCCTCAACCTGTTGGCAACATTGATGTTGTTGGTAATGACCATCAACTCGTGATGATCCGCCAGCGCTTCGCCCACGGCTTCGGTCGTCGTGCCGATATTGATGAAGAGTGACGAGTTGTTGGGGATGAGGGCGGCGGCGGCGGCGCCTATCGCCTGCTTTTCGGAAGAAGCGATCGCCCGACGCGCCTCGTATTTGACGTTTTCATTGCCGCTTGGAAAAAGCGCGCCGCCGTGGATGCGGGTCAAAACCCGCGTATCGCAGAGATCGTTCAGATCCTTGCGAATCGTCTGGGGAGTGACGGAGAACCGCGCCGCCAGCTCGTCGACCAGCACCCGCCCGTTCGCTTTCGCCAGCGCAACGATTTCATCCTGACGCGGTGTGAGCAGCATTTCACCCTCCCTCCTCTTTCAATTTTTTCGTTTTATTGAAGAGCGAACGAAAAACCAATGTCAAGGGACGGTTTTGCAGCAGCGATAGTGGCGGGATGAAAACAGGTCGTGAACCCCACGACGCCATTTGACGATATTATTTAGCCGACTTTCTGAATGAGCGGGCTGGAACGGGACATCGCCGAGGACGCGGCACCAAAAGCATCGCCGATGCCGATTAGCACCGGTTCGTTTACACCCAGCCTCTCAACGGCCGCAGCCAGTTGAGTAAGCGAACCGCACCAGCGCTGTTCGTTTGAGCGACTGACGGAAATCATGATGACAACGGGCGTCAAGGCAGGCATGCCATGGGCAAGCAGGGAAGCTTCGATCTCGGCTGCGGTTCGCCCACCCATGTAAAAAACCGTGGTTACGGAAGGGTCGGACAGCGATTTCCAGTCGATATTTTCCGGCAGCCTTCCCTGCCGGGAATGGCCGGTGATGAAGCGTACCGACTGGGCATGGTCGCGATGGGTCAGGGACACACCCAGGCGCGAGGCCATGGCGCTTGCGGCAGTGATGCCGGGCACGATCTCGACCGGGATATTTTCAGCCTCCAGCGCAGCGATTTCCTCGCCGGCGCGCCCGAAAATCATTGGATCGCCGGATTTCAACCGCACCACCCGTTTGCCGGCCTTGGCGAGGCGGATCATCATGTCATTGATATATTCCTGCCTGCAGCTTTCCCGGCCGCCGCGCTTGCCGACCAGCATGCGTTTCGCCTCCCGCCGCGCCAGTTCCAGCACTTCCGCCGAGACGAGATCGTCGAACAGGATGACATCGGCCGCCTGCAAAGCGCGCACCGCTTTCAGTGTCAGCAGTTCGGCATCGCCCGGTCCGGCGCCCACAAGCGTCACAAGGCCGCGCCCCGATCCTGCCCGCGCAGCCTGCATTCCGATATCCGCAAGCAGCCGCTCCTCGCTGCCCTCATCCAGCCTTTCGGTAAAAGCCCGATCGACGAATTTTTCCCAGAAAGAGCGCCGCGACGCACCAGGAGCGAGCCGCAGATTGACGCGCTCGCGGATTGTCTGGGCAAGCGCGCCCCAATCCTTCAGCGAAAGCGGTAGCAATGTCTCGATGCGCCGGCGGATAGCCTGCGCCAGAATGGGTGCTGCGCCATCGGTGGAAATAGATACCACCACCGGCGAGCGATTGACGATGGAGCCGAACTGGAACTGGCAGAATTCCGGCTTGTCGATGACATTGACGGGAACGCCAGCCGCGCGCGCGGCATCGTAGAAGCTCGCGGCTTCCGCATCGGTCTCGCAATCCGCCAGCGCCAGTTCCGCGCCGCCGAAGATATCCGGACCCCACGGACGGTCATGCCATGTCAGCATCTGGCTTTTTGCGACAAGCACTGCAACGCTTTCCGAAAGCTCGCTCTGCTCGCAATAAAGATGCAATTCCGCCCCGCAGGCCAGCAGCAGTTCCGCCTTCCAGGCGGCCCCGTCCGATCCGCCCGCCAGCACGACGCGCTTGCCCTCAAGCCCCCAGAAGACCGGCAACTTGGCTAATCTTTCCATGCGGGCCGGTTCATTCCGCTGCGGTTTTAAGGCATCCATCGATGATCCCCCTGATTTCGGCGCGGCAGGAGCCGCAATTGGTTCCGGCATTCAACGCCTTGCCTATGGCTTCGACGCTGCGGCAGCCTTCGCGGATGGCCGCGGTAATCTGGTTCACTCCGACGTTAAAGCAGGAGCAGACGGTGGCGCCCGGATCGGCGCGGCCGGCACCGGGGCGACCAGCGACCAGCGCAAAACGCATGCGCAGATCCTCATGACGCTCGGTCAATTGCGAGATCGCCCAGTTGCGGGCGACGGCCACCGGCTGCCTGGCGACGAACAGCGCCGCCAGCAGGATATCGCCGTCGAAGAAGGCGAGGCGCATGTCGCCCGTCTGCCGGTCACTATAACCCAGCGGCTCCACCCTGGCCTCAATGCCGAAGACCTGTCGCGCCCAGAGTGTCCAGTCCTGCGGCTCCTCGGCAAAGGCAAGCTCCATACGATAACCGCCATCCGCTTTGGCCGTGGCCCAGTAAGCACAATCCGGCGCATCCGGCCGGATACGGGAGATGGCGAAACCATAGGCCTTCGCTTCGAAGCGTTTTGCCCTTACTGCCACGTTTTTCGAGGCGGGCTGGCCGGAATGCGGATCCGTCACCGGGGCAACCACGACATCAATGCGCGCCTGCGAGGCGAACTGGTCGTTCCAGTGCATCGGCGCAAACACCGAGCCGCGCGCCTGCCTTTCGCTCACCAGCGCCCGCAGCAGAACCTTGCCATGGGGGCTTTCCAGTTCCACCAGATCGGCGCTTTCGATTCCCAACGCCTGCGCATCGCGCGGATGAAGCTCGGCGAAGGGTTCCGCGATATGGGCGGCCAGGCGCGCACTTTTGCCGGTGCGGGTCATGGTGTGCCATTGATCGCGGATACGGCCGGTATTCAGCGTCAGCGGATAATCCGCCGATGTCCTGCCGGTCTCCGGCAGGGCAGTAGCGATGAACCGCGCCTTGCCATCGGCATGGTAAAACCGACCATCCGCGAAAAAGCGGGTAACGACGGCATCGCCCGGCCCGGCCTTCGGCCATTGAAACGGCGGCATCGCATCATAGGAATTCCGCTCGACGCCGCTGATATCGAAATCGCGACTGCCGGCATTCTCAAAGCCGGAAAGAGCGGCATGTTCGGCAAAAATCTCCGACGGCTGGCCATAGGCGAAGGCCGTGCCGAAACCCATGCGCCGACCCACTTCCGCCATTTGCCACCAGTCGGCTTTCGCTTCGCCTGGCACATCGAGAAAACCGCGCTGGCGGGAAATGCGCCGCTCGGAATTGGTGACCGTGCCGTCCTTTTCACCCCAGCCAAGCGATGGCAGAAGCACATGGGCATGGCGGGCTGTATCGGTACTCGCCATGACATCGGACACCACGACGAAAGGACAGGCCCTGATGGCCGCCTCGACGGCGCCGGCATCCGGCATGGAAACCACCGGATTGGTCGCCATGATCCACAGCGCCTTGATGCGGCCGTCAGCCACGGCCCTGAACATGTCCACCGCCTTCAGGCCGGGTTTTTCCGCAATGGCGGGCGATGCCCAGAAGCGCCGCACACGGTCGCGATCCTCGGCATTTTCGATAGCCATATGGGCGGCAAGCATGTTGGCCAGCCCGCCGACCTCACGCCCACCCATGGCGTTCGGCTGGCCGGTCAGCGAAAAGGGACCCATGCCCGGCCTGCCGATGCGGCCGGTGGCAAGGTGGCAATTGATGATAGCGTTGACCTTGTCGGTGCCGCTTTGTGACTGGTTGACGCCCTGGCTATAGCAGGTGACGGTTTTTTCCGTGCGTTCGAACAATTCGTAGAAGGAGATCAATTCGGCGACTGTCAGGCCGGTGGCTTCGGCGATCTCCGGCAAGCTGTGTCCGGTTGCTGCCTGCATCGCTGCATCAAAACCGACCGTGTGATTTTCCACATAACCGCGATCGACTGCAGGACTATCGGAAAGATGCGCCAGCAAGCCGGTAAACAGCGCCACATCTCCATCCGGGCGGATGGCGAGGTGCATATCGGCAATATCGGCGCTCATCGTCCGGCGCGGATCGATGACAACGACTTTCATTTCCGGCCGCGCGGCCTTTGCCGCCGCAAGCCTTTGGTAAAGCACTGGATGGCACCAGGCGAGATTGGAACCGGTGAGGATCACCAGATCGGCAAGCTCCATATCCTCATAGGTGCCCGGCACCGTATCGGCCCCGAAGGCGCGGCGATGGCCGGCGACGGACGACGACATGCACAGCCTTGAATTGGTATCGATATTGGCCGAGCCGATGAAACCCTTCATCAGCTTGTTGGCGAGGTAATAATCTTCTGTCAGCAATTGGCCGGAGACGTAAAAGGCGACGGAGTCCGAGCCGTGTTCGGCGATGGCTTGAGAAAACCGGGAAGCGACGAGATCAAGCGCTTCGTCCCATGACGCCCGCCTGCCGGCGATTTCGGGGTGGAGCAGGCGACCGTCGAGATCGATGGTTTCAGCCAGAGCAGAACCTTTAGAGCACAGGCGACCGAAATTGGCGGGGTGGTCCGGATCGCCTTTGACGGAAACGACGCCGTCATCGGCAACGGTGGCGATGACGCCGCAGCCGACGCCGCAATAGGGACAGGTGGTTTTGGTTTCAACGGGCATGGTTTTGCCCTCTCAGTGCGTGGTGTTTACCCCCCTCTGTCCTGCCGGACATCTCCCCCACAAGGGGGGAGATGGACAAGCTGCGGGCTTTCCGCTTGATCTCTATGGTCGGTGACGCAAAATATAGAGCGAAGTTTGTGCGGCTCTCCCCCCTTGAAGGAGAGATGTCCGGCAGGACAGAGGGGGGTATCTTCGCCGCCATCGCAAGTCACTCCGCCGCGATCATCAGGGTCTCAAGCGCAATAGAAAGCCGCCCATCCAGATTACGCACCGGAATCGTCCGTACCTCCCCTTCATCCGCCCCCAGCGCCTTGCCGGTTTCCAGCGAAATGACCCAATTATGCAAAGGACACGTCACCGAAGCGCCATGCACGATGCCCTGGCTCAGCGGCCCGCCCTTGTGCGGGCAATGGTCCTCGATGGCGAAGACCTGATCTTCCGCCGTGCGGAACACGGCGATCTTGCCCATCGGCGTCTTCACGCAACGCGCGCCGCGCAGCGGGATGTCGGAAATATCGCCAATATCGATCCAGTTGCTGTCCATCGTCCTCACTCCGCCGCCTCGCTGAAACCGATTGCCGCCATGGGCCTGAACTCATGCTTGTCGCGGCCGGACACCCGCTCCGACCAGGGATCGACCTGCGCGAATTGCTGGCTGAAGACGAAGCGATCGAAATAGGCCCTGCGCTTGTCGGCATCCTCCATGATCTGGCGGCGGATTTCGTCGTAACCGATCCGCTTGGCCCATTTGTAGATGCGCTCGAGATAGCGGGCCTGTTCGCGATACATCTGCGTCAGCGCCACAATATGCTCCAGCGCCTCATCCTCGGTTTTGACAAGACCCAGAACTTCCGTGCCCTTGATATCGAGACCGGCGGCGCCGGCGAAATGGATCTCGAAACCGGAATCGACGCAGATGACGCCGATATCCTTGCAGGTGGCCTCCGCGCAGTTGCGCGGACAGCCGGAAACGGCGAGCTTCAGCTTGGCGGGCGTCCACGAGCCCCACATGAATTTTTCGATGCGGATGCCGAGCCCGGTCGAATCCTGCGTGCCGAAACGGCACCATTGCTGACCGACACAGGTTTTTACCGTGCGCAAGCCCTTGGCGTAGGCCTGACCGGAAATGAAGCCGGCCTTGCCGAGATCGGCCCAGACGGCGGGCAGATCCTCCTTCTCGATGCCGAGAAGGTCGATACGCTGGCCGCCCGTCACCTTCACCATCGGAATATCGAACTTGTCGACCACATCGGCAATCGCCCGAAGCTCGGAGGAGGAGGTGACGCCGCCCCACATGCGCGGCACGACGGAATAGGTGCCGTCCTTCTGGATATTGGCGTGAACGCGCTCATTGATGTAGCGCGACTGGTAATCATCGGCATATTCGTCCGGAAAATCGCAGACGAGATAATAATTGAGCGCCGGCCGGCACTTGGCGCAGCCGCAGGAGGTCTTCCATTCCAATTCCTGCATGACGGCGGGAATGGTCTTCAGGCCCTTGGCCTTGATAAGCAGGCGCACATCGTCATGGCCGAGATCGGTACATTTGCACATGGGCTGCACGGCAGCGGGGTTGTAGCCGTCGCCGAGCGTTATCGTCATCAGCTGCTCGACAAGGCCGGTGCAATTGCCGCAGGAGGCGGACGCCTTGGTGTGGGCGCGCACATCGTCGAGCGATGTCAGCCCCTTGGACGTGATTGCCGAGGTGATCTTGCCCTTGCAGACGCCGTTGCAGCCGCAGATTTCCGCATCATCCGGCAAGGCTGCAACGGCCGCCATAGGGTCCAGCGGCGACCCTCCCTGATAGGCCTGGCCGAAGATCAGGGTTTCCCGCATGGCGGAAATATCGGTCGATTTCTTCATCAGATCGAAGAACCACGAGCCGTCCGCCGTCTCGCCGTAAAGCACCGCGCCGATGATGCGGTTTTCCTTGAGGATCAGGCGCTTATAGACACCGGCGGTGGCATCGCGCAGCACGATTTCCTCGCGGTCGTCGCCTTCTGCGAAATCACCGGCGGAAAACAGGTTGATGCCGGTAACCTTCAGTTTCGTGTTGGTGACGGAGCCGTGATATTCGGCCGAGCCGCCGCAGAGACGGTCGGCCAGTACCCGCGCCGATTCGTAAAGCGGTGCAACCAGCCCGTAGCACATGCCGCGATGCTCGGCGCATTCGCCGAGCGCGTAGATCGAAGCGTCCGAGGTCATCATGCCGTCATCGACGACGATGCCGCGATTGACGGCGAGACCAGCGTCCTTGGCAAGACCGGAAGCCGGGCGAATGCCGACCGCCATCACGACCATGTCGCCCTTGATGATCCGGCCGTCCTCCAGCTCGATGCCTTCGACCTTTTCCTCACCGAGAATGCATTTGGTATTGGCCTTGGTGATGATGTCGATGCCGCGCTCGGTGAGCGCCTTTTCCAACAGATAGGCCGCTGCCGGATCGAGCTGGCGCTCCATGATCGTCGGCATCAGGTGGATGACGGTCACATCCATGCCCTGGCGCTTGAGACCATATGCGGCTTCCAGCCCGAGGAGACCGGCGCCAATGACGATGGCGCGGCCCTTGCCCTCGGCGATCGCCAGCATCTTCGTCACATCGTCGAGATCGCGGTAGGCGAGCACGCCCGGAAGCTGATGGCCGGGGACGGGGATGATGAAGGGCAGGGAACCGGTGGCGATCACCAGTCTGTCGTAGGAAACCGTGATGCCGTTTTCGCTGGTGACGGTCTTTTTGTCCCGGTCGATGCCCGTCACTTTGGCACCCTTGTGCAAGGTGACGTTATTGGCCGCATACCAGCCGTCATCATGGATGACGATGTCCTCGTAGCTCTTTTCGCCCGAGAGGACCGGCGAGAGCATGATGCGGTCGTAATTGACGCGCGGCTCGGCGTTGAAAATGGTGACGTCGTAAAGGCCGGGAGCGGTTTCGAACAGGTTTTCCAACATGCGCCCCGGCGCCATGCCATTACCGATGATGACGAGTTTTTGCGTCATGATTGTTACTCCGCGGCTTCGACGAAGCGGTGACGTTCGTAAAGGAACTTCAGCACGGCCTCGCGGCATTTGAGGTAGGTCTTGTCGGATGCGAGCTCGATGCGGTTGCGCGGGCGTGCCAGCGGCACCTCCAGCACTTCGCCGATGTGGGCTGCCGGACCGTTGGTCATCATCACGATACGGTCGGAAAGCAGCACCGCCTCGTCGACATCATGAGTGATCATGACCATGGTGTTGCCAAGCCGGGCGTGGATTTCCATCACCGCGTCCTGGAGATGGGCACGGGTCAGCGCGTCCAGCGCACCGAATGGCTCGTCGAGCAACAGGATCTTGGGCTCCATGGCGAGCGCGCGGGCAATGCCGACGCGCTGTTTCATGCCGCCGGAAATTTCCGAAGGCTTCTTGTCCTTGGCATGGGCCATCTGCACGAGATCGAGATTGCGCATGACCCAGTCATGCCGCTCGGCGCGGGTCTTGCTATTGCGAAAGACCTTCTCGACAGCGAGATTGACGTTTTCATAAACCGAAAGCCAAGGCAGCAGGCTGTGGTTCTGGAACACGACGGCGCGCTCCGGACCCGGCTCGTTGACCTCGCGGTTTTCGAGAAGCACCGCGCCGGCAGACACTTTCGTCAGTCCGGCGATGAGATTGAGCATGGTGGATTTGCCGCAACCGGAATGGCCGATGACGGAGACGAATTCGCCTTTTTCGATGGTGAGATTGATGCCTTTCAGCACCTCGGCGCGCGAACCGCCTTTGTCGAAATATTTGTCGATGTGATCGAGCTTCAGATAAGCATTCATGATCGTCGCCCTCTTAATTTGCCGCAGCGCCGCGGGTGATGACCTTGCCGAGCGCCGCCGCCAGCTTGTCGAGCACAAAGCCGACGACGCCGATGTAGACGAGCGCCACGATGATGTCGGGCAAGCGCGAGGAGTTCCACGCATCCCAGATGAAGAAACCGATGCCGACGCCGCCGGTCAGCATTTCCGCCGCGACGATTGCGAGCCACGAAAGGCCGACACCGATACGCAGGCCGGTGAAGATGTAGGGTGCCGCCGAAGGCAGCATGATCTTGAAGAAGAATTCCAGCTGGTTGAGTCGCAGCACCTGCGCCACGTTGCGGTAGTCCTGCGGAATATTGCGCACGCCGACTGCGGTATTGATGATGACCGGCCAGATGGACGTGATGAAGATCACGAAAATGGCCGAAGGATTGCTGTCCTGAAAGGCGGCCAGCGAAAGCGGCAGCCAGGCAAGCGGCGGCACGGTGCGCAGCACCTGGAAGATCGGATCGAGACCGCGCATGGCCCAGACCGACTGGCCGACGACAGCGCCGAGAATGATACCGGCAATGGCGGCAAGGCCGAAACCGTAAGCCACACGCTCCAGCGAGACCAGCACGCGCCAGCCAAGGCCGATATCCTGCGAACCATTATGGAAGAACGGCGATACGATGAGATCGTAGCTCTCCTCGAAAACCTGGCTCGGCGGCGGCAGCGATGAGCCGGGGGCGGAACAGAGCAATTGCCAGACGCCCAGCAGAATGGCGAGAACGACAAATGGCGGCACGATGTTGCGGGCAGCGGCCGCACCCCATTTGCGCAGATCGATCCGCGGCGACTGTTTCGGCGCAAGCGACACGACGTTTGCCTTCTGCGCTATCGGCTGCTGCGGCTCTTCGTTGAATTTTCGGGCCAATGCGGACATGGGCGTTTCCTCTTGATTTCGGTTGCGGTCTGGGGCTCGCCCCTCATCCGGTCTTCAGTCGCGCCGGTTGGGCAGCGCATCTGGCGGATGAGGGGCGATACCCCGGGTCTCCTCCTCAGGAGGCCGCCTTGATGGACAGGCTTTCGAGATAGGCCGACGGATTTTCCGGGTCGAAGACCTTGCCGTCGAAGAAGGTTTCCTTGCCGCGCGAGGTGGAGGCGGGAAGATCGGCAACGCCGAGATCCTTGGCCGCCGCGCGCCAGATATCCTCACGGTTCACCTTTTCCACCAGCGCTTTCACATCCGTATCGGGTGCGAATTTGCCCCAGCGGATGTTTTCTGCGATGAACCAGCTGTCGTGGCTGCGGAAGGGATAGGAGGCATGGTCCTGCCAGAACTTCATCTGCAGGCCGGTATTTTCCAGCACGCGGCCGTTGCCGTAATTGATATTGCCCTTCAGGCGGCCAAGCACATCCTTCGGCGGCACGTTGAACCATTGGCGTTTGCCGAGGATGGTGGACATTTCTTCCTTGTTCGCCATTTCATCGCACCATTGCTGCGCCTCCATCACGGCCATCAGCAGCGCCTTGGTGGCATTGGGGTTCTTTTCCACCCAGTCGGCGCGCATGCCGAGCGCCTTTTCCGGATGGCCCTTCCACAGTTCGCCGGTGGTACAGGCAGTAAAACCGATGCCCTGATTGACGAGCTGCTCGTTCCAGGGCTCACCCACACAGAAGACATCCATATTGCCGACCTTCATATTGGCGACCATCTGAGGCGGCGGAACAACGATGGTTGAGACGTCCTTGTCCGGGTCGATGCCGCCGGCGGCCAGCCAGTAGCGGATCCAGAGATCATGCGTGCCGCCGGGGAAGGTCATGGCGGCCTTGATTTCTTTGCCTTCGGCCTTCTTTTTCTCGAAAGCCGCCTTCAGCTTGGAGGCATCCAGCTGAACGCCGGTTTCGGCATATTCCTTGGCGACGGAAATGCCCTGGCTGTCGAGGTTGAGGCGGGCGAGGATGGTCATCGGCACCGGCACATTGTTCTGGGTCACCTTGCCGGTATGCATGAGATAGGGCATGGGCGTCAGGATATGTGCGCCATCGATGCCGTTCGATGCACCGCCGAGCACGAGATTGTCGCGCGTCGCACCCCAGGAGGCCTGTTTCAGAACCTCGACATCCGGCATGCCGTGTTTGGCGAACAGGCCCTTTTCCGCCGCAATGATGAGCGGGGCGGCATCGGTGAGCGCGATAAAGCCGATTTTCGCGCCTTTCACCTCGGGCTCAGCGGTGGCTGCGAAAGCACCGGACGGAAAGGCCACGCGCACGGCGCTGACAAGGGCGGCGGTGGCTGTCGTCTTCAGTATCGAGCGGCGGCTGACATCGCCGGAGAATATCTTTTTCATTCGCATGTTCCCCTTATTGGGCCACCTCTGCGGGTGACGCTTTCGCTTGCGAAAAAACCTGAAAATAAAAAAACGCCGCTCGGTGTTTGCGCCTGCGGAACGGGAGGTGTTCCGGGCAGCAAAACCTTGCGACGTCTGTGTCTTGTGAAAGCGCCTATGCCGCGCCTTGCTTGCCCCGATCGCCGTTGACCGGTGCAAAAAACAAGAAGCAAGAGGCGTGCCAGTTTATAAAAACCAGATTATATTATTGAAAATAAAAGAGTATTTTTATAAATCTATCTACTGATTAAATTTTAACCAGCGCATTTTCTGTCTTCCATTTGTGCAAAGAGAAGAATTCCGCGCTTGAAATTTGCGCAGCCCGCAAGGCATGACGCCGCTTACGTCTCGCCTGAAGTCGGAGAAAACGGTGCGGCGGTGCGCACGGAAAAGGCGTTTACGTAACCTGGAATGTCGGCGGGATCGAATACGAGGCCATCCACGAAACGGTCCTGCTCTTGCTGCCCTTCGATGCGGATATCGGCATCGTCAGGTGCATTGGCGTCGCCCAGCGCCGCCCGATAAATATCCGGCCGGTAGGCAGACAGGGCGGCCTCCACACCGGCCTGTGAAAACTCGGCCTGCCCCCAGCGGATCATCTGGCTGTAGATCCACAATGCCTGGCTCTGGCGCGGATAATTGGCGTGACCGCCGTGGAAGATGAAATAATTGTCGATCACCCGGCGGTTGCCCTGGCTGTCGATGCTGAATTCACCGGCAAGCACACGGCGGATGATACCTTCCGGTGCGCCGATATAACGGGGATCGGCAAGGGCGGCGCTGAGATCATCGTGATTTTCGGCAAGGTCGCACCAACGCGCGGCGGCATCGAGCGCCGTCAGCAGCCGTCCGACCGTTTCCTGCTGGTTTTCCGCCCATTCGGGCCGCATGCCGATGACTTTTTCCGGTGCGGAAGGCCACAAATCCTGCTTGGCCGCAACGATCCGGCCGACACCGCGCTCGGCGGCGACGATGTTCCACGGCGCTCCGACGCAGAAACCGTCAATGGCCCCTGCGGCAAGCGCATCCGAGGTCAATGGCGGCGGCACGACCACAAGCTTGACATCGTGATCCGGGTGAATGCCGCCGGCGGCAAGCCAGTAGCGAAACTCGTAATTATGCGATGAAAACGGATAGGTCATGCCGAGCGTCGGCGTCGGTTCGCCGCGGGCGCGCATATCATCGAGCACCCGCTTCAGCGCCTCGGCATTTTCGAGCGCTCCCGCCGTTTCGGAAAGCCCGGTCACATCCTTCATCCGTGCAAACAGCCGGGTCGAAAGCGTGATCGCATTGCCGCCGCGTCCGAGTGAAAAGGGCGTGATCGTCGGCGACGGATTGGAGCCGAGCCCGAGCATGGAGGCGACGGGCATCGGCGACAGCATGTGGGCGATATCGAATTGCCGAAACGCCAGCCGGTCGCGTACATTCGCCCAGGAAACATCCTTGACGAGATCGAGCGAAAGGCCTTCGCGTTCTGCGAAACCGAATTCGGCCGCAGCAATCAGGACGGATGCGTCGACAAGCGGAATAAAGCCGGCACGCAGAATTTTCTGCCGGTCGCTGCCGACGATTGCCGGTGCTTGTGTTACTCCGCTGTCTGATCCGGCCGTTTTTTCCGGTGCCGCCATATCATTCACTCCACACTGTCCGACCGGCGGTTCGTCACATCAACAGACCGGCCGCGGTGACCACGCTTTGCGCGATCTCGGAAATCTTCTTCTTCTCGTTCATCGCCGTTTGCCGCAAAAGCGCAAAGGCCTCCTCTTCGGAAAGGCCGCGCATCTTCATCAGAATGCCCTTGGCACGCTCGATGACCTTGCGTTCCTCAAGCGCCGATTTCGCTTCGGCAAGTTCCCGCTGCAGACGGCTGAAGGCATTGAAGCGGCTGACCGCCATATCGAGAATGGGTTTGACACGCTCCTTCTTCAGCCCGTCCACCACATAGGCGGAAACGCCCGCCTCGACGGCCGCCTCGATGGAAGCGGTATCGGAACGATCGACAAACATGGCGATTGGCCGCCCGACCGTGCGGGTAAGCTGGAACAGATGCTCCATCATGTCACGATTGGGATTTTCGAGATCGATGAAGATGACATCGGGCTGCAGCGTCTCGATGGTGCGCGCCACCCCGTTCACCTCATGGATAACGGTGACGCGATGATAACCGGCCTCGCGCAGCCCCTCCTCGATGATGGAGGCGCGGATCGCGTTTTCGTCGATAACGAGAATGGTCAGGTCGCGAAGCGTCATGTCAGCATTGATGACGCAGCGCAGCAAACTTGGCAATCGGCTGCGGATGCAAAAAATGGCTGGAGCGGCAAGGGTCGTTTTCTCCCCTGCCGTCCGTCATGTCAGGAAGCGTGTTCGACGGCGCGTTCAAGCGCCTTCAGAACCGTCCGCTCGGAAAGATTGAGATAGATTTCCATCTCGTCGCCGGCCTCTTGCGCCTTGCCCTCTTCCATCAGCGACAGGATCTTGCTGTTCATGTCCACGAAGGGGGAATGAAGCTGTTCGGGATCTTTCAGCAAACCGAAACAAAGCCTGAGTTCAGCGGCGATACGCTCGTAAAAATCGCTGAGGCGAGCGCTGTCGAGAAGATCGACAACGGCGGCGTGAAATTTCATGTTGGCGCTGCCCACACCCAGCCAGTCTGCATCTTCACGCTTGACCTTGGCGTCCTCGACCGCTGCCCGCATCGTCTTGATTGCGGGATGCTTGTGCCAGGCCTGGCGAAGCGCGCCGCATTCCACCATGCGTCGCACCCGATAAATATCGATGACCGAGGACATGGTGGGAACGGCGACGAACACGCCGCGATTTGCCTCGTGGCGCAGAAGCCCGTCCTTGGTCAGCAACCGGAAAGCTTCGCGCAGCGAATTGCGCGAGACGTCGAAACGTTCACTGAAGGCTGCCTCTGATAGGCGCTGTCCCGGCATCAACTCGCCGGAGATCAGCAGGGTGCGAATACCCTTGGCCAATCGATCCGCAAGCGGCAGACCCTCTATCGTTTCGGTCATGGCGCTCCTTTCCTTAAGAGCAATGCAGCATCGGGAATTCCGTGACAGGCATGTTCGGACACGGCATGATTGCCCATAGCACAAAGCATTAGCAAAGCACGAAAAAAACGTGATTAAATCCTGCTCATTACGTCCAACAAATGGACAAAATGAAAGAACGATAACTTTATATTGTTGAACAAAGTTGACAATTTCGCAGAACAGGACAAGATCGTCCGCATAAAGCATCCGCGAGGGGCGGATTGCGACAGGAGCGGAGAAAATCCATGGAGCAGAAAAAGCTCACCCCGACTGCCGATATGAAAATGTCAAAACGCGCATCCCTGATGGGGGCGATCTTCCTGATGGCGACATCCGCCATCGGTCCCGGCTTCATCACGCAGACGGCGACATTCACCACCCAGCTCGGTGCCGCCTTCGCCTTCGGCATCCTCGCCTCCATCCTCATCGACTTCGTCGTCCAGCTCAACATCTGGCGTATCGTCACACTGACGCGCATGCGCGCATCCGATATTGCCAATGCCGCCATTCCCGGTTCCGGTTATCTTCTGGCCATTCTAGTCATTATCGGCGGCCTGTTCTTCAACATCGGCAATATTGGCGGCACCGGTCTTGGCCTGAATGCCATTTTCGGGCTGGACCCGAAAATCGGCGGCGCCATCAGCGCGGTCTTTTCCATCGCCATCTTCGTTTCCAAACGCGCGGGCCTTGCCGTCGACCGGTTCATCATCTTCGCCGGCATCCTGATGATCGTGCTGACGCTTTATGTGGCCTTCGTTTCCGCACCGCCGGTGGGTGACGCCTTCCGCCAGACCTTCATGCCGGATACGATCAATTTCGCGACCATCACCACCATCGTCGGCGGCACCGTCGGCGGCTACATCACCTATTCCGGCGCGCACCGGCTGTTGGACCGGGGCATGGTCGGCATTGAAAACCTGCCTGCCGTCAACCGCGCGGCGCTAACCGGCATCGCCGTCACCGGCGTCATGCGCTATGTGCTGTTCCTCGCCATTCTCGGCGTCGTCGCCAGCGGCGTCATCATCGATACGTCGGGCCAGGCCGCCAATCCGGCCGCACAGGCCTTCCGTTCGGCCGCGGGCGATCTCGGCTTCCGGCTCTTCGGCATCATCTTCTGGGCAGCGGCCATCACCAGCGTCATCGGCGCGGCCTATACTTCCGTTTCATTCCTGCCCGTCTTCAAGCAGGACATGACCGAACGCGCCCGCAACATGGCGACGATCGTTTTCATCGCCGTCTCGCTCGTCTGCTACCTGCTGATCACCACGCCGCCCGCCGCCATGCTGGTCTTCGTCGGCGGCCTGAACGGCCTCATCCTGCCCATCGGCCTCAGCATCTTCCTGTTCGCCGCATGGAAACGCGAAGACCTGATGGGCGGCTATCGTTACCCGCGCATCCTGCTTGTGCTTGGCGTTCTGACCTGCGCACTGACATGGTACATGGGCTACAAGTCCGCCGGCACCATCTTCGGCCTGCTCGGCCTGTAATAAACTAGTGTTTGTACGCATTTTCCGGACGCAAAACCGCTACGCACTTTTGCTGGAAATGCTCTAAAGGGAGGCAAACATGGCCGCTATCGATCTCAACAGCGATCTTGGCGAAAGTTACGGCGCATGGCGCATGGGAGATGATGAGGCGATGCTCGCCATCGTTTCCAGCGCCAACATCGCCTGCGGATTTCATGCCGGCGATCCGGCCGGTATCTACCGCACCGTCAAGGCCGCCGCCGAAAAAGGCGTGGTCGTTGGCGCCCATGTCTCCTATCCGGACCGCGTCGGCTTCGGCCGCCGCGATCTGGACGCGACCTCGGAAGAACTGATCGCCGATGTCATCTACCAGATCGGCGCACTGAAAGGCGTCGCCGCCGCTGCCGGCACAACGGTGCGTTACGTGAAACCGCATGGCGCGCTTTACAACCGCATCGCCAATGATGCGAAACAGGGGCAGGCCGTGATCGACGGCATCAAGGCCATCGATCCTTCGCTGGTGCTGATGGGTCTTGCGAACGCGCCCATCCTCGATCTTGCCCGCAAGGCAGGTCTTGCCGTCGTCGCAGAAGCTTTCGCGGATCGCGCCTATACGCCTCAGGGCCAACTCGTCTCCCGCCGCGAAGCCGGTGCCGTGCTGCATGACTCGGCCAGAATCGCCAACCGCATGGTGCAGCTTGCCCGCGAAGGCACGCTGGAGGCCATCGATGGCAGCATCATAAAAATTGAGGCGCAATCCATCTGCGTGCACGGCGACAGCCCCGGTGCCGTCGCCATCGCCCAGGAAATCCGCCGCCGTTTCGAGGCTGATGGTATCGACATCCGCTCTTTCGCATCCAATCGTTGAAAGGATAGCCGATGACGATACCGACATCCTATCTCAACCACACGGACGCCGACGCCGCACGAAAGGCCCGTGCGACCTATCGCGGCGGCCTCGTCGCCCCAACTTCCGGCATTGCGCCCGGCTTCACGCAGGCGAACATGATCGTGCTGCCGCGCGACTGGGCCTTCGATTTCCTGCTTTACGCGCAGCGCAATCCCAAACCCTGCCCGGTGCTGGATGTCTCCGATCCCGGTTCGCCGACAACGCTGCTCGCGCCCGGCGCTGATCTGAGAACCGACCTGCCGCTCTACCGCATCTGGCGGGACGGCAAGCTCGTCGAGGAAACGGCCGACGCCACCGCAGCCTGGGCGGAGCGCGATGATCTCGTCGCCTTCCTGATCGGCTGCAGCTTCACCTTCGAAACGCCGATGGTGGAAGCGGGCATCGAAATCCGCCATATGACCGACAAGAGCAATGTGCCGATGTATCTCACCAACCGACCCTGCCGCCCGGCCGGTCGGCTGAAGGGCAATATGGTCGTTTCCATGCGGCCGATCCCGGCCTCACGCGTGGCCGATGCTGCGACCATTTCGGGACGTTTTCCGGCCGTACACGGGTCACCCGTGCATGTCGGCGCACCGGAAGAGATCGGCATTACCGATCTTGCAAAGCCCGATTTCGGCGATGCGGTGCGGATCGAGCCGGGCGAAGTTCCGGTGTTCTGGGCCTGCGGCGTCACACCCCAGGCCGCCGTGATGGCGTCGGGCGTACCCTTTGCGATCACCCATGCGCCGGGGCACATGTTCATCACCGACATTCCCGATTCAGCCTATCACGCGTGAGGACATGATGCGTTTTCTCCCCGTCAGCCTCACCACCATTCTTGTCGAACTCGCCGATCTCGATGAAACGCTGGCGCTTTTCGCCTCACTTCAGAGCGATCCGGTCGAAGGTATCGAAGAGACGGTGCCGGCTGCCCGCACCCTGATGATCCGCTTTCGCCCTGAGAAGATCGGTGCCGAAGCGCTGGCCGCGCGACTGGCAAGCCGCGATCTCTCGGCAAAAATCGCGCCTTCGGACAATCTCGTGGAAATCCCCGTCCACTATAATGGTGAGGACCTTGCCGATGTTGCCGAACTGACCGGCATGAGCATCGAAGAAGTCATCCGCCGCCACACCGAAAGCGAATTCACCGTGGCCTTTTGCGGTTTCGCTCCCGGCTTCGGTTATCTGGTCGGCGGCGATCCGGCGCTGCATGTGCCACGCCGGCAAAGCCCGCGCACCCGCATTCCGGCAGGTTCGGTGGCGCTGGCCGGCGCCTTCAGCGGCGTCTACCCGCAAAACAGCCCCGGCGGCTGGCAGATCATCGGCACCACGCCGGTCAAGATGTGGGATATAGACCGCGATCCCGGTGCGCTTTTTCAGCCAGGTTACCGCGTGCGTTTCTTCGACATGGACAAGGCCGGCAAAACGGTCGACATCCCCGTCTCAGCACCGCGCAGCGCCGGGAAAGACCGGGTAAAAGCAGGCCCGCATTTCGAGGTGCTCGCAGCCCCCATGCCCGCCATCTTCCAGGATCTCGGCCGCTTCGGCCAGACCGGACAGGGCGTGTCGGCCTCCGGTGCGCTGGATCGTGGCGCGTTCAATGCCGCAAACCGCATCGTCGGCAACCCCGTCAACACGCCCTGTCTCGAACTGACGCTCGGCGGATTTTCCTTTAAAAGCACGAGCCGCGCCGTCATCGGCATTGCAGGCGCCCCCTGCCCCGTCACCATCACCACGGCAGATCGCAGCTTTGCGGCAAAGACCCATGGCCCGATGCCGCTCGAACCCGGTGATGTGGTCACCTTCGGCCACCCGCCAAAGGGCATGCGCTGTTATCTTGCGGTGCGCGGCGGCTTCGATGTCGAGCCGGTGCTCGGCAGTTTCGCAACGGATACGCTGGCTGTCGTCGGCCCAGAGCCGGTTGGTGCAGGCGCCATCCTTTCGCTCAAGGGCGAAAAGACCGGCCTTTCCAGCGTATCGATCGACGAGGTTCCGGCCTTCGAAGCGCCGGCAATGGGTGAGGTCGTCACGCTGGACGTCGTTCTCGGACCGCGCACCGACTGGTTCACGCAGAAGGGCATCGAGACGCTGACCGGCCAGCTCTGGCAGGTCACGCCGCAATCGAACCGGGTGGGCATCCGCCTTGCCGGCGACGTGCCGGTGGAGCGCAAGGACAGCGCCGAATTGCCGAGCGAAGGCACCGCGACGGGAGCGATCCAGATTCCCCATAGCGGCCAGCCGGTTCTCTTCCTTGCCGACCATCCGCTAACCGGTGGTTATCCCGTTATCGGCGCTGTCGCCGAATACCATCTCGATCTTGCGGGACAAATCCCCGTCAACGCCAAAATCAAATTCCGCCCGATTGGCCCCTTCGCCGAAATCGCGGCCAAGAACATAGAATTCCGAGGAGAAGAGCGATGAAAAAAGTGCTGATTGCCAATCGCGGCGAGATCGCGGTCCGCATCATCCGCGCATGTCGCGATTATGGCCTGCAATCGGTCGCCGTTTATGCCGATCCCGATCAGGATGCACTCTTCGTCCGGCTCGCGGATGAGGCCTATGCGCTGGAGGGCGTGCGGCCGGCCGAGACCTATCTCGATATCGCCAAGCTGATTGCGATTGCCAAACGCGCCGGCGCGGATGCCATTCATCCCGGTTACGGTTTCCTGTCCGAACGCGCCGAATTTGCGCGTGCCGTTCTCGATGCCGGCCTCATCTGGATCGGCCCCGACCCGCATGTCATCGAGGCACTGGGCGACAAGGTAGAGGCACGGCGCATTGCCACCGGCGTCGGCGCACCTCTGGTCGCCGGCAGTGACGGCCCGGTTTCTTCCGCTGCCGAAGTCACGGCCTTCGCCGAAGAACACGGCCTGCCCGTCGCCATCAAGGCGGCCCATGGCGGCGGCGGTCGCGGTCTGAAGGTTGCGTGGAAGATGGAAGAGATCGCCGATCTCTACGAATCCGCCGTGCGCGAGGCAACGGCCGCCTTCGGTCGCGGCGAATGTTTCCTTGAGCGCTTCCTTGACCGGCCGCGCCATATCGAGGCGCAGGTTCTGGCCGACAAGCATGGCAATGTGCTCGTCCTCGGCACCCGCGACTGCTCGCTGCAGCGCCGGAACCAGAAGCTGATCGAAGAGGCTCCCGCCCCGTTCCTCTCCGACGAACAGCGGCAGAAAATCCATGCCGCTGCCAAGGCTATCTGCGCCGCTGCTGGTTATTCCGGCGCCGGCACCGTCGAATTCCTGCTCGGCGTCGATGGCACGATTTCTTTCCTCGAGGTCAATACGCGCCTGCAGGTGGAACATCCCGTTACCGAGGAAACCACCGGTATCGATCTCGTCATCGAACAGTTCCGCATCGCCGAAGGCCAAAAGCTGCGGGTCCTCGAAACGCCGGAACCGCGTGGCCATTCGATGGAATTCCGCATCAATGCCGAAGATCCCGGCCGGGGCTTCCTGCCGACCCCCGGGTCGATCTCGGTTTTCAACGCACCTTCCGGTCCCGGCATTCGCGTGGATAGCGGCGTCGTCAGCGGCTCCAGCGTGCCGGGCGTATTCGACTCGCTGATGGCGAAACTGATCGTCACGGGTGCCGACCGCGAGCAGGTCCTGCGCCGCGCGCGCCGCGCGCTGAAGGAGTTCCGCATCGAAGGCATCGCCACGGTGCTGCCCTTCCATCGCGCCGCGATCGAGACCGAAGACTTCGTCGGCACCGACGGTTTCAAGGTTCACACCCGCTGGATCGAGACCGATTTCGCCGCCATGCCGGATGCCATGGAGCGCCCGGCACCGGCCGAAGACCCTTCCGTCACCCGCACTTTTCTGGAAATCGACGGCAAGCGTGTATCGGTCGGTCTGCCCAGCCTGCTGCTCTCCAGCCTCGGTGCGGTTAGCGGCGGCAGCGCGGCTGCTCCCGGCACCGCCGCCACCAAGGAAAAGGAAGGCGAAATCACCGCCCCGGTTTCCGGCACGCTGCAGTCCTTCAAGGTAAAAGACGGTGATGCAGTTTCGCAAGGCGATCTTCTGGCCGTTATGGAGGCCATGAAGATGGAGACGCAGATTGTCGCCACCAAGGCCGGCAAAGTTCGCCTGATCGTCAAGGAAGGCGACTATCTGCAGGCGGGCGCAGCCCTTCTCGACATAGCCGGCTAATATACGGACAGGCCACCGGCCTCACAATTGCAGATCGCGTATGGCCGGCGGCGGAACCCTTTCGCCGCCGGGCCGTTTATGGCGCGACCTGCTAACGACTGTGAGGGAAATATGGCCGGACGCACCTTGCTTCAGTTCTTCCATTGGTATTATCCGGACGGAGGGAAATTATGGAGCGAGGTGGCCGAAAAGGCCGAAAGCCTTGCGAAAATGGGCATCACCGATATCTGGCTGCCACCGGCCTATAAGGGTGCCGCAGGCGGTTATTCGGTGGGTTACGATACCTACGATCTCTTCGATCTCGGTGAATTCGACCAGAAGGGCACCGTCGCCACCAAATATGGCGATCGCGACGCCCTCGAACATGCGGGCCGGACGCTGAAGGAAAACGGCATCCGCGTCATTCATGACGTGGTTCTCAATCACAAGATGGGTGCGGATGAGAAGGAGAAGGTGCGGGTTCGCCGCGTCAATCCCGAAGACCGTACCGAGATCGATGATGAAGACTTTCAGGCGCTGGCCTATACGCGTTTCACCTTTCCCGGCCGCAGCGGCAAACATTCCAAATTCATCTGGGACCTGAAGTGCTTCAGCGGTGTCGACCACATCGAGGAACCGACCGAAGACGGCATTTTCCGCCTCGTCAATGAGTATGGCGATGGGGAATGGAATGAGGAAGTCGATCAGGAAAACGGCAATTTCGATTATCTGATGGGTGCCGATGTCGAATTCAGAAACCGGGCGGTCTATGAAGAGCTAAAATATTGGGGCCGCTGGCTCTCCGAGCAGGTGCAGGTTGATGGCTTCCGCCTCGATGCCGCCAAACATATTCCGGCCTGGTTCTTCCGCGACTGGGTCGGCCACATGCGCGAAACGGTCGATCCCGATCTTTTCGTCGTGGCGGAATATTGGCACCCCGATCTCGAGGCGCTGAAAAGCTATCTCGAACTCGTCGACAAGCAGCTGATGCTTTTCGATGTCGCCCTTCATCACAGCTTCCATGACGCCTCGAAACAGGGCGGCGATTTCGATATGCGCAGCATCTTCGATGGTTCGCTTGTCTCCGCCGTTCCAGACCATGCCGTCACGCTGGTCGACAATCACGATACGCAGCCGCTGCAATCGCTGGAAGCGCCGGTGGAACCCTGGTTCAAACCTCTTGCCTATGCGATCATCCTGCTGCGCGAAGAAGGTGTGCCCTGCGTCTTTTATCCCGATCTGTTCGGCACGAGCTACACCGACACCGGCAATGACGGCAACGAGTATAAAATCGATATGCCCGCCATTGAATGCCTGCCGAAACTCATCGAAGCCCGCAGCCGTTTCGCCAACGGAGCCCAGACGGATATTCTCGACGATGCAAGCTGCATCGCCTTTATTCGCCACGGCACCGCCGATGCGCCGGGCTGCGTGGTGGTGATGTCGAATGGCGAGCCGGCGGAAAAGCAGATCGATCTCGGTCCCGATCGCGCCGGGGCGGTCTGGCGCGACTTTCTCGGGCACCGTGAAGAACGGATTACCCTCGATGAGAGCGGCAAGGGCGTTTTTCCCACCAATGGCGGCAGCGTCAGCGTCTGGGTTGCCGCCGATTCCGAGTGAGGACCAATCGTTCCGGTTCGGAAATCCCGTTCATTCCGCAGAAACGAGGCGGCGCGGACCTGCGCCGTCATCGGCCAGAACATCGTTCGGATTGCGTAACGGACAATCATCCAGCGAAAGGCACCCGCAACCGATACAGCCGGTAAGCTGATCGCGCAGCATGATCAGGCTGTTGATGCGAAGCTGCAGCATTTCCCGCCAGGATTGGGAAAACCTGCGCCAATCGGCCGTCGTCGCCACCCGATCCTGCGGCAGATCGGCCATCGCATCCCTGATGATGCTGAGCTGTATACCCGCCCGCTGCGCGATGCGGATGATGGCGATACGCCGCAGGACGGCGCGATGATAACGACGCTGGTTACCGGCGGTTCGCCAGCCCTCGATCAGCCCCTTCGCCTCGTAAAAATGGATGGTGGACACGGCGATGCCGCTGCGGCGGGCAACCTCCCCAACCGTCAGGCTGTGCTTGAATACGGTATTTTCCATTCTGGCTCCTGCTTCCGTAACGATTTCCGCTCGGAAAACGCGGAAACATAGTGAAGAGCAGCCGGTATAATTCCTCAACCATAGTTGAGGTCAATAGGCGATGGCCCAAAAAAAGAGGCGCCCAAAGGCGCCTCCAAATTTCGTGAATGTTGGCCACGGATCAGAATTTCGCTGTCATGCTGATCCAGAAACGGCGGCCTTCCATGACGGTGTTGAAATCGTCGGTGCCGACATCCTTGTCGAAGACATTGTAAATGGCGGCATTCAGGTCGACATTTTCGGCAACCGCATATTTCGCGCCGATATCCAGCGTGGTGTAGGCTTCATATTTACGCCCCGCCTTGCCATTGATCGTCACAGGCGTGCCGTTGGTGCCGATGCGCGGGCCGGCGTTGATTTCCGATCCGTGGTAATTCAGCGAGGCCCAGGCTTCCAGACCGTCGATTGGGGTCACCCAGTCGCCGCGCAGATTGGCCATATGTTCCGGCGTGCGCGCCAGCGGGAAGCCTTCATATTCGCCGGTTTTCTGTTCGGAATGCGTATAGGTATAGTTGCCGCGCAGCGTCAGGTCCGGCGTCGCATACCATGTCGCCGTCAGTTCCACACCCTGAATGACCGCATCGTCGATGTTGTAATTGTACCAGAGACGATAGTTGCGGTCTTCGCTCCAGCGGGCAGGCGTTCCATCCGGATTGAGCACCAGCGCGTTGGAAATCTTGTCCTTGAAATCGGTATAGAAATAGGTGGCGCCGAGAGCGACGTCGCCATTGTCCCAAAGCGCGGCTACTTCATAGCTCGTGCTCTTTTCCGCTTCGAGGTTGGGATCGCCGATGATCACGCCGCAGGTGCCGCTCGGGCTATAGGTGCAACCGCCACCACCCGTCGTATAGGCATAACCCGGTGCGATCTGGCGGATTTCCGGGGCGCGGAAACCCGTAGAGATGCCGCCTTTGATGGTCAGTTCCTCGGTCGCGCTCCAGACGCCATAAAGGCGCGGGCTGAAATGATTGCCGTATTTCTCGTGATTATCGAGACGAAGTCCGCCCGTCAGTGCGAAATTATCGACAATGCGCCATTCATCCTCAAGGAAGAGCGCCCATTGCGTCGCCGAAAATGTCTCGTCGCGGCCGGTGCGGCGTCCCGGGTTCTGGTCGGTCAGCCGCGCCTCGAAATATTGTCCGCCCGTGACCAGCGTGTGGTTGCCGAACAATTCGAACGGCGTGGTGAACTTGCCGTCGAGAACGGTGTTGCGCACTTCCGGCGAGCGCGGGTTTTCTGTCACGCGGCCGGTGCGGATATTTCTGGTGAAGTTGGTGCGCTCCGCCCATTCCTGCTGGAACGAAAATTCGGATGTGGTCGGCCCCCAGCGGCCGGTATGCGACAATGACCAATGGTCGCGCGTATTGGTATTGTAGGTGCCGTTGGCGTCGGTTGCCGCCAGCGTATCGCCAGGCTCGGCGCTGCGGCGCAGCCGCGTCTTGCCTCCTTCGAGATAGATGTCGTGATCTTCGTTCGGCGTAAACGTCAGACGACCGTTGAAATCATATTCCTTGGCGCCCGTGGTGCCGCTCAGAATACGGTCTTCGCCACGTGTGAAGCCCCTGCCCCAGAGCTGCAGACCGAGCTGGTCCTTCAGGATCGGTCCGTTGGCGTACCAGGAGACCTGGCCGCTATTGCCGAATTTGGAATGCTGCTGAACCGTGCCTTCGGTGGTGACGGAACCTGACCAGACATTGCCGACCTTGCGGGTGATGATGTTGATGACACCGCCCATGGCATCCGAACCATAAAGCGAGGACATCGGCCCGCGCACCACTTCGATACGCTCGATCGCCGAAACCGGCGGCACGAAACTCTGTTCGAAACCGGAATTTCCGTTGGTGCGGGCATCGCGCGTGCTCTGCCGCTTGCCGTCAACCAGAACAAGCGTGTAAGCGCCGGGCAGACCGCGAATGAAAATATCCTTTTCATTGGCAATGCCGGTAACGGATACGCCCTGAACTTCCCGCAGGGCATCGGTCAGATCGCGATAGGACCCCTTTTCCAGATCTTCCCGCGTCACAACCGTGATGCTGGCCGGAGCGTCCTTCACATTCTGCTCGAAACCGGATGCGGTGACGACGATCTGCTGAAGAACCGTGTTCCCCTCAGACGCCTGCTGCGCAAAAACGGGCAGAGCAATGCTAAGGGCCGTTCCCGCCATTGCTGCCGAAAGACCGGCCTTTATTACCGTCGCGGACTTTTCACGGCCGCGGTACTTCAATTCCATGTTATGCCCCCGCATTTAACTTGAGAATTTAACCCCACTTATTTAGGAGGGAATGCGGGCGCAACGCGTTTGTTTTCGAACAGTTCTAAATTCCAGAAATTGCAAAAAGGGCTCCCCGGACAAGCGGCGGAGTAAAAAAATCGCAAGATGACAACCGGCAAGAGAAAAGATGAACCAGCTTCCACGACAAGGCCCGACAGGCTTGGGCAGCTGAAACTACTTGTCGCTTTCGATGCGTTGTTGCGGGAAGGCAGCGTCAGCCGCGCGGCGGCGGGCATGGGACTGCCGACATCTTCCATGAGCCGCATCTTGCAGCAGCTGCGCGAAAGATATGGCGATCAGCTTTTTCTGCGCACCGGTCAGGGCCTGCGCCCCACCCCCTTTGCCGAAAACATGCGGCTGCGCATTCGTTCGCTGGCGGCGGAGGCCGAGAACCTTATCGACTATTCGCAGGAAAAACCCGCCGCCCCGGCCAATGCCAGTGCAAGCGGCTGGGAGCGGCCCGTGCTGATGAAGGCGCCGCCGCTTTCGCTTCGCCCCAGCGTTCTTCTGGAAGGTCAGCCGACACCGGAAAACATCGCCGACCGTCTTGCGCGCATTGGCCACAATGCCGATCCGCAGCAGAGGCTTGCCAAATATATCGCAACCTCGGCGATGGGCATCGGCAACAGCCGCCCGCTCAGCCAGATGGAAGCGATGGACGCGCTCTCTATCATTCTCGATGGCGATGCCGACCCGATACAGATAGGCGCGCTGCTTGCAACCATGAATTATCGCGGCGTGACCGCGGCGGAGCTTGCCGGTTTCATTGAAGCCATGTGGCGACATATAGAAAGGGACCAGCAAGCTCCCGCATCGGCGGATCTCGACTGGCCCGCTTATATGTCGCCGAAACATCGAGATGCGCCGTGGTTCCTCCATTCCGCGCGTCTTGTCGCCATGGCGGGATACAGCGTCCTGCTGCACGGGCATGTGGGGCAGGGAGAAAACGGCGGCAAGCTTGAACTTGCAGCACAGGCCTGCGGCATTCCCCTTTGCCACTCGCTTTCGCAGGCGGCGAAAGCCACAGCCTCGGAACGCATCGCCTACCTGCCGATCGGTGGTCTGTCCCTGCAGTTTCAAAGCCTGCTCGGCCTGTACGGCATTCTGGAGATGCGCCTGCCGCTCAACACGGTCGTGCATCTTCTCAATCCGCTTCGCGCCAGAAGCACGATCATCGGCGTCGCCCGCCCGTCCTATCAGGAGCTTCATCGCGACACCGCGCGACTGCTTTCGGTGGAAAACCTCGCCATTCTCGGCAATACGCGGGATTTCGCGCAATTCACGCCGTTTCGCAGCACCCGGATTTTCGGTCTTTCAAAGGGCAGGGATGTGGAATTCATCGTTCCCGCACGCGAAACGCCGCCCGCCGAAATGCCGACCATGTTCACAACCTTCGAATATTGGCGGGCGGTATGGACGGGTGCCGCAAGGGACGAAAGGGCAGAAACCATTATCATCTCGACGGCAGCCATCGCGCTGATGCTGGTCAACGATATGGCTCTGCCCTTCGAGGAAGCCTATGCCCGCAGCCTTCGGCTCTGGAACGACAGGGCGCGCAATCTCGTCAATGCCTGATCAGCGATCAGGCATTGGCGACGGCCCTCTTCAGCGCCAAATATTCCCAAAGGGCCACAAGCAGAAGAATTGCCGTGCTTGCCAGTTGCAGCACGAAAAGCGGAATACCCGGCACCGGCAAAAGCAGGCAGAGCGCCGCCACGCCGGCAAAATGCGAAACCGGTCGCTGATAGGCGACGGCGATCTTGACGCCGATATTGCCGGCCAGAAACAGAACCGGACCGCCGAGAATGGCGAGCGCCTCGCGCATCGTTGCGCCATCCCGCGCATGGGAGAGGCTAAAATCCTCACCCACCGCCGTCAGGATGATACCGGCCACGATGGGCAAGTGCCCGTAGTTAAAAAGATTATGGGCGATCTTCGCCTTTTCTTCGGCATTCTCGGCTTTTCTCGACGCCTCTTCCTGCCCATGATGGAAATAAATCCACCACATCGCCACGGTACTGACGAAAGCGGAGCAGAAGACGATGAATGTCAGGCCCGAATTCATATATTCGGTGGCCGTGCGTCCCGTGGTCAGGATCGTTTCGCCAAGGCAGATGATGACGAAGAGCGCACATCGCTCCGCCAGATGCTCGCCGGAAAGATGCAGCCTGTCCTCGTCGCTCGAGGCTACACCCGGCACGACATAACGGCAGGCGGGGCCGGCATATTCAATTGCAAGCGCAATGCCCCACAGGAGAATGCGATCCGCCAGATCGACGAGCCCACCGGCCAGCCAGAACAGGCTCGATACCACGAGCCAGATCGTCACGCGCACGAAGACCAGAAAAGACTGCCGGTCTTCACCCCTGAACGCATAGAGGGCGAACAGGCTTCGACCGACCTGCATCACGCTGTAGATCAGGGCGAAGACAAGGCCCTGTTCCGCAAAAGCCTCCGGCAGCGCGATGGCCAGCAGAACGCCGCCGAACATCAGCACGAACAGCAGGATCCTGACTGGCTCCTTTTCCGTGTTCAGCAGGTTTGTGATCCAGGTGGTGTGTATCCATAGCCACCAGAGCGACAATATCAGGATGCCAGCCTCAAGCGCGGCCGTCGGCCCAAAATCCTTGGCCAGAGCGTGGGAGAGCTGGATCAGCGCGAAAACAAAGACCAGATCGAAGAACAATTCGGGGAAGCTGGCCTTGCCGGCGTCCTGACCCTCCTGCCTTATCCAGCTTTCCGCATCCGATTTGCGTCGTTGAAGCTCACCCCCGGTTCTCATTCCACCTCCGCCGCAAGATTTCGACCGATCTTCTCACCACGCCCCCTCACCGTTGCGACAAAGCCTCTTCGCTGCCCGATGCAAGCGGGTTCGACCTTCGGCCGGGAAACTCCAGCGCCCGCGCACTGTCGGGATAAAAGCGCGGCCCAACCAGACGGACTTTCTTCCCAGACACGTCGGTAATGTAGTTCGGGGTCGCAGCCTTTGGCGAAAGTGGAATGCTGTCGGCGCTGGAAACCGCAAGTGTGCTGACCTCGAGGGACTGGGCAATTGCAGGCAGGCTCGTCATCGCGGCGAGTGCGGCTGAGAGAATAAATGATCTGGGAAACATGGGACGCATATCCTGGCACAATTAGTTGCGCCATAAACAGCCCTCGCCCGCTTTGGTTCCGCCGCTCGTCAGCGATCCCCATCGAGGTAGGAGCTATATTGAACATAGTCCGCGCTCGGTTGCCCACCGACGATCTCCGGTGGCCGCCCTTCACCACCGGGCAGATGGCCAGTGTTTTCGAGCTCCGCCCGCAGAAGCTTTTCGATAGCCCTTTCCCGGGGCAAAGCGTTATCCGCCATGTAGAGGGCGACGGCCAGTTCTATGTCATCCGGAAAATTCATCAGCTCAGCCATCCGTTCAAACAATCGAGCCCAAACGCAGGACCTTGCAGAAAGTTCAACTTCGCCGCCCTCGGCGCGGAGCTTTGTCAGCCCACCGTCCAGTCACTTCCGATGGGCCCTATCCCCGTTTTGTGGCGCTCGGGCATGGACTTCCATTCAGTACCCAACACGGGTTTGCCAGGTGCTTCGTGCATACAGATTGCACTTTTCCGCTCTTCTCGTCGCCATTTCGACGAAAAACACCCTCGACTCAAGCGATTGAAACCAATCATGGAAAAACGCAAACGAAAGCTAAATCGAACTTAGTTTTCATTACCTTGCATTAACCATAGAAATCCACCGGCTACACTGTTGCTACAGCAGCCTCATGCGAATCTCTTTCTACTTGCGGAAACGGCGTTAATGTAACTTCCGTCTGCTTTTTCCGCAAGCGATGACCATTTCCCGCGGCCCGTGAGAACTCACGAAAGCATGTTCGCCTCCATGGTGTCCTTACGACCTCGCAACTGCGCCAGAAGCATTGTCTGCACATCGAAGCTGCCTTCCTGCGCCTTACGGGTCAGATTACGCAGATATCCGCCGAGCGAGCTTATCTGGTCCGCTTTCTGCAAAAGGCATGCGAGAATGGCTGCCGTTCCCTGTCGGCCGAATGTGACAAGCGCATCCTGATACGCCGACTGGCTGATGTTGAACATGGTTTTGATGACGGATGTCGCCACTTCGATATCGCGCCATCCGGTAACCGCTCCGCCTGGGGCATAGAGCGAGATATCCGGGCAAGCCTTCAAAACCAAAACAATATCAGGAACAAAAAATTGCTTATGAAGAACAGGCTTTGCTGACTGCGGCGAAGCTTTTGTACTGACGGGTGCCACATATGCCGGCTGGGTGCTTGCCGTGCTGGCAGGTGCAACGGTTGCCGGTTCGCGCAAATCTTGCCGTTCAGATATGGATTCGGATTCTGAATTCTTTATGAGGCGCTCATTTTGGCAGTCATTGCCGCCCGTTTTTTCCGATTTTTCAATATTTTCCAGATAGTTGGTCACTTCCGCGCGCAAAGAGGCCAAAAATCCGGCGATTTCCCGAAGCTCCGCAGGCTTGGAATTGCGGCCGAGAAAGCGGGCAATCCCATTATAGCGGGTCTGAAACCCTTCGAAGGTTTCGACTTCTCCGCTTGCGGCAATCATCTCGCAGAGTTTCTGGATATCGCGGCGGCAAAGGCTGATATTTTCACGAAGCCGCTGAAGATCGAGCCGCTCGCTGACGATGCGTTCGGCCAGTCCCTCGATTTCCGCTTTGCGGGCAAGAAGCGGCGCCAGCGAAAAACCGTAGGCCTCGCTTATTTCCCCTCCCCTGTGCTTGCGGGCGTATCGTTTTCCGTTCGGGCTGTCCTTGCGAATGATAAGACCGGCCTCGACAAGAGCCGAAAGATGCCGGCGCAATGTCTGCTCAGCCATGCCATGGGCCCTGAGTGACAATTGCGTATTTGACGGGAAGACGACCAATCCGGCTTCGCTGGAAAGCTCGTTTTTCGGATAAAAACTCAAAAGCGCGTTCAGAACCGCGAGCGAGCGATCAGTCACGCCGAGCAATGGCCTGGCTTCGCAAACCGAACGATAGAGTTTCCATTTATCGACCGCTTCGATTTTCTTGTTTTTCTGCGCGGCAAACTGGGTTGCGAGGACGCCAAACGACATCGCTCGCCGCCCAAAGGGCGTCGTTACACATGTGCTGTCCATGTCTTTCACCTTTCACAAGGCAAAAGAAAATCGCTCACCGAAAAATTCGATGCCAAGACTCTTGACTATGATTCGCGGAAATGAGATTCTTCGGGTGCTTAAATCAAAGAAAGGCTTCCGCGCGGCAACGTTCGGGGGCTTTTTTCTTTTGTGATGCGTCTCCTGTTAGTCGTTCGAGTTAAAAATCACTGCTTGGACCGGTATTCGGCAAACAGCGTCTGAAGATGTTCTAGAACGAACTCGGCAAATTCCGGGGCTTCGTTCTTGTCGATAGAGATATCCAGCTTGCGGTCGCTTTCGACCACCTTTGCCAGTCGACCGCCGGTTTGCGATGACCAGACGCCGGTTTTTTTCGCCTGCGCCTTGGGCTTCAGAAAATCCAGAAGCGACTTGAAACGTTCTTCCGATGGCAGGGCGGCAACAGATGCGTCCTTGACATAGGCACGGGCTGCTTCCTTGACCTGCGAGGAGGAAAGCTGATCGGCAAGATCCATCCAGTTACGACGGCCGACAGTCGGGGCCGGGCCAATCAGATCGACCAGATCCTCGGGAATGCGGCCGACAACCGAAAGCATGTTGGAGAGATCGCCCTTGTGCAGCGACATGGCGGCCATGATCGTATCCCGAGGAAACCGCATTTGCAGTTTCTGGGCAAAACGTGCCTTTTCGATATAGGTGAGGTCGCGGCGCTCGTTATTTTCCTGTCCCTGGGCGACCACCAGCTGCTCGTCGCTGAGATCACGAACGACCGCCTTGACCGGAATACCGAGGCTGGAAACGGCGCGCAGGCGACGATGGCCGAAGGCGACCTGATAACGACCCGGGAATTCGGGGTGCGGGCGCACCAGAATGGGAACCTGCTGGCCCTGTTCACGAATGGCCTCTACCAGACCCGCATCCGCCTCTTCCGAGGCTGGCATGCGATCCGGTATGAAAGAGGGATCGATATCGGCAGGGTTGAGCGAAACGATCGTAAGACCTTCCGCGAGCTGCTTTTCGATCTCTTCTGCGCGCTTGGCGCGTTCCGATACTTCGTTGAGCGACTGGCCGATCATGCCGACCGGGGAATTCAGAACATCCGTCACGAGTTCCGGAGAACCGAGGATGGGCCGGATACGCGGACGCGACCGCTCGGTGGCAGCCTCGTTGCTGTCGGCGCCCGGCGTACCGAGATTGGCGAAAATCTGTTTTCTGCTCATGCTGCCCTACCCCACGCTTTTTTAATCAGTCCTTCGATTTCAGCGTTTACGTTGTTCATGGCTTCCAGCGCGCGGTCATAGGTGGACCGGGTGAACTGGGTTCTTTCCACTTCGAAAAGTGTCTGGTTGGTCAGTCCGGCATCCGAGACGGCCGTGCTCTTCAGCATCGGGTGGATGAGGACGTTTTCACCGAAAATAGAGCGCAGGAACGCGACCATCTGGTTTTGCGGCCCATCGCTCGGTTCAAAACGGGTGATCAGGTAACGCATCCAGTTGTAGTCGGAACGCGCGCCCGCCCTGCCGATTTCAGCGAGAAGATCGCCGGTCATGGCAAGGAACTGGTTCATCGACATCACATCGAGCATTTGCGGATGAACGGTGACGAGAACCGATGTTGCGGCCGTCAGCGCCGAAAGTGTCAGATAACCAAGCTGCGGCGGGCAATCGATGACCACGACGTCATAGAAGTTCTGCGCCTGCGCTATTGCCTGGCCGATGCGGGCAAAAAACAAGGTATCTCCCGGCGCGCGACGCATCAGGGCGCGGGGCGTGTCGTGTTCGAATTCCATAAGCTCCAGATTGCCCGGAACGATATGGAGATTGGGAATATAGGTGCCACGAACGATCTCGGCGATCGGCCGGCGTTCCTCGTCGTAACGGATCGCGCCATAAAGCGTTTCATTCGGACCGACATCAATCTCCGGCTGATGACCGAAGAGAGCGGACAGACTGGCCTGCGGATCGAGATCGATGGCAAGCACCCGGTAACCGCGCAAAGCCAGATATTGCGCTAGGTGCGCAGATGTCGTGGTTTTTCCCGAGCCGCCCTTGAAGTTCATGACCGCGATGACCTGCAACTCTTCGCCGTCACGACGATGCGGCAGATAACGGCGTGTGCTACGCGCGCCCTGATCGAGGAATTTTCTGATCTCGTCCATATCCTCGACGGAATAGGAACGACGACCGGAAGCCTGCGCCGCATCGAGCTCCGGACGCTCGGCGGCGATCTGGCGAAGATAGGCTTCGCCGATGCCGATCAACCGTGCGGTTTCCGCCGGCGAGAAATGGCGCATGCTCTTTTCGGTGTGCGGTGAAAATGTATTTGCATTATGAGCCTGCAATTGGGCTGACAACGCAGCCGAATGCTGTTGTATAAGACTCGTCAGGTCGGGTGCTCCTGCGGCACGTCTTAAATCGGCACTCTGTGTCATCGGTCTTCTTTCGCTCGAAATTGCAGTAGCGGTTTTTTTCGAAAAAGGCGGTTTTTTCCGCAACTGAGATATAAGCGCCGATTCTCTTTTTGGCGCAATAGGCTTTTTTCTCAGGTTGGAAAGTGCCGCTAAAGCATTGTGGAAGAATCACATTTGCTTTTTGTGACGGTTTGACGGTTAGCCGCGGCTAACTTCTCATTGTCGATCATAATGAAGGGCGTCGTTGCGTCTTTTGGCGCCCCAGATATCCGTCCCGTGCGGAAGTTTGCCGCGGCTAACTTTGGGGTTTGATCTTCTATGGCTCCGATAATCCCGGCGGTAGAAAGTGAAGGGTGGACATTCGCATCTGTTTAATCTCTACTTGTTGACTAGAGTATCGTTGGGTTCGACACCCGTCGTCTGGCTTTTCAAGCTGTCGCAGGTTGGAGGAATGAATGTCCTATGATGTCGCTCTCGTCGGGTCGGGTTTTTCGGCCATCTGTACCGCCGCCCATCTTTTATCGTCTCTGCCGGCGGAAGCCTCTATCGCTATCGTCGGCGATGATTCGGATTTCGGGCGCGGCACCGCCTATCGCACGGAACTGCCCTATCATCGTCTGAATGTGCCGGCCGGGCGAATGAGTGTTTTCCCTGACAGGCCTGATGACTTTGTCGACTGGTTGGCGGAAAACGGGATCGCGGACAATCCCCTGCTGTTCGCTTCGCGCGGTGATTACGGTCTTTATCTTCGCGACAGACTGGCTGGTTTGCTTAGAAGCAGGGAGCAACGAGCCCGGCTGGACTTCGTTCGGGCCAAGGCTTCGGCCTGTCGGCCGGATGGCACAGGCGGATTTTCTTTTACGCTGGAAAATGGTGAGCAGCTGCGCGCGCAGAATGTCGTTCTATGTCTGGGTGTCGGCGCGGCGAGTTTGCCGGTGCAAACTGTCGCAAGGGAAGAAGAGGGCCCGCAACGTATCATCGGCCACTGCTGGCAGCCGGGATGGTTGTCCAAAATCAAAGCCGGAGATCGCATTTGTATTCTGGGGTCGGGCCTGACGATGATCGATCAGGTTTTGACTCTGAGGGGAAAAGGACATCAAGGGCCAATCCATGTCCTGTCCCGCCGTGGTCTGGTGCCGCATCCGCATGTCAGCCCACCGTCACCGCCCGCGGGGCCGAATTTACCTGAAGGCTCGACGGAGATTAGCCGGTTGCTGCACGCTCTGCGCAAGCAGGTGCGCGATGGGACGCCATGGCGCACCGTCATGGATGGCTTGCGACCGCAAACTCAATCGCTTTGGCAACGTCTTACACCTGCGCAACGCAGCCGGTTCCTTCGGCATGCCTTGCCGTGGTGGAACATCCATCGGCACCGTATCGCGCCGGAAGTGTCTCGCGCTTTCGGGAAGTTGCTTTCAGATGGTGTTCTTGAAATTCATGCAGGTTACCTTCGCTCCATAGAAGAAGGAGAGGAGGGGATCGCCGTGCGTTACCGCCGCAGGCATACGCAGATATTGAAGGAGCTGCAGGTCGATTGGGTCGTCAATTGCACGGGAATGGAGCGGGCCGGCATCGGCCATTCGCGGCTTCTTGAAACGATGCGCGGTGAAGGCGTTATTTTGCTCGATCCCTTCGGCCTCGGTGTAGAAGTTGACGGCCAGTCCCGTTTGCTTCGGACTGACGGACGAAGCTGGCCCGGTCTTTTCGCCGCCGGTGCGCTGACGGCGGGCCGCTTCTGGGAAATTACCGCCGTTCCGGATATTCGTGTGCAGGCGCAGAAGATCGCGCACGAGATCACGGACAGAGTGACAGCGAGCGATCGGCTTTCCGCACGGGGTTGAGTTGGTTGAAGGGCCGGCCGAAGCGAGACGTATCTTTGTTTTATCGTTTTTAGAACCTCTTCTCCGAGGTTAGCCGCGGCAAACTTTTTCTTTGAAGAATGTGTTGGAAATTCCGTAGATACCGAATTTGGCGAGTGTAACGCAGGGCGAATGCGCCGCAGAGGGCCGCATGATAAGTCTGCAGCCCCCCATGAATCACGGCATATATGGACCATGAGCAATACTTTTTCCTATAATCAACAGCGGTAAGCGTGGCAGCGG
Source organism: Rhizobium sp. NFACC06-2 (assembly GCF_900101425.1). Classification (NCBI taxonomy): domain Bacteria; kingdom Pseudomonadati; phylum Pseudomonadota; class Alphaproteobacteria; order Hyphomicrobiales; family Rhizobiaceae; genus Rhizobium; species Rhizobium sp. NFACC06-2. The sequence goes on along the minus strand of NZ_FMVA01000011.1, from coordinate 11,918 downwards.
ATTTTGCACGTAATGTGCGCGATTGCTAAATAATTTACATTGCTTATGGAAATGTGTCATGAAATCGGCTACAAATCGCGAAAATTTCTGAAATTATGAAAATAATTTGCGAGGACTTATGCAAAAGCCGAAACTGATACGATATGAGGCGGCGGACAATCAGGCTGGTGGACAGCGGCGACCATTTGCCAAGGCCGTCCGGGCTGGCGATTTCGTTTATGTTTCCGGGCAGGTGCCGACCGTCGATGGCGAGGTCGTGACTGGCGGAATCGTGGCGCAGACCGAGCAGGTGGTTGCGAATATCAAGGATGTTCTGGCGCTTGCCGATTGTACGCTTGCGGATGTGGTCAAGGTCAATGTCTGGCTGGACGATGCCCGGGATTTTTCGAGCTTTAACGCTGTCTTCCAGAAATATTTCATCGATCATCCGCCGGCACGCTCCACCGTGCAATCTCCGCTGATGGTCGATGCCAAGGTGGAAATGGACGTTATCGCCTACAAGCCGCTGGCCTGAAGCCCAATTTGCCGATGTTTGAGAGTAAATGATGACCTATCCCTGGCCTGATGCGGGCACACCCCTCAATGCGATTTCGACGCCGATGCCTGTCATCGACGAGGACAGGCTCGCCGCCAATATCCTCAAGGCGCAATCCTATCTGGATGATCACGACAAGGCCTTTCGGCCGCATATCAAGACGCACAAGATACCCGCCGTCGCAAAGCAGCAGCTTCAGGCCGGCGCCATCGGCATTAATTGCCAGAAAGTCAGTGAGGCGGAGGTTTTTGCGGATGCCGGTTTCGATGACATTCTGATCACCTATAATATTCTCGGTGCAGCAAAGCTGTCGCGGCTGAAGGCGCTGAATGCGCGCATCGGCCGGCTGAGCGTGGTTGCCGATAGCGCGGTCACGATTGCCGGCCTTGCCGATACATTCGATGCCGCAAGGCCGCTTGCCGTGCTGGTCGAATGCGACACCGGCGGCAAGCGCTGCGGTGTGCAGACGCCGGAAGCGGCACGGGCGCTTGCGGAAAAGATCGCTGCAGCCCCGGGCCTCACATTCAAGGGCATTTTGACCTATCCGGCACCGGGCGGAGCCGCGACGGTGGAAAACTTCCTGCGCGAGACCATGGCGTTGCTGGCGGCAAAGGGCATGGACTGCCCGGTGCGATCCAGCGGCGGTTCTCCGGATTTTTACGCCGCCCATCTCGTTCCTTCCGCCACCGAACATCGGGCCGGCACCTATGTCTATAATGATCGCGCCATGCTGCGCGCCGGACATTGCACGGCGGACGATCTCGCCATGCATGTTCTTGCCACCGTCGTATCGCGACCGACAGCCGATCGGGCGGTGCTGGATTGCGGCTCCAAGGCCCTGACCTCGGATCTTCTGGGTTTCAGCGATTACGGGCTGCTCGAGGGCTATGAAGGTGCGAAAATCATCTCGCTTTCGGAAGAACATGCGGTTGTCGATCTATCCGGCTGTGCCTCGGGCCGGCCTGAAATCGGCGATGTGGTCAAGGTCGTTCCGAACCACACCTGCGTTGTCAGCAATCTTTTCGACAGGATGGTTTTCCATCGAAACGGCTTTGTAACGCGGGTTGAGCAGGTCGCGGCCCGCGGTACAGTCTGGTAAAATTACCCGGCTAATTAAATTCTGAAATGAAGCTGCCGAAGGGCAGATTGCGGTACGAGAATCTAGAGACATGCGCATCTTCACGGCGTCACTCGCCACCGAAACCAACACGTTTTCACCTGTCCCGACGGATATGGACGCCTTTCGCGCGGCTTTTTATGCCGGGCCGGGGGAACATCCAGAAACGCCGACGCTCTGCTCGTCGCCAGTGCCGATCTTGCGCCGTCGCGGCCAGGCGGAAGGGTTCACGGTAATAGAGGGAACTTCCTGTTGGGCGGAACCGGCGGGCCTCATCCAGCGCCAGACCTATGAAACGCTGCGGGATACGATTCTCGCCGAACTCAGCGCCGCCATGCCGGTCGATGCCGTGGTGCTCGGTCTGCACGGCGCCATGGTGGCACAGGGTTATGACGATCCGGAAGGGGATTTCCTGTCGCGCGTCCGCGCATTGGTCGGACCGGATGTGCTGGTTGCGGCGGAATTCGATCCGCACAGCCATCTGACGCCGCTTCGGGTCAGAAATCTCGATATCATGGCGACGTTTCTGGAGTTTCCGCATACGGATTTCGAAGAGCGCGGCGAGCATGTGGTGGAAATGGCGCTGCGCACGCTTCGGGGGGAGATCCAGCCGGTCATCTCCACTTTCGATTGCCGCATGATCACCATTTATCCCACCAGCCGCGAGCCGATGCGCTCTTACGTCGACCGGCTGAAGGCGATGGAAGGCAAGGATGGAATCCTGTCAATTTCCGTCATTCACGGTTTCATGGCGGGCGATGTGCCGGATATGGGAACGCGCATCGTTGTCGTGACCGATAATGACAGGGCAAAGGGTGATGCGCTGGCCGAAAGGCTCGGCCATGAGCTTTATGCCATGCGCAAGCTGACCGCCATGCCGATGCTGGATACGGAATCGGGTCTCGACCAGGTTCTTGCCATTCGCAGCAACAATCCGGACAGACCGGTCGTCGTATCGGATATCTGGGACAATCCGGGCGGCGGTGTCGCCGGTGACGCCACCCATATTCTGCGGCGCATGGTGGAGCGCGGCATGGACAATATCGCCGTCGCGACGATCTGGGACCCGATTGCGGTGTCTTTCTGTCACGCGGCGGGCGAGGGGGCCGAGATCGATCTGCGCATCGGCGGCAAATCCAGCCCGGAAGGCGGCGAGCCGCTCGATTTCCGCATAAAGGTGATGCGCACGGCCGAGGCCGGCTGGCAGAGTTTCCGCAACAGCCGCGTAACGCTCGGCCGTGCTGCTGTTGTCCGGCCGCTCGGCACGCAGATCGACATCATCCTCATCACCAGCCGCACGCAAACTTATGAGCCGGATATCTTTTCCAATCTCGACGTCGATTTCGCGAAAAAAGACGTGCTACTGGTCAAGTCCACCAACCATTTTCATGCGGGGTTTGCGCCGGTCGCCTCCGAGATCGTTTATATCGCGGCCCCGACATCTTATCCGACCGATCCGGCGAAAACGCCCTATCGCAAGGCGAGCCTGGAGCTTTGGCCACGGGTGGCCGATCCGCTGGGCCTGGACTGAGGCGGCAGCGGTTTGAGCATTATCCGGACGGAACTTGTGAAGCCTTTTCCGGAAGGCTTCAGAGACGCTCGAGGGCGATCAGGAAAAACGCGCTTTCGCTTCGATCTCCTTCGACGGTGAACGGTAAACCGCCTTCGATCAGCAGACCATCCAGCTTCCCCAATCGTTTCTTACCTTCACCGGTTAAAATCGTCAGCGGGTCGAGCGCCAGCACAAGCGTCGTGTTTCCGGCGGCTTTTCCCGAAAATGGGCCGGAATGCCTTTTAACGACATGACGAAAGCGCGAACGGCGGGTCATTACGTTCAGATCGGTGATCGCGCCATCGGGTAGGGTCGCATTCACGGGAACATCGGCCGGAAAGGGCAGGGGTGGGCTTTCCATTGTCAGCAACAGCGGATCGCCGGCCGCAATTGCCAGCGCCATGCCGTTTCCCTCAAGAATGGAGAGGGTGCGGTCTATGCCGGGGAAGATCGAAAACGGCCCGTCGCTCGCCACTGTCGCCATGCTGATGCGCCAGTCGAAATTCTCGACGGAAGACGTCGGTGGAAAGATGGCGATTTCCACCGTCTCGCCGCCGCCGTTTTTCCAGGGCATTCGCTTGTAGTCGCTTGCGCGCAGCAGGGTCATGGTTTTCCACTTTTGAGGGGGATCGGCCGGAAAGGTGTTTCTCTTTCCGGCCGAAAGAGGATCAATTGCCGAGAATGCCGGGCAGGCGCAGGCCCTGTTCCTTTGCGCATTCCACGGCGATGTCATAACCGGCATCGGCATGGCGCATGACGCCGGTTGCCGGGTCATTCCACAGCACGCGCTCCAGCCGGCGAGCGGCATCGTCGGTGCCATCGGCGCAGATGACCATGCCGGAATGCTGCGAGAAGCCCATGCCGACGCCGCCGCCGTGATGCAACGACACCCAGGTCGCGCCGGATGCGGTGTTGAGCAGCGCGTTCAGGAGCGGCCAGTCGGAAACGGCGTCCGAGCCATCCTTCATGGCCTCGGTCTCGCGGTTGGGCGAGGCGACAGAGCCGGAATCCAGATGGTCGCGTCCGATGACGATCGGCGCCTTCAGCTCACCGTTCCTGACCATTTCGTTGAATGCGAGGCCGAGACGGTGGCGGTCGCCAAGGCCGACCCAGCAAATACGCGCCGGCAGGCCCTGAAATGCGATGCGCTCGCGCGCCATGTCCAGCCAGTTGTGCAGGTGCTTGTTGTCTGGCAGCAGTTCCTTCACCTTGGCGTCGGTCTTGTAGATGTCTTCCGGATCGCCGGAAAGGGCCGCCCAGCGGAACGGGCCGATGCCGCGGCAAAACAGCGGGCGGATATAGGCCGGCACGAAGCCCGGAAAGGCGAAGGCGTTTTCCAGCCCCTCATCCTTGGCGACCTGGCGGATATTGTTGCCGTAATCGAGCGTGGGAACGCCGGCGTTCCAGAAATCGACCATGGCCTGCACATGCACTTTCATGGAGGCGCGGGCGGCAGCCGCAACCGCTTTCGGGTCGCTTTCCTGCTTGGCGCGCCATTCGGCAACGGTCCATCCGGCCGGAAGGTAACCATGGACGGGATCGTGCGCCGAGGTCTGGTCGGTAACGATATCGGGACGAACGCCGCGACGGACGAGTTCGGGGAAGATTTCCGCCGCATTGCCGATCAGGCCGACGGATTTCGCCTCGCCCGCCTTGGTCCATTGGTCGATCAGCGCCAGCGCCTCATCGAGCGTATGCGCCTTCGCATCGACATAACGGGTGCGCAGGCGGAAATCGACGCGGGTTTCATCGCATTCGACGGCAAGGCAGCAGGCGCCGGCCATGACGGCGGCGAGCGGCTGTGCGCCGCCCATGCCGCCGAGACCGCCGGTCAGGATCCACTTGCCCTTCAGGTTGCCGTCATAATGCTGGCGGCCCGCCTCGACGAAGGTCTCATAGGTGCCCTGCACGATGCCCTGCGTACCGATGTAGATCCACGAACCGGCCGTCATCTGGCCGTACATGGCAAGGCCCTTCTTATCCAGTTCGTTGAAATGATCCCAGTTCGCCCAGTGCGGCACAAGGTTGGAATTGGCGATCAGAACGCGCGGCGCGTCCTTATGGGTGCGGAACACGCCGACCGGCTTGCCGGACTGCACGATGAGGGTTTCATCCTCGTTCAAATCCTTCAGCGTCGCGACGATACGGTCGAAATCGTCCCAGGTGCGGGCGGCGCGGCCGATGCCGCCATAAACCACCAGCTCATGCGGGCGCTCGGCCACGTCAGGGTCGAGATTGTTCATCAGCATGCGCAGCGGCGCTTCCGTCATCCAGCTTTTGGCATTGAGGTCAGTGCCCTGCGGCGAGCGGACATCGCGAATATTGTGGCGTGGATTGTTCATGTGCTTTCCCCTTATCGTTTCGTGTCGAGCGCAAATCTTTCCATGCGCGTGAGAATGGTTTTGAGATGGGAGCGAAGCCGTTCGGCCTTGCCCGTGTCATAGGCAAAAGGCGGCGTCTCGCTTTGAAGATGGGTGGATTGCGCCAGCTCCATCTGAATGGCGTGCACGCCGCTCTGCGGTTTTCCGTAATGGCGCGTCGTCCAGCCGCCCTTGAAACGACCGTTCAGAATGCTGTCGTAGCCCTCCGCTGCGGCGGTCACCTCGACGGCGATCTTTTCGATGGCCGGATCGCAGGTCTTGCCCATATCCGTGCCGATGTTGAAATGCGGCAGCTTGCCTTCGAATAGGAAGGGAATATGCGAACGGATCGAATGGCAATCATAGAGAATGGCGATGCCGTGGATGGATTTGACCCGCTCGATTTCCGCCGCAAGGGCCGCGTGATAGGGCGCGTGGAAGTTTTCCAGACGATAGGCGATATCGTCCGCTGCGGGTTCCTGTCCTTCATTCCAGATCGGCTCGCCGTCGAAATCGGTCTCCGGAACAAGCCCGGTTGTGTTCTGGCCCGGATAAAGGCTGACCCCGGCCGGGTCGCGGTTGGCGTCGATCACATAACGATGGAAGGTCGCCCTTACGGTTGTCGCGCTCTCGAGAAGGCCGGCATAGAGCTCATGGATATGCCAGTCCGTATCGGCGAGAATCTTGCCGTTATCGTTGAGACTATCCCAAATCTCAGCAGGAACATCCGTGCCGGTGTGAGGTAGTCCGAGGATGATGGGCGATGAACCTTCCTTGACGTCGAAGACACGCATCTCAAACCTCCAGCTTTGGCAGAATGCCGTCCGAAATCGTCGCGACCAGCGCGCCGGAGGCAATCAACTCCGCCGCAGCCTTCAGGTCCGGCGCCATATAGCGGTCTTCCTCCAGCGAAGGGACCGCCGCGCGCAACGCCGCAATCACCTTTTGCAGTTCGGGGCTCGTTTTCAACGGCCCACGCAGCTCCACACCCTGCACGGCCGAAAGCGCCTCGATGCCGAGAATGGCGAAGAGATTGTCCGTCATCGGCAGCAGGCGGCGCGCGCCATGGCAGGCCATGGAGACATGGTCTTCCTGATTGGCGGAGGTCGGTGTGGAATCCACCGAGGCCGGATGCGCCATCTGCTTGTTCTCGCTCATCAGCGCGGCGGAGGTGACTTCCGCGATCATCAGGCCGGAATTCAGCCCGGGCTTTTTGGAAAGAAAGGCCGGCAGACCATAGGAGAGGGCCGGATCGACCAGCAGCGCCACACGGCGCTGGGCGATCGCGCCGATCTCGCAAATGGCGAGCGCCGTCTGGTCGGCGGCAAAGGCCACCGGTTCGGCGTGGAAATTACCGCCGGAGACGACGGAATTGTCTGAAAGCACCAGCGGATTATCAGTCACGGCATTGGCTTCGATTTCCAGCGCGCGGGCCACCTGCCGCAGAAGATCGAGGCAGGCGCCATCCACCTGCGGCTGGCAACGAATGCAATAGGGATCCTGCACCCGCTCGTCACCCTCGATATGGCTGACGCGGATTTCCGAACCTTCCAGCAGATTACGAAGCGCAGCTCCCGCGTCGATCTGGCCCTTATGACCCCGCAGGCTGTGAATATCGGGATGGAAAGGCGCGGAAGACCCCATGGCGGCATCTGTGGAAAGCGCACCGGTAATCAGCGCCGCCTGTGCCGCGCGATGGGCTCGGAAAAGACCGGCGAGCGCCAGCGCCGTCGAAGTCTGCGTGCCGTTGATCAGCGCCAGCCCTTCCTTGGCGGCAAGCACCACCGGGGTCAGTCCGGCTTTCGCAAGCGCTTCGCCGGCCGGCAGAAGCGTGCCCGCATAAATGGCTTCGCCTTCGCCCATCATCACCGCCGCCATATGGGCAAGCGGCGCGAGATCGCCGGAAGCCCCAACCGAACCCTTTTCGGGAATGACGGGGATGACGCCCTTCTCCAGCATGGCTTCGATCAGCCGCACAAGTTGCAGCCGCACGCCGGATGCGCCGCGACCGAGCGAAACCAGCTTCAGCGCCATGATCAGCCGCACGACATTTTCAGGAAGCGGCGCGCCGACCCCGCAGCAATGCGACAGGATGAGATTGCGCTGCAGCGTCGCCACATCGGCCGCATCGATCTTGATGGAAGCGAGTTTGCCGAAACCGGTATTGATGCCATAGACCGGCGCATTGCCGGCAGCGATCTCCGCGATGCGGGCCGCCGCCTTTTCAATGCCTTTATCAAAGCTGCGGTCGAGTTTGGCGCTGCCGTTCTCCCAGTATATCGCGGCGAGATCGGCTAAGGTCACATTGCCGGGGTGAAGCGTGATGGTCTTCATGGTCATGGGCAAACCTTCTGTCCCTTGAAAATGCGGGCGTGGAGCGGATTGAAACCGATGCGGTAGACGAGTTCTGCCGGACGTTCGATATCCCAGATGGCGAAATCAGCGGATTTTCCGGCCTCCAGCGTGCCGGTTTCCGTAAGCAGGCCGAGCGCCTTTGCCGCGTTGCGTGTCGTCGCCGTCAGACACTCTTCCACGGTCATGCGGAAAAGCGTTGCGCCCATATTCATGGTCAGCAGCAGGGAGGTGAGGGGCGAAGTGCCGGGGTTGCAGTCCGTTGCCAGCGCAATGTCGGCTCCGGCATCGCGCAGGGCCTGTACCGGCGGCAATTGTTTTTCCCTGAGCGCGTAGAAAGCGCCGGGAAGAAGCACGGCCACGGTTCCCGCTTTCGCCAGCGCCTTAGCACCGGCCTCATCAAGATATTCGAGGTGATCGGCCGAAAGGGCGTTATAGGATGCCGCAAGCGCGGAACCGCCAAGGTTGGAAAGCTGCTCGGCATGAAGTTTGACCGGAAAACCATATTGTTTTGCAGCCTTGAAAACCCGGTCGATCTCCTCGACGGAAAAGGCGATGCCTTCGCAAAAACCGTCAACCGCATCCGCCAGCCCTTCCGCATGGGCTTTTTCCAGCCCAGGCAGAACGACATCGCCGATATAATCGGCGTTGCGCCCCTTATAGTCTGCAGGTGTCGCATGTGCGGCGAGATAGCTGGTGACGATGCGCACCGGCCGCAATGTCTCGAGCCTGCGGGCGACGCGCAGCATTTTCAGCTCGGTTTCAATGTCGAGACCGTAACCGGATTTGATTTCGACAGTGGAAACGCCTTCGGAAAGAAGCGTGTCGAGACGCGGCAAAGCCTGCGTCACCAGAGCATCTTCCGAAAGCGCGCGCGTGTCGCGCACCGAAGAAACAATGCCGCCGCCCGCTTTGGCGATCTCTTCATAGGTCGCCCCATTCAGCCGCATCTCGAATTCCATGGCGCGGTTGCCGCCGAAGACAAGATGGGTGTGGCAGTCGATCAGGGCAGGGGTGATCCAGCGGCCGCCGCAATCGTTGGTCTCATCGGCCGTTGCCAGATCGGCGGGCAGATCGCTCTCAGGGCCGGCAAAGGCGATGCGGCCGTTACGCACGGCAATGACAGCGTTTTCGACGGCGCCGATGCCTTCCATGGCGGGATTAAAGGTTGCCAGCCGGGCGTTGCGCCACAAAGCCGTGGCGTTCCCCGTCGCCGTTCCGTTTGCAGATTTGTTCCCTGGCATTTGCTTTTCGCCTTTCCTTTGTGAGTTAAATGTATATACATAATAATCGGCTTGGCAAGTTGCAATTTCGTGTTTGAAATGGCCTTGCCGGACAGAACCAAAGGAGAGGGTGGCATGACGGCAATTCACGCGGGCGCAGCGCTTCTGGTGGATGGATGGGCGAAGGATGTTCGCATCGTCTGCGACGAAGGTGCTATTTTATCCGTGGAAACCGGTGTTTCCCCGCAGCCGCAGGATGAGCGCCATGCCGTCATTGTCCCGGCCATGCCCAATCTTCACAGCCACGCCTTTCAGCGCGCCATGGCCGGGCTTGCCGAAATCCGTGGTCCCGGCGATGACAGTTTCTGGAGCTGGCGCACCGTCATGTATAAATTCGCACTCTCCATGACGCCTGACCATGTCGAGGCGGTTGCCGCCCAGCTTTATATGGAAATGCTAGAGGCCGGTTTCGGGCGGGTTGGAGAATTTCACTATCTGCATAATGACAGGGATGGCTCGCATTACGGCAATATCGCCGAAATGGCCGAACGTATCGGCGCGGCCGCCTCGCAGACGGGCATTGGCCTCACATTGCTGCCGGTCTTTTATGCCCATTCCGGTTTCGGCGGCCAGGCGCCAATCGACGGGCAGAAGCGTTTCATCCATTCGCTCGACAGTTACGGAAAGCTGATGCAGGGTGCGCAGGCCGTGGTGGACAGGCTGCCGGGCGCCACGCTCGGGATCGCGCCGCACAGCCTGCGTGCAGTGGCCGGCGACGAGCTGGCAGCCATCGAGCCGCTGGCAAAAGGCGGGCCGATCCATATTCATGTGGCGGAACAGACGAAAGAAGTGGAAGATTCGCTCGCCTTTTCCGGGGCGAGGCCGGTGGAATGGCTGCTTGAAAACGCGCCGGTCGATGGCCGTTGGTGCCTTATCCATGCGACACATATGACGGAAACCGAAACGCGAGGCATGGCAAAAAGCGGTGCTGTTGCCGGCCTCTGCCCGATCACCGAAGCCAATCTCGGCGACGGCATCTTCCCGGCTCCGGCGTTTCTCGCTGAAAACGGCCATTATGGCGTCGGATCCGATTCCAACATTCTGATTTCCGTGCCGGAAGAATTGCGAACGCTTGAATATTCGCAACGCTTCTCGCATCGGGCACGCAATGTCATCGCCGATGCCGGTCATTCCACGGGCGAAAAACTCTTCCGGCAGGCGCTCGAAGGCGGCGGCAGGGCTCTGGTGTCGCGAAACGGTCTGGAAAACGGAAAAAGCGCCGATTTCGTCTCTCTTGATGTTTCGGCCGTTCCTTATCTTCCGATATCCCAGATTCTCGATCAGTGGATATTCGCGGGCGGCGTTTCTGTCGATTCTGTTTGGGTGCGCGGCAAAAAGCGCGTGCAGGCCGGCCGGCATATCCACCGCCGCGAAATATCCGATCGTTTCAACAAGGTCATGGCTGAACTTCTCGATAGCTGATATGGGCTCGGCGGAAACAGGAAAAAGCCAGCGGGGAAAGGCATTGCGGACGTGACGAAAGCATCAGCCGGGCAGACCCTGCACCAGCGTATCCTCACTGAGATCGAGAGCCGGATCGTTTCGGGAGAATGGCCGCCGGGCCACCGGTTGCCTTTCGAGGTCGACCTTGCCGATCAATATCACTGTTCGCGCATGACCGTGAACAAGGTCATGGGCCAGCTGGCCAAGGCCGGTTTGATCGAACGCCGCAAGAAATCCGGCAGTTTCGTTCGCCAGCCGCAGATCCAGTCCGCCGTTCTCCAAATTCACGATATCGGGGCCGAAGTCGAATCCCTTGGCCTCGACTATGGCTTCAAAATCCTGAAGCGCGAAAGGCGCAGCGCGAAAAGCGCGGATCGTGAGCGGCTCGATGTGTCCGTCGGGACACCCTTGCTCGACATTCTCTGCATCCATTTCGCCGGTGCGCGCGAATTCTGTGTCGAACAGCGCCTCATCAATCTGACGGCCGTGCCGGAAGCGGCTGAAACCGACTTTACCGAAATTGCACCCGGCCCCTGGCTGCTCGGCCATGTTCCCTGGAGCACTGCCGAACACCGGATCAGCGCCGAAACACCGTCGAAGGAGATCGCGCGCTTGCTCGGCGTTTCCGACAGGCAGGCGTGTCTTGTCGTGGAGCGCCGTACCTGGAGCAATTCGGGCGCTGTCACCTATGTACGCTTCACCTATCCCGGCAATGCGCATGCGCTGGTCGCCCGCTTCAGCCCGTCTTCCGACTGACATCCGCAAGGCCTTCGCCCCTGTTATTGCGATATGGAGACCCTATATAGGGGAAGTCCCATCAAGCTTGGCGGGCACCGACGGGAAAACCGTTAAAAGTCGTTAATTTATACGATAATTTTCAAATTCCCTTTTACAATCAGGTACATATCACATTTCTTGTTTTTTTTGATATTGCTGTGTTGACTTGTTTGGCTGGGTAGATTTATAAGTCCGCTCACTGAACGAGGGCGGCGGCGCTGCTGGCGACGGCGACTTTCGTTCTGAAGAAATCAAGTTGATGAGCGGATTGCTTGTTGGGTTTCGGGGCTTATGGCTTTGGGGCGATTGATTTTGTGACTGCTTTGGGCGGTCTGTTATTTGACAATTGAATATGAGAAGAAAGAGAAACGTGGGCGGCGAAGCTTGCGGGGTCTGAAGGTAATTTGGATCTCAGGAATAGACTTTGACGGTCACGTTTGGATAAGAGAATACACCTCATTATGAGCGCAGTGATGCGCGGAATGATGGGTGTGAGTTC
>NZ_FMVA01000010.1:0-234247 GCF_900101425.1 Rhizobium sp. NFACC06-2 | reverse complement strand
GTCATCGCCAGAGGCACGATCATCCACACCAGAAGCAGCAGCACCGATGGCGCAAGCATGACCCGCGCTAATCCGCTTGTGTTTCGGGTTGCCATTGCACTCACCTCCCCTTGGGCCTGGGCGTCACGACATGCGCCCGGCATATCCGGAAGAACCGGCTCATTCTTGTTTTGATTTGAAAGGCTTAAACGCCGCCGTACAGACCGGCGGCTTGCCGTCCCCAAGGTTCGCTGCCCGGCATTGGCGCCGGACAGCGATCTTCGGGAGGATTACTTGATGTAACCGGCGCGGGTCATTTCACGCGTCGCGGTCGACTGGGCGCCCGCAAGCGCATCGTCAACGCTGGACTGGCCGGCAACGACCGCCGAGAACAGCTGACCGACCGTGGTGCCGAGCGCCTGGAATTCAGGGATCGCCACAAACTGGCCGCCGGTGTAAGGCACAGGCTTTACAGTCGGCTTGGTAATATCGGCGGCATCCATTGCGGCAAGCGTCGGCTTGGCGAAGGCGGCGGCCTTTTCATACTCGGCATTCTTGTAGAGCGAGGTGCGGGTGCCCGGAGGCACGTTTGCCCAGCCTTCCTTGGAAGCGACGAGCTCGGTATATTCCTTGCTGGTTGCCCAGGAGATGAACTTCTCAGCCGCTTCCGCCTTCTGCGAGCTCTTCGGGATCGCGAGGTTCCAAGACCACAGCCAGTTGCCGTGGTTCTTCAGCTCGCCATGCGTCGGGAAGATGGCATAACCGACCTTGTCGGCAACGGTGGAATCCTTCGGATTGGAGACGAAGGAGGCAGCGACCGTAGCGTCGATCCACATGCCGCACTTGCCCTGCTGGAACAGCGTCAGGTTTTCGTTGAAGCCGTTCGAGGATGCACCGGAAGGGCCGGCATCTTTCATCAGATCCACGTAGAACTGCAGGGAGCTCTTCCATTCCGGCTGATCGAATTGCGGCTTCCAGTTTTCATCGAACCAGCGACCGCCGAAGGAGTTGGTGAGCGCGCTGATGAAGGCCATGTTTTCGCCCCAGCCGGCCTTGCCGCGCAGGCAGATGCCGTTGATATCGGCCTTGCGGTCGGTGATCTTGCGGGCAGCGTCGCCGATGAATTCCCAGGTCGGGTTATCGGGCATCTTCAGGCCGGCTTTTTCGAACAGGTCCTTGCGGTACATGATCATGGCGGATTCGCCATAGAACGGCGCGGCGTAAAGCTTGCCTTCGCTGGAGAGGCCGCCGCGGATCGCCGGTAGCAGATCGTCGACGTCATATTTATCGCCAAGCTTTTCGAGCGGCAGCAGCCAGCCTTGCTTGGCCCAGATCGGCACTTCGTAGTTGCCGATGGTCATGATGTCGTATTGGCCGCCATTGGTGGCGATATCGGTCGTCACGCGCTCACGCAGGACGTTTTCTTCAAGCGTCACCCACTCGACCTTGATGTCGGGGTTCTTGGTGGTGAAGTCCGAGGTCAGACCCTGCATGCGGATCATGTCGCCGTTGTTCACGGTCGCGATGGTCAGCGTCTCGGCGGAAGCAAGGGTCGAAAAGGCGAGTGCCGAGCATGCGCCCAGCAAAATGGTCTTCAATGTCATATCTTCCTCCCAGAAGAAAAATGATGAGCATTCGCTTTGCTCTAGGGCATTTACTCACCTCATCAGCAAAAAAGTCAAGCGACATCCTGTGCTGCGACGCACATGGAAAAACCAAACTATTGATTTTATGTGTTTAATTTTTGCTCAATGCGTGAGCAAATATTCGCTTGTGACTTCATCGGTGATGAGGCCGTTCAGCAGACCGCCCCTCAGCGCCGCCAGAATCGAGGCGTTCTTGCGTGCGCCCTGCGCCATGCCGATGACGGTGCAGGTCTCTCTTGAAGGGATGGGAACGGAGGCGACGCGCTCGTTGACGGAATGCTCGAGAATGCGGCCATTGGCATCATACATCCAGCCGCAAATCTCGCCGACGGCACCGCTTGCCATCAGCGCCTTCATCTCGTCGACACCCAGAAAACCGTCGACGCAGAGCGGTGCGTTTTCGCCAAGTTCGCCGACACCGACGAAGGTAACATTGGCCGCGGAACCCAGCGCCAGCGTGGAACGCACCATGGACTGGTCGTGCAGCAGTTCGCGCTCTTCCGCAGAAGAGCACAGAACGGGCAGCGGCATCGGAAAATGCCGCGCCTTGATGGCATCGGCCATGCTGAAGATGACGTTATAATAGGCGGCCGATCCATCCGGCCCGATATTGCCCGTCAGCGACACGATGCGGTGCTGCGGGCACTCCATCGGCGGCAGCTGATCCACAGCGGCTTTGAGCGTGCGGCCGGTGCCGATGGCAAGCACGATGGGATCGGCATTTTTCAGCCAGCGCTCGATTTCCGCCGCCCCGGCCTCGGCAATGCCGACAGTGGAGGAGACGCCGGCCGGATCACTCGGCACCACCTCGATATATTTGAGGTCGAATTTTTCCTTGAGCCGCTCGGCTTTTTCGAGACAGGCGGCGATGGGGTGATCGAGCCGGACCTTGATCAGCCGTTCGGCAACGGCAAGCGACACCAGCCGCTGCGCCGATTGCCGGGAAATGCCCATGGCGGCGGCGATCTCATCCTGCGTGCGGCCCGCGACATAATAAAGCCAGCCGGCACGGGCCGCATCGTCCAGCCGTCCATGTGCGTCGTTTCGTCTGGCCATGCCGCTGCCCTTTTCCGAATTCTGCTTGCGCATTTGCTGGCATTTTTTTGCGTCGGCTGTCAAACGGCGGATGGGCGGAAAGACTATAGGGCGCGAAAATCGGCGGATGAGGAAAGGTCACTGACGGCTTATACGTCCGTGTCGTTATTTTTCCGTCATTCCGGCCTTGAGCCGGAATCGAGCCACGGCGCGTCTGCGCCGTGAGAAGAGTCTCTTGCGATCAAGAACTTGATCGCGCTGGACCCCGGATCAAGTCCGGGGTGACGATGCCGGGTTTATGCCCGTACCCTCAAATCAAGCCGCTTCCTGCACCAGATGCCCTGCGGAAACCTCGCGGTAATGGCGCTGCGGCGGCACATAATCCACCGGCCGGATCGGACTTTTGATCTCGTCGGTCGCCATGTTGCGCCGGATCTGCCGCCGCGCCGGGTCCGGCACCGGAACGGCGGACATGAGCTTTCTCGTATAGGGATGCTGCGGATTGTCGAAAACCGCCGCGCGAGGCCCGATTTCGACGATCTCGCCGAGATACATCACCGCGACGCGATGGCTGACACGCTCCACCACCGCCATATCGTGGGAAATGAACAGGAAAGCCAGATTGAGACTCTGTTGCAGGTCGAGCAGCAGGTTGCAGACCTGCGCCTTGATGGAGACATCGAGCGCGGACACCGCCTCGTCGGCGACGATGACCTTGGGGTCGAGCATCAGCGAGCGGGCAATGGCGATACGCTGGCGCTGTCCGCCGGAAAATTCATGCGGGAAACGCCGCATCATATCCGGGCTGAGGCCCACCTTTTCCAGAAGATCGGCCGCCTTTTCGCGAGCCTGCTGCTTGGTTCCGAGGCGATGCTCGATAAACGGTTCCATGATCGCCGTGCCGATGCTCATGCGCGGATCGAGCGAGGCGAAGGGGTCCTGGAAGATCATCTGCACGCTGCGGCGCATGGTGCGCAGCGTCGTCTTGTCGAGCTTCAGCACCTCGTAACCATCGAGCATGACATTGCCGGATGTCGGCTCGATCAGCCGGGTGATGGAGCGGCCCGTGGTGGACTTGCCGCAGCCCGATTCACCCACCAGCGACAGGGTTTCGCCCTCGGCGAGATCGAAGGAGACCTTTTCCACCGCATGCACGGCGCCGGATTTGCGGCCGAAAAGGCCGGTGCGGATATCGAAACGGGTGGTGAGGTCCTTGACGGAAAGAATGGGCGTGCGGCCGCCGGAGACCGTATCCTTCACCTCCGCGACGGGCTGGCTTTCACCGGTCTTGATATCGATGATCGGGAAACGGGCCGGCAGCACCCTCTCCTTCATCGAGCCAAGCTTCGGCACCGCCGAAAGCAACGCCCGCGTATAAGGGTGGCGGCCGCGATGGAATATGTCGTCGGTGGTGCCGGTTTCCACCACATCGCCGCGGAACATGACGATGGTGCGGTCCGAGACTTCCGCCACCACGCCCATATCATGGGTGATGAACAGGACCGACATGCCCTCCTCTTCCTGCAGCGTCTTGATGAGGTCGAGAATCTGGCCCTGAATGGTGACGTCGAGCGCCGTCGTCGGCTCGTCGGCAATCAGGAGCTTGGGTTTGGAGGCGAGCGCCATGGCGATCATCACGCGCTGGCGCATGCCGCCGGAAAACTGGTGCGGGTAGTCATCGAAACGGCTCTTCGCATTGGGAATACGGACTTTCTCAAGCAGGCGAATGACCTCGGCGCGCGCGGCAGAGGAGGAAATATCCTGATGCACGGTCAGCGCTTCGGCGATCTGCTTGCCGATCGGGAAGATCGGGTTGAGGCTAGTCATCGGCTCCTGGAAGATCATCGAAATGTCCTTGCCGCGAACCTTGCGCATCTCTTCTTCCGGCAGCGCCAGCAGATCGCGCCCGCCGAGCATGACCTTGCCTTCGATGCGGCTCGTCTTTTTATCGAGGAGCCGCATGATGGAGAGCGAGGTGACGCTTTTGCCGGAGCCGCTTTCACCGACGATCGCCACCGTCTCACGCGGCGCGATCTCGAAACTCATATTGCGGACCACGGATTTCCAGCCGCCATCGACGCGGAAGGATGTGGTGAGATTTTGAACCGATAAAACCGGGCTTACCGAACCGCCGGTCTGTTCCATGGACGTTGCCGCCAAAAGCATGCCGATCTCCTGAAAAGCAAAAGGCGGCCATGAAGGCCGCCGGATGTCTTACGCAGCAAGTGCGGTTTCGGCCATCGAAACCCAGTAGCTGATGCCGTAAGGCAGCGCATCGTCGTTGAAATCATAGGCCGCATTGTGCAGCCCGGCGGTATCGCCATTGCCGATGAAGATGAAGGCGCCGGGGCGCGCTTCCAGCATGTAGGAGAAATCTTCCGCCCCCATATGCGGGTTCGGATTGGTGTTGACGGCATTCGCACCGGCCACGCCCATCGCCACGCCGGTCGCGAATTCGGTCTCATCACTATGGTTGAAGGTGACGGGATAACCGCGATGATATTTCACCTCCACGGTGGCGCCATGCGCCATGGCGGTGGCGGTCGCCACTTCCTTCAGGCGCTTTTCGGCGAAATCGCGGGTTTCAGGCAGCAGCGTGCGCACCGTTCCCGTCAGCGTCACCGCACCGGGAATGACATTGACGGCCGTGCCGCCATGGGTGGTGGCGACAGTGACGACCAGCGATTTCAGCGGATCCGTCTCCCGCGAGACGATGGATTGCAGGGCGATGATGACATGCGCCGAGGTCAGCACCGGATCGATGGAAAGATGCGGGGCGGCCGCATGGCTGCCCTTGCCGGTGATGACGATTTCGAAACTATCCGCCGCCGCCATGGTCGACCCCTTGCGGATGGCGAAATTGCCGACTGGAATGCCCGGCTCGTTATGCATGCCAAAGACCTGCGAAATGCCGAATTTCTCCATCATGCCATCGTTCAGCATGGCGAGCGCGCCAGCGCCGCCCTCTTCCGCCGGCTGGAAGATCACCGCCACGGAGCCCTTGAAATTGCGGGTCTCGGCCAGATATTGCGCCGCACCCAAAAGCATGGCGGTGTGCCCGTCATGACCGCAGGAATGGGCCTTACCCGGCGTCTTCGAAGCCCAGGGCTTGCCGCTCGTCTCGAGGATCGGCAGCGCGTCCATGTCGGAACGGAAACCGATGGTCGGGCCATCCCCGTGCCGGCCCTTGATGATGCCGACTACGCCGGTCTTGCCGATGCCGGTCTCGACGACGTCGCAGCCGAAGGATTTGAGTTTTTCGGCCACGAATTTCGATGTTTCGAAGACATCGTAGAGCAGTTCCGGGTGTTCATGCAGATGGCGCCTCCAGCCGGCAACTTCTTCCTGCATTTCAGCCACACGGTTCAATATCGGCATTCTCTTTTTCCCTTTTTTTGTTCCCCGCCGGGTTGTCGGACGCCATATTGCGTTTGGAATTTCTCGTTTTGCAAGCATGAAATTTGCTGCATGAGCGAAAAATAGGCCCAAAACTGAATGGCTCAATTTTTGTTCATCAAAGGAACATTGGGACTTGCTTTTCAAAAAAACTGACAATAGCATCATCGGGAATGGAGGAATATTCCTTAGCAAAGTCAAATACTTAGAATAACAGACCTTGCACATGACGACGGGAAAAGCGTCAAACATTCAAATAGATAAAATCCAAAAAGGGGAAAACTACAATGAAGAAGCGCAGCGTTCTCTTTGCCAGCACGGTGGCGGCCATGGCCCTGGCAGGCTCTGCCGCCCATGCCGAGCGCGGCAGTGACGGCGAACTGAAAATCCTGTTCTGGCAAGCAGTATCGACACTCAATCCTTATCTTTCCGGTGGCACGAAGGAAGTCTACAGCTCGTCCATGGTGATTGAGCCGCTGGCGCGCTACGACGAAAAGGGCGAGCTGGTGCCGATGCTGGTCACCGAAATTCCGACGATCGACAATGGCGGCGTCGCGAAGGATTTGCTCAGCATGACCTGGAAGCTGAAAAGCGACGTGAAGTGGTCGGATGGCACGCCGTTCACCGCCGAGGACGTTATTTTCACCTGGAAATATTGCACCGCACCGGATGGCGGCTGCGCACAGGCGGCGCAATATGAGGGCGTGAAGGATGTCGAGGCCGTCGACGCCCACACCGTCAAGGTCAGCTTCACCGAACCGAAACCTTACCCCTATTCCGCATTCGTCGGCGCACAGTCGCCGGTTATCCAGAAGAAGCAGTTTGAAAAATGCGTCGGCGCTGCCGCACCCGGCTGCACATCCGCCAATTTCGGTCCCATCGGCACCGGCCCCTTCGTGGTCAAGGATTTCAAGCCGAATGACGTGATCAGCTTCGTCGCCAACACCAATTACCGCGACCCCGCCAAGCCCGCCTTCGCAACCGCGACCCTGAAGGGCGGCGGTGATGCCGCTTCCGCCGCACGCGCCGTGCTTGAAACCGGCGAATTCGACTATGCCTGGAACATGCAGGTGGAGCCGGAAATCCTCGCCACCATGGTGGCCGCAGGTAAAGGCAAGCTGGAAACCGCCTTCGGCACACAGGTCGAGCGTATCAATCTCAACTGGTACAATGCCGATCCTTCGCTGGGCGACAAGCGCTCCACCAAGCAGGCCGGCCCGCACCCAGCCCTTTCCGACCCCGCCGTGCGCCGTGCATTGTCGCTCGCCATCGACCGCGATGTCATCGACGAAGCGGGTTATGGCGAAGCGGGCAAGCCGACCTGCAACATCGTGCCGGCTCCGGAAGCCGTCGCTTCCACCAAGAATGACAGCTGGTGCCTGAAGCAGGATGTGGAAGGCGCAAACAAGCTGCTGGACGATGCCGGCTGGGTGAAGGGCGCCGATGGCATTCGCGCCAAGAATGGCGTGAAGCTCTCCTTCCTCTACCAGACCTCCACCAACTCGGTTCGCCAGGCCACGCAGGAACTGGTGAAGGACATGTGGTCGCAGATTGGCGTTGCCTCCGAACTGCGCAATGTCAGCGCCTCGGTCTTCTTCGGCGGCGACCCGGCAAGCCCGGATACCTTCCAGAAATTTTATGCCGACGTCGAAATGTACACCAACAATTTCGACGGCACGGACCCGGAAAAATATCTGGCGGAATGGCTGTGCGACAAGATCCCGGCCCCGGAAAACGGCTGGCAGGGCCAGAATATTCCGCGTTATTGCAACCCGGAATTCGACAAGCTGGTGGGTGAACTCTCCAAGACCGCCGAGCTTGCCAAGCGCGCGGAAATTTCCAAGCAGCTGAACGACATGCTGACGGAGGAAGGCGCGCATATTCCGCTCATCCACCGCGGCAGCGTTTCCTCGCATTCGCTGACGCTGGAAGGCGTTCGCATGAATGCCTGGGATTCGGAACTCTGGAACGTCGCGGACTGGTCCCGCAAGAAGTAACACGCGGATGCGCCGGCTTCTCCCCCGGAGAGGCCGGCCTTCTGCATGCCCCTGGACCATGATCTGAAGACACATTTGCCGCGTTAAGGCGAAAACGCTCCCAATTTTCGTCCTGTCGCGCTCTGGGTCTGGAGAGTTTCAGATGTTTACCTTTACGCTCCGGCGGCTTGCCTTTGCCGTACCGACGCTGCTCGTCATCAGCTTCGTCATCTTCGCGCTGCTCGATCTTGCGCCGAACGACCCGACCGGCGACCTGCCGCTCACCATCCCGCCGGAAGTGCGTGAGCAAATCCGCGCCTCGCTTGGCCTCGACCAGCCCTTCTTCATCCGTTACCTGATGTGGCTGCAGCAATTCTTCATCAACGAACCGCTGAACCTCATTGAAAGGCTGACCGGCTGGCAGATCGGCGATGGCAGCCGCATGCGAGTGCTCTCCTGGGCGACACGCAGCCCGGTGGTCGATCTCGTCATTCAGCGCATGCCGCAGACGTTGTGGGTGGTGGGCCTCGCCTATCTCTTCGGCGCGCTGCTGGCGATCCCGATCGGCGTCATCTCCGCCTATAAGCAATATTCGATCTTCGACCAGATTGGCACCTTCGTTTCTATGGTGGGTTATTCGGTGCCGACCTTCTTTACTGGTGTGCTGCTGGTCGTCATCTTCAGCTCCTACCTGCAATGGTTCCCTTCCGTTTACGACACCAACCTTCAGGTGACCGACTGGGGAAGTTTCGTGGCGCAGGTGAAGCAGATGTTCCTGCCCGTGCTGGTGCTGACGCTCTACAATGTCTCGCAGATCAGCCGCTTCGTGCGCGCCTCCATGCTCGACAATCTGCATCAGGATTATGTGCGCACCGCGCGCGCCAAGGGCGTGAAGGAAAAATCCGTGCTGCTCATCCACGTTCTGCGCAACAGCCTGATCCCGGTGGTGACCGTGATTGCGCTCGGCGTGCCGACGATCTTTTCCGGCGCCATCATCACCGAGCAAATCTTCCGCGTGAACGGGCTTGGCCAATTGCTGATCACCGCCGTTCAGGGCGCGGATATTCCGCTGGTGCAGACGCTCACCTTCATTTTCGCGGTGCTGATCGTGCTCTTCAACCTGATTGCCGACGTGCTGTACGGCATTCTCGACCCGAGGATCCGCTATGACTGACGCCACCATCGCAGCGCCGACGGTTGCGGCCACCCCCACGCAATCCGCCCTTGCCGATATCTGGAAACAGTTCCGCGTTCACAAGGGCGGCGTGGCGGGCCTCTTCGTCTTCGTTTTCATCCTGCTGGCGGTCTACGTCGGCCCCTATATCCACACCGTTGCGCCCAACGCCATCAATGTGAAGGCGCGCAACCAGTGGCCGTCGCTCGCGCATCCTTTCGGCACCGATAATCTGGGCAAGGACATGCTGGCGCAGGTTCTGGCCGGCGGGCGCATCTCGCTTGCCGTCGGCATCACCGCCATGTTGCTGGCGCTGTTCCTGGGCACGCTGGTGGGCGTGCTGTCTGGCTATTTCCGCAGGCTGGACGGGCCGCTGATGCGGCTGACCGACCTGTTCCTGGCGCTGCCGCTTTTGCCGCTGCTGCTCGTCATCCTGATGCTGTTTCGCGATACGCTGCGCGCCGCCTTCGGGCCGGAAACCGGTATCTTCATCCTCATCGTCTTCGTGATCGGGATAACCAGCTGGATGCATACGGCCCGTATCGTGCGCGGCGATGTGCTGACGATAAAAAGCCAGGAATTCATCATGGCGGCGAAATCGAGCGGCATGCGCGAATACCGCATCATCCTCAGGCATATATTGCCGAATGTGCTGAGTTCGATCATGGTCTCGGCCACGCTCGGCATCGCCGCCGCCATCATCACGGAATCCGCGCTGTCCTTCCTCGGCCTCGGCTTCCCCTCCGATTTCCCGACCTGGGGACGGCTCCTGTTCGATGGCGCCAACTTCCTGCAACTGACGCCCTCGCGCGTGCTGTGGCCCGGGCTGGCGATTTCGCTGACGGTTCTGAGTGTGAATTACATTGGCGATGCCGTGCGTGACGCGCTCGACCCGAGGGCGTTGAAGAGCTGAGGGGAATCGTCTAACCATTCCCACGTCATCCTCGGGCTTGTCCCGAGGATCTAATCACGTCGAAAAAAACGATACGTCGGCAGATCCTCGGGACAAGCCCGAGGATGACGTCGAGTGTACTGTGACCGCCTAGTGGTAATTCACCTTTTCCGCATCGAGAATGCTGTCCGCATCCAGCGCCGCAATCGGAATATCGCTGCGCGCCGGAATGTCGCCGGAAAGCTGAAGTGCCAGATAACGCCCGCAGCAGACCCGCAGGAACGAGGTGAAATTGCCCAGATCGTGCCCGGCATCGATCGATTCATTATAAAGCTTGGCGATAAGCTGCACGCTGTTCATGCCGTCACGCCGCGCGATCTCGTCCAGCGTCGACCAGAAGAAGTTTTCAAGCCGCACGCTCGTGACCATGCCATCGATCCTGAGCGACCGCGTATGGCTCTCCCAAAGCGTCGGGTCTGCGTTGATGAAAAGCTTGCACATGGTTTCCTCCCTCACCACGCCTGAAAGATAGGCGGAAAACGGGGCCGGAAAAAGCCCCGTTTCGCCGGTCTCATTTGCCGAGCACGGCCATGAATTGCGAAAGCCAAGCCGGATGCGCCGGCCATGCGGGCGCTGTTACCAGCTTGCCGTCGGTAACGGCCGCATCGATGGCGATATCGGCATAGGTGCCGCCCGCCAGTTCCACTTCGGGGCGGCAGGCGGGATAGGCCGAGCAGGAGCGGCCCTTGAGCACGCCCGCGGCCGCCAGCAATTGCGCGCCATGGCAGACCGCCGCCACCGGCTTGTCAGCCTCGAAGAAATGTTTCACGGCAGCGAGCACATCCGCATTGAGCCGCAGATATTCCGGCGCACGGCCGCCCGGAATGACCAGCGCATCGTAATCCGCAACCTTGATATCGGCGAAGGTGGCGTTGAGCGCGAAATTATGGCCGCGCTTTTCCGAATAGGTCTGGTCACCCTCGAAATCATGGATCGCCGTGGCAATCGTCTGGCCCGCTTTCTTGCCAGGGCAGACGGCATGGACCGTATGGCCGACCGCAAGCAGGGTCTGGAACGGCACCATGGTCTCATAATCCTCGGCGAAATCGCCGGCGATCATCAAAATCTTCTTTGGCATGTCTGCTCCTCCCGTTTTCGAATGCCTTTCGGCACCCTAACAGGCGGGATCGAGATGCGGGTATTATGGCAATACTACAGGGTCGATAAAGCTGGGATCAGCGGGCCTGCGGCGGCTGCGGCCAGCGTCTTACACCACCGCCCCAACTCTCAAAGGCCTTTGAAAGTTTGAGCACGAACAAATCCTCGTAACGCGGCCCGACGATCTGCAAGCCGATGGGCATTCCCGATCTGGAGAAGCCACAATTGATCGAGGAGGCCGGCTGTTCCGACATGTTCCACGGCACCGTGAAGGCTATATGTTCGAAGGGAAGTTCGGGATCATTGGTGGGCGAGGCCCAGTCGGCCGGATAGGACACGATGGGATTGACGGGTGAAATCACCGCATCAACGGACTGCATCAACCGCCCGCAAGCCTTACGCATTTCCATGGTCTGGTTGAAACCGAAAACGGCGCGCGAACCGGAAATATCCGCCCCCTTTTGGGCCCATTCATGAATATAGGGAAGGATCGCGGCGCGACGGTCCGCGCTCAGCGCCGCCATGTCGCCCCAGAACTTCGCCCGCCAGAAATCGTCCAGCCCGTCCAGCATCTCGCGTGTCAGCACCGGCTCGACCGGGATGACGATGGCGCCCGCAGCCTCGAACAGTTTCGCGGCGGAGAGCACGGCGTCGCGCACCTCCTCGTCCAGCGGCAGGCCGCAGCCGGCATCCAGCATCAGGCCGATTTTCAGGCCCTTTACATTCATATCGAGGTCCATCCAGTCGATATCGTTGGGCGGCAGCGCCGTGCCGTCGCGCCAGTCGGGGCGGGAAAGCGTCGCCATGGCATAGGCGGCGTCGGCAACGGTGCGGGTCATCGGTCCGGCGCAGCGGCCGGTATAATAGGGATCGACCGGGATGCGGCCCTGGCTCGGCTTGAAACCGAACAGGCCGGTCCAGCCCGCCGGCAGCCGCACCGAGCCGCCAATATCCGTGCCGATATGCAGCGTGCCGTAACCCGCAGCGCCGGCCGAGGCCGCACCGGCGCTGGAGCCGCCGGGGTTCTGGCTCGGGTCCCAGGGGTTGCGGCTAAGCTTATGGAAGCTGGAAAGGCCCGAGGAGAGCATGCCGTAATCCGGGCAGGTCGTCTTGGCATAGAGGATCGCACCGTCTTCCCGGCAGCGGGCAGCAACCGGTGCGTCCTCCAGCGCCGGCACAAGCTCCACCGCCTTTGTGCCGAGAGGCACCGGGTGGCCTTTCGTGGCGATGAGTTCCTTCAGCGACACCGGTAGCCCATCGAGCGGGCCGAGCGTTTCGCCGGCGTGCCAGCGCTGCGTCGAGGCTGCTGCCTGCCTGCGGGCATCTTCCGGGTCATAGGCATAAAGGGCGTTCACGACGGGCTCGAAAGCCTCGATGCGCGCTTCAACCGCCTGCCAGTACTCCGAAGGCGAGAGCTTCCTTTCCCGGTAAAGCCCCAGGATTTCGAGCGTGTTGAGGTCTATGAGATCGGTCATGGCATCGTCTCGTCATAAAACAGGAAATAGCGGCGGTATCGGCTTGAAACGGTCAGCTGGTATCGCGCGGGTCCAGCAGGTCGCGCAGGCCATCGCCGAGAAGATTGAGGCCGAAGACGGCGAGCGCAATCGCAAGGCCGGGCATGATGGCGAGCCAGGGTGCTGTGCCGAGATAGGTCTGGGCATCGGCCAGCATCCGCCCCCAGGTGGCGGCGGGCGGCGGCATGCCGAGACCGAGGAAAGAAAGGCCTGCTTCCGTCAATATCGCAAGACCGAGCTGGATCGTCACCTGCACGATGATCTGGTTGGAAATATTCGGCACGATGTGGAAAAGCGTGATCTTGGCGCGGTTCTGGCCGATGCTGGTGGCCGCGGTGACATATTCCCGCGACCATATCTGCAACGCCGCGCCTAGCGTCAGCCGGGCAAAGACCGGCACCATGAAGGTGGCGATGGCGATGATGGCGGTAAAACGGCCCGTGCCGATGAAAGCGCCGAGCATCATGGCCGACAGGATGGGCGGCACGGCGAAAATGATGTCGCAGATGCGCATGACCACGGTTTCGGTGAAACCGCGCAGCGCCGCAACCGCCACGCCGATGGTCGTGCCGATAAATGCGCCGATGGCGACGGCGGCGATGGAGGTGGACAGCGAGTTCCACGCACCGGCCATCAGCATCGACAGCACGTCGCGGCCGAAATGATCCGTGCCGAGGCCGCCATAAACGAAGGGCGATTTCAGCTTCTGGACGATCTGCATCTTGGTGGGGGACACCGGCGTCCAGACCAGAGACAGCAGGGCGACTGCGACCAGAAAGGCCGTGACGGCGATGCCGACGGCAAAGGCGGGGCGGCGGCGGATCAATCGCATCATCGCGCACCTGCCCACAGTCTCGGATCGATGAAGAGATAGGCGATATCGACCACGAAATTCATGACGATCACCAGCGCCGAGAAAAACAGCACGACGGATTGCATGACGACGATATCGCGCTGGGTCAGCGCCTGATAGGCAAGCCGCCCGAGACCCGGCAGGTTGAAGACATTTTCCACCAGCACCGCGCCGGCAATGAGGAAGGTGAATTGCAGGCCGATCATGGTGACGACAGGGATCATCGCGTTCGGCACCGCATGCCGCCACAGCGCCACCCGCTCGCTCAGGCCCTTGGCGCGCGCGGTGCGCACGAAATCCTCATTCATCACTTCAAGCACGGCGGAGCGGCAGACGCGGGTGAGAACGCCGGCCTGCGACAGCGCAAGGGCTACAGCCGGAAGGATGAGCGCCGTAAGACCCGCTGAAAAGCTCGGCGTCCAGCCGGGAAAACCGCCGGCCGGCATCCAGCCGAGCGTGGTGGAAAAGACGATGATGAGCAGCAGCCCGACCCAGAAACCGGGCACGGCAATGCCCACATGCGAAAACAGCCCGGCCGCAAAATCCAGCGCCCCGTTGCGGCTCCTCGCCGCCGCCACGCCGAGCGGAATGGCGATGGCCACCGAAAGGCAGACGGCCAGCAGCGCAAGCGGCAAGGTAACGGCCAGCCGCTCCAGGATCAGCCCCGCCACCGGCACGCCATAGGTGTAGGATTGCCCGAGATCGCCATGAAACACACCGGCCAGCCAGTGGAGATAACGCAGCGGCAGTGGCTGATCGAGGCCCATCTGCTTCTGCAGCGCCGCGAGCGTATCGGGGCTCGCCGAGGTTCCGAGCATGATGGCGGCAGGATCGCCCGGCAGCAGGCCCATGACGACATAGATGATGAGGGAAACGGCAAACAGGGTGATGACGAGGCTTAAAAGACGCCGGATGAGGACGGCTAACATCTGGCATCTTCTCCTTGCTTTGTTTCGCCTGCGGTCGAAGGTCCAGTTATCTCTCTCCCGTCATTCCGGCCCTGAGCCGGAATCCAGCCGACGCGCGTCTGCGCGGCGGAGAGAGCCCTTTCAGCCCAAGGACTTGGGCTGGCTGGATGCTGGATCATCCTCGGGCTCGACCCGGGGACCGGCATGACGGAAGAAACGGCTATCGACAAACGTCACTCTTCCCAATGCACATCCGTCAGCACATTCGAGGGAATGGGCTCGTTTTCCCAAAGCCCCTTCACCTTCCTGTCCCAGACGCCGAGTTTCGGCATGACGAAAAGATAAAGGGCGGGTACATCTTCCGCGAGGATTTTCTGGGCTTCGCCATAGAGCTTTTCCTGCTCGCCGGCATCCGCCGTCTTTTCCACATTCGCCACGACCTCGTTGAAAGTCGGGTTCTTGTAATTGAAATAATAGGGGTCGCGCGCATAGATATCGATATCCATCGGCTCGGCATGGGCAACGATGGTCATGTCGTAATCCGCGCCTTTAAGAACATCCGCCACCCATTTGGCCGGAAACTCGGTGGTCTCGATGGTCATGGTCACGCCGATTTCGGCAAACATCGCCTGCAGGATCTGCGAGGTGCGCTGGGCATAGGCCATTTGCGGGGCCTTGATGGTGAAGCTGAAACCATCCGGATAACCGGCTTCGGCAAGCAGCGCCTTGGCCTTGTCGATATCGTAAGGATGTACCCCGGTCGTATCGATATAGCCGCGGTCATTCGGGGTGTAATGGCTGCCGATGGCCGTGCCGAAGCCGGACCAGGCGCCTTCAATGACAGTACCGCGATCCACCGCCATCATCAGCGCCTGACGCACGCGCTTGTCATCGAAGGGCTTGCGGGCATTGTTCATGCCGGCCACGACCTTCAACTCCGTATTGCCGACGAAGGTGCCGAGGCGCGCGTCGCCATCGAAGGAGGTCATCAGTTCCGGCGCGCCGAATTCCGGGAAGGCATCGATATCGCCGGATTTCAGTGCGGCGGCCTGCGCCTGCGGATCGGAGACGAAACGGAAGGTCGCCTTGTCGAGCTTCACCGCCACGGCCTTGTCCCAATAGGCGTCGTTCTTCTGCAGCTCGACCTTGTCGCCCTTGGCCCAGGCCACGAATTTGAACGGGCCGGTGCCGATTGGCGTGGTGCGGTTATTCTCCGCGCTTTTCGGCGCCACCATCACGGAGGCCGGCCAGCCGAGCCAGTAGAGAAGGCTGCCGGCCGGCTGCTTCAGCTTCAGCACCAGCGTTGCGGCATCCGGCGTCTCGACACTGTCGATGGCGGCGAAGAAGCGTTTCTGCGGATTGACCGAGCTTTCACCGCGCGCCCGATCCAGCGAAAATTTGGCGACAGAGGAATCGAAAGCCTCGCCATCATGGAAGCTCACGCCCTTGCGCAGCTTGAACGTATAGGACTTGCCATCAGGGGAAATTTCCCAGCTTTCGGCAAGCTGCGGCTTTACCTTGCCCTCGCGGTCGACCTTCACCAGACCTTCGAAGACATTCTGCCAGGTGACTTGGCCGATGGCGACGGGGGCGGCGATGGTGGGATCGAGACCGGCCGGCTCCACCGCCATGCCAAGCGTCAGCGCGGTTTTCGGCGCGGCTTCGGCAACCGTTGCCGAAAGCGGCAGCCAGAGCGCCGTGCCCAATGCAAGGGTCAGCGCGGTACGGCGCGAAAGCGTTGCCGCCTGCGAAAGATAAGTGCGTGGCATCATTGTCCCCTGTCTGGCGGCCGGGGCATTTTTGCCCTCGGAAGACCGCCCGTTGCAAAAAGAGTGTCATGTTGCAGGCGCACACACAATCTCGATTTTTGTGTGCTCCGTGTAGCTGAAATGGCTACACGGAAATGCGGATGGAAATCAACCTTTCGGGCGGAAAGACCAAACCGTTCCGCTTATCCCGCCGTCGCCTCGCGCATGAAGCGCTCGATGAAATCGGCGAGCTTGGAGGCGGCGAAGGACAATTGCCGGTCGGGCGCAACGCAGAGATCGATCTGGGTGTGGATGCCCTTCTTGCCGGAGAACGGAACGGCGACCATCTGGCCGCTGCGGATTTCCCGCGCCACCGAAAGCGCCGGCAAAAGCGTGGCGGCGGCATGGCCCAACACCAGTTCCTTCAGCATTTCCAAAGAGCTGGTGATGAAGACGGGATCAAGCTCGATGCCCGCATCGGCAAACAGCGTGTCGAAGGCCTGACGCGCCGCAAAACTCTTGTCCGGCAGGGCGAGCGGCAGCCCGGCCAGCTCTTTGAGCGAGACTTCCGTCTGCCCGGCAAGCGCATGACCGGCGGGGAAGATGGCGTCGTAGCTGATGCGGGTGCGAGAGCGCACTTTCACGCCGGAAAGCTTTGGGGCAAACAGGCTGACGACCAGATCCGCTTCCGCAGCACCCAGCGCCTCCATTGCTTGGCGGGCGCTGGTAATATGCACCTCGAAGCGCAGTTTTGGATATTTCAGGCTGAACTGCGCCAGCACCGGCGCCAGAAGGTTCGCCACCGTCGCACCATTGGCATAGACCGTGACCCGGCCGCGCTGTAGGCCCTTCAGATCGTCGATCAGCTGATGCACATGGTCGAGTTCCCGCAGCGTCTTGCCGGCGCGGGCGGCGAGCAGCTCGCCTGCCGCCGTCAGCTTCACGCCGCGGCTGGAACGCTCCACCAGCGGCGAGCCGAAATAATATTCGAGGTTCTCGATCTGCCGGCTCACCGCTGTCGGCGCCACATTCAGGTTTTCCGCCGCAGCGCGCATGGAATTGGTGCGGACCAGTTCGTCAAAATACATCAGGGCGCGCAGTTGCATGGGGTGGGTACCTTTTTCGGGTGGGTCGGAGCTGGCGGCCAGCATACCACCGCGGCGGGGAGAGAGAATACATCGGCCGGGACGTTGACGGCGCATAAGAAGCGAGAGGTTGCAGGTCGTTTCTTCTCCCCGCCGGGGAGAAGGTGGCGCGTAGCGCCGGATGAGGGGGCGACGGCAGAGAGATGCGGAGAGCTGGCCCCCTCATCTGCCCCTTCGGGGCATCTTCTCCCCGGGCGGGGAGAAGAAAGGGAGGCAACGCCTCGCCAATTAAGCGCGCTTGAAGCCCTCGCTCGCCACCAGCAGCTGCCTTGTATAATCCGCACTGAATTCCCGGCTTTCCAGCGCCTCGGCCTCCAGCATTTCCACCACCTTGCCGCTTTTCATCACCGCGAGGCGATCGCACATGTGGCTGATAACGCCGAGATCGTGGCTGACCATGACGAAGGTGAGATTGCGGTCCTTGCGGGCCTGCTCCAGAAGGTTGAGGATTTCCGCCTGAATGGAGGCGTCGAGCGCCGAGGTCGGCTCATCGAGAAGCAGGATTTTCGGCTCGACGATCAGCGCACGCGCAATGGCGATACGCTGGCGCTGGCCGCCGGACAGCTGGTGTGAATAACGGAAACGGAAACCGGAACCGAGGCCCACCTCGTCCAATGCCCGGGCAATGCGCTGCTCGCGATTATCGAGACCGTGGATGACCAGCGGTTCGAGCAGCAGCGCATCCACCGTCTGGCGCGGATGCAGCGAGCCATAGGGGTCCTGAAACACCATCTGCACATCGCTATAAAAGCTCTTGTCGCGGTGCTTGCCGGCATAGGAGCGCCCGGCCACCATCAGGGAGCCTTCATCGAAATGATTAAGGCCGGCAATGGCGCGCAGCAGCGTCGATTTGCCGGAGCCGGACTCGCCGACGATGCCGAAAGATTCACCCTCTGCCACATCGATGCTGACGCGGTCGAGCGCGATATAACCGTCGAAATCGACCACCATGTCGCGAACGGAAAGAACTGAACTCATGCGCGCCACTCCGGCTTGCGTTCCAGAACCGGCAGCGGATGCCGGTGGCCGCCGATTTCCGGCAGGCAGTTCAGCAGGCCCTGCGTATAGGGATGTTTCGCTTCTTTCAGATTGGCCGAGGACAGTTCCTCCACCACCTTGCCGGCATACATGACCAGAACGCGGTCGCAGAAAGACGATACCAGCCTGAGATCGTGGCTGACGAAGATCAGCCCCATGCCGCGGTCGCGCACCAGCTTGTCGAGAATGTCGAGCACTTCGAGCTGCACCGTCACGTCGAGCGCCGATGTCGGTTCGTCGGCGATCAGCAGTTCCGGGCCGCAGACCAGCATCATGGCGATCATGACACGCTGCCCCATGCCGCCGGAAACCTCATGCGGGTAAAGATCGAAGACGCGTGCCGGGTCGCGTATCTGCACCGCTTCGAGCATGGCGAGCGTGCGCTGGCGCGCCTCGCTGCCGCCGATCTTTTCATGGGTGCGCAGGGTTTCCATGATCTGGCGGCCGATGGTCATGACCGGGTTCAGCGAATATTTCGGGTCCTGCAGGATCATGGCCATGCGCTTGCCGCGCATGATCCGCCACTCTTTTGCAGACGCCTTGAGCAGATCGATATCGCCGAAGCGCAGCGCATCGGCCTCGATGCGCGCATTTTTGGGCGTCAGCCCCATGATGGCGCGGCCGGTCTGCGATTTGCCGGAACCGGATTCGCCGACGATGCCGAGACGCTCGCGCCCGAGCGTGAAGGACACGCCGCGCACCGCCTCCACCAGCCCGGTGCGGGTGGGAAAGGACACGCGGAGATTCTGAACGGTCAGAAGCGGCGCACTCATTGGCCCGCCTCCTTGGGGTCGAGCGCATCGCGCAGGCCGTCGCCCAGGAGATTGAAACCGAGGCTGACGATGAGGATCGCCACGCCGGGCATGGCCGCGACCCACCATTGATCGAGAATGAAGCGGCGGCCGGAAGCGATCATCGCGCCCCATTCCGGCAGCGGCGGCTGTGCGCCGAGACCGAGGAAGCCGAGACCGGCGGCAGTGAGGATGATGCCGGCCATATCCAGCGTCACGCGCACGATGAGCGACGACAGGCAGAGCGGCATGACGTGCTTCAGCACGATACGGAAGGGCGACGCGCCCATGAGCTTGACTGCGGCGATGAAATCGGAATTGCGGAAGGTCATGGTCTCGGCGCGCGCGATGCGCGCATAGGGTGGCCATGAGGTAAGCGCGATGGCGAGCACCGCGTTTTCGATGCCCGGCCCAAGCGCCGCGACCAGCGCCAGCGCCAGAACGAGCTTCGGAAAGGCAAGGAAAATATCGGTGATGCGCATCAAAACCCCATCCACCCAGCCGCCGGCATAACCGGAAACCGTGCCGACGATGAGGCCGACGGGGGCTGCGATGATGGCGACCAGAAGCACGACGAAAAGCGTCAGCCGCGAACCGTGAATGAGGCGCGAGAGAATATCGCGGCCCTGATCGTCGGTGCCAAGCAGATAACCTTCCGTGCCGGGCGGCAACAGCCGGGCATTGCGCAGATCGCCCTGCACCGGGTTATGCGGGGCCAGAACATCGGCAAACAGCGCCACGAACAGCAGCGCGATGATGATGGCCAGCCCAAGCAGCGCCAGACGGTTTTCCGAAAAGCGCCGCCAGATGACATAGGCACGGCCAAGCCGCGCCTGCCTGCGCGAGGCCGGCCGGTCGGAGAGCAGCCATTCTCGGCTATAGGGTTTGATCGTATCGGTCGAAAGGGTCATCGGCTGCGCGTCCTTGGATCGAGCGTCCGGTAAAGCAGATCGGAGAAGAGATTGATGCCAACGAAGATGGCGCCGATCACGATCGTGCCGCCAAGAACGGCATTCATATCCGCATTCTGCAGGGAATTGGTGATGTAGAGGCCAAGCCCCGGCCAGGCGAAGATGGTTTCGGTCAGCACCGAACCTTCGAGCAGACCGGCATAGGAGAGTGCAATCACGGTCACCAGCGGCACGGCGGCGTTGCGCAGCGCGTGGAACCAGATGATGCGTGTTTCCGAAAGCCCCTTGGCGCGGGCCGCGACGATATATTCCTGGCTTAGCTCGTTCAGCATGAAGGAGCGCGTCATGCGGCTGATATAGGCCAGCGAAAAATAACCGAGCAGACAGGCGGGCAGGATGATGTGGCGGAAGAGATCCCACAACACGTCCCATTGCCGCTGCCAGATCGCGTCGATCAGGAAGAAGCCCGTGACCGGTGTGAAGGTGAATTCATAAACGATATCCATGCGGCCGGGATAAGCCACCCATTGCAGCCGGGCGTAAAACACCAGCAGCGCCAGAAGGCCGAGCCAGAAGATCGGCACGGAATAACCGATGAGGCCGATGACGCGCACCACCTGGTCGGCAAAGCTGCCGCGCTTGACGGCGGCAAGCACGCCAAGCGGAATGCCGAAGACGGCGCCGATGATGGTGCCGAGCGTGGCAAGCTCGATGGTGGCCGGAAACACCCGCTTGATATCCTCCATCACCGGATTGGTGGTGAGGACGGAGGTGCCGAAATCGCCCGATAGCGCCTGTTTCAGATAAAGGAAGAACTGCTGCCAGAGCGGCAGGTTGAGGCCGAGCTGCTCTCGCACCCGCTCGACCACATGCGCAGGCGCACGGTCGCCGACGATCGCCAGTGCGGGATCGATCGGCACGACGCGGCCAATGAAGAATGTGACCGCCATCAGCCCCAGAAAGGTGGTGATGACGGTGACGGCGAAGCCGAGAACGGCTTTCACGCGGGCATTGACACGGCGTTTGCCGTGCCTCGCCCTGCTGTTGGTTTCAACCATGCTCAAGAGACCGATCCTTCCGGATCATTCCTTGGAAATGGTGTAGACGAAGTTGGTGTCGAAGCTCGGTCCGAGCTTCAGGCCCTTCAGCTTGGCGGAATATCCCGCCACTTCCGT
Source organism: Rhizobium sp. NFACC06-2 (assembly GCF_900101425.1). Lineage (NCBI taxonomy): Bacteria > Pseudomonadati > Pseudomonadota > Alphaproteobacteria > Hyphomicrobiales > Rhizobiaceae > Rhizobium > Rhizobium sp. NFACC06-2. The sequence goes on along the minus strand of NZ_FMVA01000010.1, from coordinate 212,908 downwards.
CTGCTGGAAGATGATGACGAAGGGACCCTTCGCCAGAACTTCCTTCTGCAGGTTTTCATAGATGGCGGCGCGCTTGGCGCTGTCCTTCTCAAGAAGCGCCGACTGGGTTTCCTTGGTCAGATCAGGAACGTCCCAGGCATTGCGCCAGGCGAGCGTCTTGTTCTTGCCCTCGTCGGAATTGTCGTAGTTGATGGTGAAGGTTTCCGCATTCGAGTTCGGGTCGAAATAGTCCGAACCCCACTGGCCAATGTAGATATCATGGGTGCGGGCGCGATATTTGGTCAGCGTCTGCTTGCCGTCGCCGGGAATGATTTCCAGCTTGATGCCGGCCTGCGCCAGCGTCTGCTGCACGCTTTCGGCAATGCCGGTTACCGGCTGGGTGTTGCGCACATCCATGGACACGGTGAAGCCGTCCTTCAGGCCGGCCTTGGCGAGAAGCTCCTTCGCCTTGGCGACGTCGAGCTTGTAGGGGTTTTCGTCAAGTGCGCCGAGCTGGCCCTTCGGCAGGAAGGTCTGGTGAACTTCGCCGATGCCCTTGATGATCGTCGCACCGATGGCATCGTAGTCGACCAGATATTTGAAGGCTTCGATGACTTCGGGCTTCTTCAGGTTCTCGTTCTTCTGGTTGAGGCTGAAATAATAGACGGTGCCCTTCGGCGCGGAGGTGACGGCAAGGCCTTCCTTCTTGGAAACCGCTTCCATGTCGCCCGGCTCAAGGTTGCGGGCCACATCGATATCGCCGTTTTCAAGCGCCAGGCGCTGGCCGGAGCTTTCCTTCATGTGGCGATAGACCACACGCTTCAGCTTCGGCTTCTCGCCGTAATAATTGGGGTTGGCTTCCAGAATAACGGCTTCGTTGGCCTTCCAGCCGAGGATCTTGTAGGGGCCGGAACCGGCATAACCGGTCTTCAGGAACTCGTTGCCGAAATCGGTATCGTATTTGTAATCGGCGCTCGGCGTGACCGACTTGGCCTTTTCCGTCACGAATTTCTTGTCGACCACCGAAGCGACGGTTGCAGTCAGCACGTTCAGCACGAAGCTCGGCGCATAGGGCTTGTCGACCGTCAGAACGAAGGTGTTCGCATCCGCAGCCTTCGCCTTTTCGGTGACGTTGTCACCGCTGAGGCCGAACTGCGTCAGCAGGAATGCCGGCGACTTGTCGAGCTTCACGGCGCGTTCGAAGGAGAAGGCCACATCATCGGCCGTGACCGGATTGCCCGACGCGAATTTCAGGCCGGATTTCAGCTTGAACGTATAGGTGAGGCCATCCTCGGAGGTCGTCCAGCTTTCGGCCAGATCGCCGATAACCTTGGACGTGTCGTTAAGATCGATGGAAACCAGCTTGCTGTAGGTGTTGCCGGTGACTTCGGCGGCAGACAGTTCGAAAGCCTCGCCCGGATCGAGCGTGATGATGTCGTCGATGGCGAAACCTTCGACCAGCGTATCGGCCGGCGTTGCGGCAAAAGCATGGGGCGCGGCCAGCATCATCAGCGACAAAGCGGCGCTGGTGCTCAGAATACGCATGGATTTGTTGAGCGATTTGATCATAGGATCTCCCCTTTTGTTATAAGCTTGATTTGGTTCGCTTCAGCTCTTCTCAGGCCGCCTCGTGCCAGGCCTGAGACAAAACACGCAGCCAGTTTTCCCGGCATATTTTAGCAAGTTCTCCATCACCGTAGCCCGCCGATTTCAGCGCCGCAACCAGATTGTGATTGCCGCTCGCATCGGCAACGCCGACGGGTATCGTCGCGCCGTCGAAGTCCGATCCCAGCGCCACGCAATCGATGCCCATCCGCTCCACCATGTAATCGATATGGCGCACCATGTCGGAAAGCGGCGTATCGGCAATGTCCCGCGCATCCGCGCGCAGCATGGTCACGGCATAATTAAGCCCCACCAGCCCGCCGCTTTCCCTGATGGCATCCATCTGCCTGTCGGTGAGATTGCGGGCCACGGGGGTAAGCGCATGTGCGTTTGAATGGCTGGCGATCAGCGGCTGATTGGTGGTCTTCGCCACATCCCAGAAGCCTTTTTCGGTGATGTGCGCGAGATCGATGAGAATGCCGAGCCTGTTGCATTCCTTCACCAGCGCAAAACCGGCGTCGGTGAGGCCGGGCGCCGTATCGGGAGACATGGGATAAGAGAAAGGAACCCCATGGCCGAAGATATTGTGCCGGCTCCAGACCGGGCCGAGCGAGCGCAGGCCGGCGGCGTAAAACACCTCCAGCGCATCGAGATCGGCGTCGATCGCCTCGCAGCCTTCCATATGCAGCACGGCGGCGAAGATATCCTCGGCAAAGGCCTTGCGGATATCGGCCGTAGAGCGGCAAAGCCGCCACGCGCCGGCGCGGTCGAGCCTCAGCGCAATCGCCGCCTTTTCCATGGCGATATCGAGCGAAGGCTGGCGCTCCAGTGGGGAGGCGAGCGGCGTGTTGTAATGGCCGCTTTCATCCGGTTCCTGCAGGATAAGATCGCCGGAGGGAATATAGATCGCGCAGATGCCGCCGCCGAGACCGCCTGCCCTCGCACGCGGGCCGTCTATATGGCCTTCGCGCGTGCCATTCCTGAATTCGGCCACCGGATCGGCACCGGCCTTGCTGTTGCGCCACAACCGAAGCAGCACATCATTATGACCGTCGAACACTGCGTGCATGGGAAGAAATTCCAGTCATCGGAAAGAACAAAACGGGGGCGGGCAGACGCCGGGATGACACCGCGCGAAAGCAAACCGGCGCATTGTTCGCCGACCGCTATTGTCTGTCGGAGGCGATCTTAGGACGATCTCTTCGAGCTTCGCAAGACACAAATTAGGCAGCGGTGAAATTATCACCAGTTGGCTTTTGCCGGAATTTGCGCTTCGTCAGGCGCGCCAGCCGCCTTCCGCTTTGGTGAGTAGCGGCGTTGAAAAAACACCCCTCACCCGCTCCGGCCATTCCGGCCCGAAAGCGGCGATTTTTTCCCGCCAGCGATCCGATTGCAGCATGGCCGCGCCGATGACGGCGGGCCGAATGCCCGAGGCGGCGAGAAGCGAAAGACCCGCTATGATGGAGCTGCCGCTGGAGATGACATCATCCACCAGCGCCACCCGCCGGTTCTCGATGAGCGGCAGCATGCGCGGATCGATATAAAGCCGTTTTTCCTGCCTTGTGGTGATGGAGGACATCGGCACCGACAGTTCCTCCAGATACCAGAATTTGCGCGAGGTGCCGAGCGGCACGTAACGGGAATGGTCGAGATGCCGGGCGACGGCGGCGGCGAGCGTCAGCCCCAGCGTCGGCAGGCCGATGACGACATCGGGCTTGAAGGGAAGAAGCTGTGCGGCAAGGTCAGCCGCCAGCGCCTCGAGCACCTCGAAAGAGGCCTGATTGACGATAAGCGAGGCGAGCGCATGTTCGCCATCCGCCAGCGGCCTTATCGGCAGGCAGATCTGCCGGCCGTCATCCAGCTCCGCCGGAAAGAAGGTGGAATGCGGACCGGCCGTATGGAAGGTGGCGGGCGGAAGTATATTCTGCCAGAACTCATGAGGCGCGGCGGGGGATGGGACGACGGGCGATGCGGATGACGGCATCGTTCTTTTCCTTTCAGGAGCGGGGCGGCGAAAGGCGCTCACATTTTTCAGCCACGCCAACCCGGTTCTTCACATCAGGCATTTTAACAACCGCAACATGCTGCGGGTTCATTTCATTGGCTTTTTCAGCTAGAAGGAAACAAAGCAACAGGCATTCGGACGAACCCACCTATGACGCGGGTTTTTCCCATATTCAAGGACAAGCTGCCCATGAGACTGCTGGACCGCATCGGCGAGGACCTGCCATTCCTGACGGAGCTTCGCCACGACCTGCACGCGCATCCCGAACTGGGCTTCGAAGAGGAAAGAACCAGCGCCATCGTCGCCGATCTTCTTGAGCGTGCCGGGCTGAAGGTGCATCGCGGTCTCGGCGGCACCGGCGTGGTCGCCACGCTGCAGGTGGGCAACGGCACCCGCAGCATCGGCCTGCGTGCCGACATGGATGCGCTTGCCATGCCGGAAGTGCCCGACCGGCCCTATAAATCGAAATTTCCGGGCAAGATGCATGCCTGCGGCCATGACGGCCACACCGCCATGCTGCTGGGTGCGGCGCGTTACCTCGCAAAGACCCGCGATTTTTCCGGCACCGTGCATTTCATTTTCCAGCCGGCGGAAGAAGGCCGTGGCGGCGCGAAAAAAATGGTGGAGGACGGGCTTTTCACCCTGTTTCCCTGCGATGCGGTCTATGGCCTGCATAATATGCCTGGGCTCGGCATCGACGAAATGGCAGTGGTGGAAGGCGCGCAGCTCGCCTCTTCCGACAGCTGGCGCGTCACGTTCAAAGGCATCGGCACCCACGGCGCCAAGCCGCATCTCGGCCGCGATCCGGTGACGGCGGCGGGCACCTTCCTCGCCTCGCTGCAAACCATCGTCGGCCGCGTCGTCGATCCGCTGCAGCCGGCCGTGGTCAGCGCCTGTTCGGTGCAGGCGGGCGACCCGAAGGCGCTCAACGTCATTCCCGATCTCGTCGAAATCGGCGGCACGGCGCGTGCTTATGCGGCTGACGTGCGCGACCAGCTGGAGGCGGAAATCGGCCGGCTGGCGAAGGGCACGGCGGCGATGTTCGGCATCGAGGCGCGTTATGAATTCATCCGCCGCATTCCGCCCGTCATCAACGACGCGGATGCAACGAAACGGGCGCTACGGGCGGCAAAAACCGTCTTCGGCAACAAAACCCGCACCGCTTTTCCACCATCGACCGCCGGCGACGACTTCGCCTTCTTAGCCGGCGAAGCGCCCGGCTGCTACGTTTGGCTCGGCAACGGCCCGGCGGTGGATGGCGCGCTGCACCACAACACCTCCTACGACTTCAACGATGCGGCCATCGTGCCGGGCGTGGCGTTCTGGGCCACACTGGTGGAGCAGGAACTGGCGGCGGAGTGAAATTGGCCGTTCCGGCGCAGCTTTCAGATGTGAAGCGTCCGATCAATAATCGCCCCGCGGCATCGGGGCGAAACAATACTGCTTACGCGCAATAATTCTACCCCATATACATCGACATCCAATAGACTCAACCGTTTATTTAGTATACATACACGGTATAGTCGCATTTGTTATTTATTTCCGGTCTAATTTTTCAAACGGGCAAACATCATGACGAGACTTGTTGTGCCAAAAAGTGCGATCAACGGGCGTCTGGCCTCCAAGTCGCTAAAAAACCTGCCGCCTGACGATTATCGCGACCGTCTTATCAAATATATTCCGGCAGAGTCCGTGGCCCTATATGTTGCAGTCGATAAAATGGTCAATTCCCATTACGGGTTGAGCCTGCTCACGGCGGATAGCGTCGTCTCCACGCAGGCCGTGATCGTCAGCTGGGCAATTCTCGCCCTCGGCATCATCGGTACTCCGATCTATCTCTACCGTCGTAAACTCTCGGGCCAGCCATGGCTCTTGAATGCCATCATCTCCACCATCGCCTTCGTGCTCTGGGCCTATACGCTGAGCGGCTCCGTCTTTCTCGTCCACCAGTGGTACAGCGTTTTCGCGGCCGGCCTGCTCGCGCCGATCTTCACCTTTGTGGCCGGGTTTTTCGAACCCAAACCGGAGTAAGCGGCCATGCCGACCTATGAGGACCTGCGCGCCTATTTCGACTCTTCCGAAGCCATGACGCAATTGGCGCGGGCGGCCTCGGAAATCCCCATCGTGCATGGCTTCACCCTCGACGTGGATCCGTTATGGATGCTGCTTTACGATATAGAAGATGGCGTCTTGCCGGAAAGCGAACGCTACCGGTATGAGTATCTTCTTGACGGTCGCCCTTTTCGCGACTGGTGGAGATTGCCCCTCGCTTTTCCGGAATGGACGTTCCAGACGCCTTATCAAGGATATAGGCGCCGCGACCTCAAGCGCAACGTTTCGCTGTGGGACGCGATCCCGCGCCCAACGAGAAGCGGTCCTGTCGTGATGACCATCGTTTACGGTCCACTCAAGACCCCGGCAAAAGCTGCACCCGAGACTCTGGAGGACGGTAGCGACATTGCGGCGCTTCGCCAATTAACCGCTCTCATTAATGGGAGTGTCGCTTCCGCCCGGATAGAGGAACGTCCAAGGGCAAGGCTTGCCTTTGCGGCCGGCGATGAAATCACCACCAGCGCCGGCGAAACCGGCACCTATGGCGGGACGCTGACCAACGAGCGCAAAAAACAATACGGCATGACCTGCGCCCATGTCGCCAACACCGGCGAAGATATTTTAGACGTATCGGGAAAACGGATCGGCGCGGTGATACATCATACCAAGCTCCATCCCTTGCCGGCGCAGACGGTCTGCGATCCTGTGGTACTGCCGATACCCAATCCCTATCCCGGCAATGATCCGCCTGTGAATATGTTCGACTTCTCGCTGATCGAGCTGACCAAAGCACCGGCAGCATCTTCATTGGGTGGGGTGGCCGCCAGCCTGACGCCGGGGCAAAACGTGACCCTCAGGGGCAAAAGCGGCACCTATAAATGCAAGCTCGGTTCGCTGGCGATCAGCTACGCCTTCACTGAAGGCACGTCGACCTATTGTTTTCGCGACCAGATCGAACTCAAGCCGCAGCCCGTCATTCCGATTGGCGGCGCGCTCGGGCATCTCGTCACGCCCATGCCGACGCAGGGCGATTCCGGCGGCTGGGTTCTGACGGACGATGCGACACCGCTCTGGGCCGGCGTGTTTTTCGGCGAGGATGGCAGCCGGGGTTATTGCTCGCGCGCCAGCTGGGCGCATGACTGGGCCGAAAAGCAGGTGGGCGGCCCCCTCTCCGTTTAATCTCCGCGTTTATGCCTGCGCCGATTCACCGGAATGGGAAGAGAGCACCAGAATGCCCGGCGCTCACCCCACAACCGAAATCACCGGGCTTTCCGTCACCTTGCCCGTCAACACATCGGCAATGCCGATATCCGTCTGGTGCGGGCCGATATTGCAGGCGAGCGTGGCGCCGAAGCAGGCCTTGAAAACCAGATAGGGCGGCTGCCATTCCACAACCCTGCCGACGGCTTCGCGCAGGTCCTCAAAAGCCCGCGCAACCTCTTCGAGCGGCGCATTCGAAACGAGGCCGGAGAGCGGCAGTGGCAGCAGCGCGGTGACCTTGCCCTCAGAGGCAATGGCCATGCCGCCGCCGGTCTCGATCACCGCATTGGCGGCAAGCGCCATGTCCTCGGCATTGCCGCCGAAAACGGTGAGGTTGTGGCTGTCATGCGAGACGGTGGTGGCGAAGGCGCCGTTCCAGTTTCCCCAGCCGGTGAGAAAGCCGGTTCTGGTGATCGGCTCGGCCATGCCGTGGCGATGGGTGACGGAAATCATCGTCGCGCCTTCGGGCGGAACGACGAAACCGTCCTTCACCTCGGCTTCCGCCTCGCCCCATTGCGTGAAGCGCGGGCGGTCGATGGTGGCGAGGCGCACCTTCGCGCCCTCGGAGGCAACCCGAAAATCATCGGCAACGCGTAGCGGCAGCTTCATCGAGCCTTCGAGCGCTGTCGCATCGCAGGCCGGAACATCGACGAGCATATGCCCGCCTTCCGCAACCGCCCTACCCGAGGCCAGAACGTGGCGGGCGGCAAAACCGCTCAAATCCTCGAAGACGACGATATCGGCACGACGGCCGGCGGCGATGAGGCCGAGATCGGCACGGCCGAGCCTTTGGGCGGCATTGAGCGTTGCGGCGCGCAGCGCCCATTCGGGCTTTAGGCCATAACGGACAAGACGGCGCACCACATCGTCAAGCCCACCGCCCTGCAACAGGTCATCCGGGAACACGTCGTCGGTGCAGAGCGTCACCGTCTGCGGCAGATGGCCGAGCGTATTCAGCGCTTCCACGAATTCCGGCAGCAGGTGATCGTGCGAGCCGCGCAACTCAATGGTCATTCCTGCCCGCAGTTTCGCCATCAGGTCTTCGCCCGAGACCAGCTCGTGATCGGAAGAAACGCCCGCCGCCATGAAAGCGTTGAGATCGGCGCCCTTCAGGCCGCGTGCATGGCCGCAGACCAGCTTTTGCGAGGCAAGCCCGGCCTGCACGATGCCGCTCATGCGCGGATCGCGCTCGATGACGCCGCGCATATTCATGATTTCCGCGACACCGCCGACCTGCGGCCATGACAGGATATCGGCGAGAACGGCGGCGTCGAAATCCGCCCCGCCGCGCTCCAGCCCCGGTGCGGAAGGCACGCAGGAGGGCGCGAGCAGAATGGCGCGCAGGGGCAGGTTCTGGATGGATTTCGCCGCCCAGCGCACCCCTTCCACACCGTGCACATTGCCGAATTCATGCGGGTCCCAGACGATGGTGGTGACGCCACGGGCAACCACGGCCGCCGCATAGGCGGCCGGTGTGACCATCGAGCTTTCGATATGCATATGTGTGTCGATGAGGCCGGGCGAGACATAGGCGCCTGCCGCATCGATGATCCGTGCGGCGTCGCTGCGGCTTGCCCGCTCGTGCACGCTGGCGATTAGAGCGCCGACGATGCCGATATCGGCGGCGCGAAGCTCTCCCGTCACCACATCCACCAATGTTCCGCCGCTGACGAGAACATCGAAAGGTGCATCGCCGCGTGCGGCGGCGACCGCGCGGCTGCGCAGCGCATCATCGGTGAGATCGGCAGGCTCGCGTGTCGGAAAGTTCGCGCTCATCGGGCGGCCTCCCGGCGCAACGCCTCGAGAATCGCCGTCTTCGCATCTTCGGCATCCACCGTTTCGGCGAAATGCGCGTTGAAGGCGTGAGCTTTCTCAGCGCGGGTCTCGACCACGGTTCGCCCGCGCGTTAGCGTCGCCTGAAGCTCGACATCGATCCGCGCATGACGCCAGCCGATGAGACCGGAGGTAAAGGCGACTGCGGCAACGGGATCATAAAGCGCCATGGCGTCTCTGCCACGGCTGGTGGCGATGCCGATGAAACCTTCCAGCAGATCGGCAATCAGCCCGGCATTCTTGCCGCCGGCATTGCGGATCGGCAGCACATCGGCCGGCGAGGCGGTGACTTTGCGGCAGGCGTCCAGATCGACCATGCGCAACGGCAGGCCGTGGGAGAGCACGATGGCGAGCGCTTCCGGATCGGCAAAGGCGTTGAATTCGGCCGAGGCCGTGTGGTTGCCGCTGGTCACGCCGCCACCCATCCAGGTGAGATCGGAAATTCTGACGGCAAGATCAGGCCGGGCAAGGCAAAGCGCGGCGATATTGGTGAGTGGGCCGAGCGCCAGAATGCGCTTCTCACCATCACCCTCGAGCCAGTTGCACAGGGCGGCAAAGGCATCGCTTTTCGGCAAGACCGGCGCATCCGGCAAGTTTTGGCCGACGGTCGGAATGCCGTTATCGCCCAGAATGCATTGTGCGGTTTCGAGTGCACCCAGCACCGGCATGGCGCGGCCCTGATGGATCGGCATCGACCAGCCGAAGGCTGAGACGGCGCCAGCGGCATTGCGGCAGATGGCCTGAAGTGTCGCATTGCCGAAGACGAGCGAAATGCCGTCGATGGCAAGGCCCGACGATTGCACCACCATGATGGCGGCGATATCGTCAAAGCCCATATCGGTATCGATCCATACACCCATGGTCAGTTGAACACCTTGAGGCTTGCCGCCTTTTCGACCGGCAGATCAAAGGCGAGCGTATCGCCGATTGCGTGGGAGGTCAGGGCGGCGTCCGTTTCCGCCTTGATGGGGCCGAGCGGCGTATCGAGCAGATATTCGCGGCTGTTGCCGGCAAAGGAGGTGCCGCGCACGGTTCCCTGGAAAGGACCTGAACCGAGGGTGACCATGCGCGGCCGCCAGGCCAGTCCGGATGCTGAAAGGACTGGTCCGGGAAGCGGTGTTGTGCGGTTTGCGGTTTTGAGCGCGCCGCCTTCCAGCGCGAAGATGTTTTCGAAGCCGACGAAATCCGCCACAAAGGATGAAACTGGCGCGTTGTAGATTTCTTCCGGTGTACCGATCTGCTCAATCTTGCCGCCCTTCATGACGACAATGCGGTCGGCCAGCGCCAAAGCCTCGATCTGGTCATGGGTGACGAAGATCATCGTCACGCCGGTCTCCTTCTGTACGCGCTGCAATTCGGTGCGCATTTCAAGGCGCAGGCGGGCATCGAGGTTGGAGAGCGGCTCATCGAGCAGCAGCACCTTCGGCTCCATGACCATGGAGCGCGCCAGCGCCACGCGCTGCTGCTGGCCGCCGGAAAGCTCCGCCGGCTTTCGCGAGGCGAAGCTGGACAAGCCCACCGATTTCAGGCCGGAGGCGACCTTGTCTTCCAGCGCCTTGCCGTTCATGCCCTGGAGCTTCAGGCCGAAGGCGACGTTTTCATAGACCGTCAGATGCGGAAAGAGCGCATAGGACTGGAACACCAGACCCACGGCACGCTTGTTGGCGGCAACGCGGGTAATGTCTGCCCCATCGAGATCAATGCGGCCGCCGGCCACCGGCATCAGCCCGGCAATGGCGCGCATCGTCGTGGTCTTGCCGCAGCCGGAAGGCCCGAGAAGCGCGAGCAGCTCGCCCTTGCGGATATCGAGATCGAGGTCCTTGACGGCGACATTGCCGCCATAGGCGAGCGAGACTTTTTTGAGCGAAAGGTAATTTGCGTCAGACATAACGGGAGAACCCCAGAAAACGTTCGGCCAGGAAGACGATGCCGATGGAAAGGAAGGCGAGCAGCGAGGAGAGTGCAGCCACGGAAGGATCGAAGACGATTTCCATGTAACCCAGCATATCAATGGGCAGCGTGCGAACGCCGGGGCCTGACAGGAACAGCGACACCGGCACCTGGTTGAAGCTCGTTACGAAACCGAGAATGAAGGCTGAGAGAATGCCGCCGCGAATATTCGGCAACACGACGCGGAAAAACGCCCCGACCCGCGACGAGCCGAGCAGCACCGCCGCCTCCTCGATATCGGAACGCAGATTGTTGAGGCTGGCCGACACCACCCGCACCGCATAGGGCAGGATGAGTGCCGTGTGGGCGAGGAACAAAGCAAGCGTGATGCCGATGCCGAAAGGCACGACGAAATAGCGCAGCAGCGCTAAGCCGACAATGATGCCGGGCACGATGATCGGCGCGGAAACGATGGTGCGCACCGTCTCGGCAAAAGGCAGCTTATAGCGCGACATGGCGTAGGAGGCCGGAATGCCGAGGATGAGCGCCGCAAACGTGCCGCCGATGGCGAGGAACATCGACATGGCAAAGCTTTCGCGAAAACTTTCCACCGTGAAGACCTTGGCGATCCATTTCAGCGAAAAGCCCTGCGGCGGAAAGGCGAGCGTATCGCCGGCCGAAAACGAGGCCGCGACGATGATGAGGAACGGCCCGATCAGGAAACCGACGACAAGCAGAAGCGTGAGCGGAATGAAGAGCTGCCGGGTCATTTCTTGTTCCTTGCGGTGGCGATGCGCTTCAGCAGGATATTGGCGGCAAAGCTCATGACGATCAGGATGAAGGCGATGACGCTGGCAGAGACGAAATTGTTGGAAACCGTCACCTGCTGGTAAAGCAGGGTTTCCAGCATCAACACCTTCGAGCCGCCGAGAATGGCGGGCGTGATATAGGCGGTGAGCGAACCGGTGAAGACCAGCGTGCCGCCGACGACCAGTCCTTCCTTGGTGAGCGGCAGGATGACCTTCCAGAACACCTGAAACCAGTTCGCGCCGAGAACGCGGGCAGCGGCAATCGTATCCTTCGGCATATTCTCAAGCGCACTGATGAGCGAGATGATCATCAGCGGCAGAAACAATTGCAGAAGACCGATAAAGACGGCTGTTTCGGAAAACAGGATACGGATCGGCCCGTCGCTGAGGCCGACGGCCTGCAGCGCCTGATTGACGATGCCGGTTCGACCCAGAATGACGATCCAGGCATAGGTGCGAGCGACGGGCGAAATCATCAGCGGCAGCACAACCAGATTGACGACGTGCCCCTTCGCGCCCTGCGACAGGTTGACGATGGCGAAGGCCGCCGCATAACCCACCACCGCCGAGACGATGGTGACAAGCGCACCGAGCTTCAGGGTGCGCAGGAAAACCGTCTGGTTCAGCGGATCGGTGAAGAAATCGGCATAAGCCGACAACGTCCAGCCATCGGCGGTGCGGAAGCCCTCCGACAGCAGGATGAAGACCGGCACAAGAAAGACCGCCGCCGCGAAAATTGCGGCAGGCAAGGCAAGCGCCAGCGCTTCGGCCCGGTTCTGAAACATGGGTTTATTCCCTGAACGGCCTGAGGGCCGGTTGTTACGGCAGCCGGACGCGCCGGCCTACGATCAAAAAGGGTGGAAAAGCGGTCAGGGGACGACCGAACCGCTTTTCCGGGAATGGAGCCGTCCTTGCGGACGTTTAAATGCCCCATTCCAAACGGTGAATGGGCTTACTGGCCCACCTTCACGTTCCACTCCGACAGCCACTTGTCGCGGTTATCCAGCGTCACGTCGGACGGAATGAGCTGGAGGCTTTTTGCGGTTTCGTCGCCATAGGTAATGTTATTCGCCACCTCATCGGAAACCTTGACTTCCCTGTTGGTCGGGCTGTCCACCAGCCTTTCGGCCAGCGCCTTCTGAACGTCGGTCGAGAGCCAGAAATCCATGAACTGCAACGCCAGATCCTCGTTCTTCGTACCCTTCGGCACCACGAGCACGTTCATGCCGCCGGTCTGGCCTTCCTTGGGCGTCGCCCAGGCAAGCGGCAGGTCGAGCTTGGTGAAGGGCGCCCAGGAGAAGCGGCCAATCGGCGCTGCCCAGATTTCTTCCTGCTGCATCAACTGCACCAGCTGCGAGGATTTGACGTAGAAGGTGACGATCTCGTCCTTCTTTTCGCCCACGGCCTCGATGGCGCCGGCAAGATCAGGCGTATCCTTGCCGATGGCCTTGCCGAGCATATAAAGCGCCGGCGGGCCCTGATTGGTGGTGACATTCGGGAAAGCGACGTGATCGACAATACCGTCCTTCAAAAGATCGGCCCAGCTGTCAATCTTCATCTTGTCGGTGCGGTAGACGATGGAGGTGGCGTAAAAATTGACGCCGACGCTCATGCCGTCGCCATTCGGATCCTTGGCGATGTCATAGAGCTTTTCGATATTCGGAACCTTGGACGCGTCGATCTTCTGGATCAGGTCCTTGCGGGTGGCGGAAAGCGCATCGGCCATGGAAACGATGGCCAGATCAACCACCGGATTGGCCTTGTTGGCTTCCATCTTGGCAAGACGCTCAACACTGTTGCCCGTCTCGACCACCAGCTTGCATCCGCATTTGGCTTCAAACGGCGTATAGACCAGTTCCTTGAATTCATCCTGCGCAAAGGCGTAGACGGAAATCGTCAGCGTCTTGTCCTCAGCCTGCGCCGCTCCCATCGTCAGCATCAGGGCGGCGCCCGATGCAAGAATGATCTTTTTCATGGTGTGAGTTCTCCTGCTGTGGTTTTTTTGGCTTCAATCGCGTCATGCTTTGCCTTGCCGGTGGAACCGCGCATGATCAGCGCCATCGGTACTTTCGAGATGTCTGCGGTCACTTCGCCCGCGATGCCATTTTCAGTGGCCCCCTCTATCGCACGCAGCAGGGCAGCCACGGCGAGATCAGCTATGCGACCCATATCCATACGCATCGTCGTCAATGGCGGCGTCACCACGCCAGAAAAGATGAGATCGTCGAAACCGGTGACGCTTGCCTTCTCTGGCACCTCGATGCCCTCGCGCTGCAATTCGGTCAGCGCTCGCAACGCATGCAGGTCGGAAATAGCGGCAAAGGCGGTGAAACCTTCCGCCACCAGATCGGCAAGTCCGAGCCGGCAGCCGGCACCATCAGCCTCCTCGAGGCTGTCGATCCAGAGCGTCCGGGTCACGCAGGCCTTGCCGAGACCATCACGAATGCCGCCGAGACGGTCGTTCTGCACATTGGAGTCGCGGTTTTTGCCCACCAGCACCACCTTGCGATGGCCAAGTCCTGCCAGATAGTCACCCACCTGCCGTCCGCCATCCCAATGGTCCGCGGCGACAGTATTGCCTGGCGTCGAAGGGCTATCGATGACGGCAACGGGGCAATCGACATCGGAGATGCGCGTGCCGCGGCGCGGGACGATAACCATGCCGTCCACACCGCGCTCGATCAACCGGTTGATCGCATCCGTCTGCATGGCGATATCGCCGCGGGAGTCGGCGATCAGCACGCCGTAACCGGCAGTAACGGCTGCCTTTTCAATGGCCTGAGCAATCTGGGGGAAGAGAGGGTTGGCGATATCGGGCAGTACCAGCCCCAAAACGCCCGATCTGCCGGTGCGCAGCGCCCTGCCCGCCGAACTCGGCACATAACCCAGTTCGCTTGCCGTCTTGCGGATACGCTCCACCAGATCGGGTGAAACGCGGCCCTTGCCGGATAGTGCATTGGACACCGTTGCCACCGACACGCCAAGTGCCGCTGCTATCGCGCTCAGATTGGTGGCAGGCCGTGACGACGCCATGAATGATCCGGGAATGGCTGATTAAACGTTTAATCAGGATAAGCGAGGCTCGGGCTGCTGTCGAGTCCTGCGCCGGCGAAATACGGCGAAAAGCTGGGCACAAAGGTTAAATGCCCGAAAAGAGAGCGATTATTTTTACAGGGCCTGAGTGCTGGCGGCGCGATAAGCCTCTACCTGGCGCACCAGCCAGTCCCGAAACAGGACGACCGGGACATGATTGGCGCGCGAAAGCGGCGCCACCGCATAATAGGAACTGGGGCTTTTCGCCTGATGGTCGAAGGCTTTGACCAGCTGCTTGGATTTCAGCTCGTTGTCGATCAGGAACAGGGGCATCAGCGCAACGCCAAGCCCGGCGATACAGGCCTGCGCCACGCTGGAGAACTGCTCGAAGCGCATGCCCTGCGGCAAGGCGAGCGACAGTCCCAGGCTTTCGAACCAGTGACCCCATGCGCCCGGCCGCGAGGCCATGTGCAGCAACGGCAGGGCGGCGATGTCTTCCCCCTTTTCCACGGGATGGGCGTTGAGAAATTGCGGGCTGCACACCGGCGCGACCATTTCATGCATGAGAAAGGTGCTCTCCGCCCCCGGCCAATCGGCCTGGCCGATATGGATCGCCATATCGAGCTGCTCGCGCTCAAAATCGAACTGGCCGATGCGGGTGGCGAAATTGATGGTGATTTCGGGGTGGTTCGCCACGAAATCCGGGATACGCGGCAAAAGCCAGCGGGTGCCGAAGGTGGGCAGCATGGCGAGGTTCAAGGTATTGCCATGCGTTTTGGTCATGATCTGCAGGGAGGCGGAGCGTATCTCGCCAAGGGCGGACGCGATGGATTTTGCATAGGCACGGCCTTCCGCCGTCAGCGCCACGCCGCGTGCGCCGCGCTCGAAAAGCCGAACGCCAAGCTGTTCTTCCAGTGACATAACCTGCCGGCTGATTGCCCCCTGCGTCAGGGCAAGCTCATCGGCGGCGGCGGAAAAGCTGCCGAGCCGGGCCACGGAATCGAAGGCGGCGAGCGCACTGGTGGAGGGCAGGAGTTTGCGGCTGAGAGACGTCATGAGCCATTACTATATGTAATGCAAAAATGAGTAAACATGGCTTGTGCCGACTGGCTCGAATACCAATAATCCGGCCAGCAAATCCGGAGGCATCACGTGAGCGAACACGCAGCATTCAATTGGCAGGACCCTTTTCTGCTCGAAGACCAACTGAACGACGACGAGCGGATGATCCGCGACGCCGCCGCCGCCTTCGGCAAATCCGAACTCTTGCCGCGTGTCTCCGAAGCCTATCTTTCCGAGAACACCGAACCGGAACTGTTCCGCCTGATGGGCCGCACCGGCCTTCTCGGCGTCACCCTGCCGGAAGAATATGGCGCGGCCAATGCCAGCTATGTGGCTTACGGCCTCGTCGCCCGCGAGGTGGAGCGGATCGACAGCGGTTACCGCTCGATGATGAGCGTGCAGTCCTCGCTCGTCATCCATCCGATCTTCGCCTATGGCTCTGACGAGCAGAAGAAGAAATACCTGCCCGGCCTCGTTTCCGGCGAGCTGATCGGCTGTTTTGGCCTCACCGAGCCGGATGCCGGTTCCGACCCCGGCGGCATGAAGACCCGCGCCGAAAAGATCGAGGGCGGTTATCGCCTGCGCGGTTCGAAAATGTGGATTTCCAATGCGCCAATCGCCGATGTCTTCGTCGTCTGGGCGAAATCGGAAGCCCATGACAACCAGATCAGGGGCTTCGTGCTGGAAAAGGGCATGAAGGGTCTTTCCGCGCCCAAGATCGGTGGCAAGCTTTCGCTGCGCGCCTCCATTACAGGCGAAATCGTCATGGATGGCGTGGAAGTGGGCGAAGACGCGCTGCTGCCCAATGTTTCCGGCCTGAAAGGCCCGTTCGGCTGCCTCAACCGCGCCCGTTACGGCATTTCCTGGGGTGTCATGGGGGCTGCGGAAGATTGCTGGTTCCGCGCTCGGCAATATGGTCTCGACCGCAAGCAGTTCGGCAAGCCGCTGGCCGGCATGCAGCTTTACCAGAAAAAGCTTGCCGACATGCAGACCGAAATCGCGCTCGGCCTTCAGGCATCGCTCCGCGTCGGCCAACTGATGGACGAGCATAAGATGGCGCCGGAAATGATCTCCATCATCAAGCGCAACAATTGCGGCAAGGCGCTGGATATCGCCCGCCAGGCCCGCGACATGCATGGCGGCAACGGCATCCAGATCGAATATCACGTCATGCGCCACGCCCAGAACCTTGAGACGGTCAACACCTATGAGGGCACGCACGACGTCCATGCGCTGATCCTCGGCCGGGCGCAGACGGGCATTCAGGCGTTTTTCTGAGGCTTTATCCACGTCGAGGATCTCGGCTTTAAAGAGGCCCAAAGCCTCTCCTTCGTCATGCTCGGGCCTGTCCCGAGCATCTGCAACCGATTGTTCTTACGAGACGTGGTTGGATCCTCGGGACAAGCCCGAGGATGACGGCGAGTGCGAGTGAGGGTCAACAGTTCGAGACCTCCGAAAATCATTTCGGAGGTCTCTTCGCTTTTCAACTCAGATGACAGCTCAGAACGTGCCGCGAATACCGACGCCAAACATGCGCGGTTCGGTCATGCTGGCCTCGATGCCGCCGATGCCGCGGTTTTCCTTCATCAGCGTCGGTGCGCGCTCATCGAAGACGTTCTTGACGTAGGCGTAGAATTCAAGCTCCTCCTGGAACTTGTAGCTCGCCCGCACATCTGCAATCGTATAGGGATCGATGGCATAAACGGCCTTGTTATCCGTGTCGGAATAATAGCCGTCGAGATGGCGCACCTGCCCCGAAACGGTGAATTTATCCGTCACGTCCCAGCTTGCTCCGACGGTGAAGCTGTAACCCGGCGACTTGGCGAATTCCTTGCCGACATAGGCGGCATTGCTGGAAATCTCGTCGATTTTCGTCTTCAGCAGACCGGCGCTGGCCTTCAGTGTCAGATTGTCGAGGACCTGATAATCCACGCCGATTTCCAGACCGTAAGCATGAGCTTCTTCGGCATTGACGGTGTAGGACTCGCTGATGCCCGTGGAGACAACGACCGGCACGTTAAACTGGGCGTCCTTCATGTCCATGTAGAACAGGTTACCGTTCACTGTCAGCGTATCGTCCAGCAGGCTGGCGCGGGTGAACAGCTCGTAGTTCCAGATGGTTTCCTTGTCGAAGGTGCGCCATTTGCTGGTCGTCAGATCGAATGCGACGCCGCCGGGATTGTAACCGCGGCTGATCAGGCCGCCCACCGTCCAGTCGTCATTGATGGCATAGGCCAGCGACGCCTTGGGCAGGATTTCCGAGAAGGTTTCGTCATAATTGACCGAGCTTCTGCTGGTGGCGGAGAGCGTCCGGTAGCCGGCGCGCTGAATCTGGTCCTGCTGGTAGCGCAGGCCGCCGGTCAGGGTCCATTGATCGGTCAGGCGATAGCTCAACTCGCTGAAGAGGCCGAGATTATCCTTGGTATCGTTGAAGCGCGAGGTTCCGCGCAGATAAAGCACCTCGTCGGCTTTCGTATGCGCGTAATAAATACCCGCGACACCGCTCAGCACGTCTTCCTGATCACCGAAGGTCACGCGTGTTTCGTGAGACGTGTTCTTCAGGTCGATATCGGCATCACCCGTATTCGCAATACCGACCCGGCGCTTGGCGATGGACGAGGAGAACTGCGTCTGGTTGAACAGTTTCACGCCGTTTTCGAAATCGTAGTTGATGTCGAGAATGCCGGTATTGGTGTACTGGCTGAAATTCGGCATCGTCGTGGTGACGTGGTTGAGATCCTCGAAGGGGCGCGACGCCGCTTCCTGGCTCGGCCGGTTAGAGGCGTTGTAGGAATAGGTGAGCTTGGTCGAGAGGCCGGGAATTTCCGACGGTTCCCACAGAAGCTTGAAGCGACCGTTGAATTCCTTGAAGTTCTGGTCCGTTCCCTCATGGGCGAAGGCGGAATTGATGTAGTCGATGAAGGTATCGCGGCCGGAATAATCGATCGCCATGCGTGCCGCCAGCTCATCCTCGATCAGCGGACCAGAAAAGGCGAAGGAACCGCGCTTCTGGTGATAATTGCCGATTTCCGCCTGATAGCTGGCTTCGGGCGTAAAGGTCGGGTCCTTGGTGTTGACGAGGATCGCGCCGGCAATGGCGTTGGCGCCCTGCGAGGTGGTCTGCGGGCCGCGGAACACCTCGATGCTTTCGACATCCCAGATGGAGCTCGCGCCATAGATGAACTCGTTATAACCGAGATAATGGCCGTCGACATTGATCGTTGCGCGCGGCACCGTGCCGGTGAAGAAGGCGATGGAGCCGGTGTTTGGTCCCTGCGTATCCTGTCCGCGAATGATCGGGGCGCTGACATTGTCGGTGTAAACGACGTTCGGAATATCCTTGATCGCTTCCGATACGGTCGGGTCGCCGGTCTTTTCCTTCTTGATTTTATCCCCGGATATAACCGAAACGGACGACGCCGTGTTCTTCATGTCGCGCGCCACTTTTTCACCGGTCACGACGATCGGCTTCAGGACGGTGGTGCCCGCCGTCGCCGCCTGCTGATCCTGACCGAGAACCGGCGTCACAAACATTGTCGCCAGCGTCAGAGCGCTGACCCCGCTCATCAAACGACCGTTAGAGCTAAACCCCATCACACACCCCTAATAAACATGAGTATTAAAGTCATATTCAAGTAACGGAAGCGTTATCCGTTTCGCAATAGAGAATGCGTTCTGTATTGCGGACAAAAAGGCTTCCGTAACGGGATGTGCCATATTTACAACAAAGTTTACCGACCGCCGCTTCCGCACCCCCAGCGTTTCGAAAGGGAACAGCATAGTTCCGTCCGCAGAAAACCATTCCGATTTCAGGCGCGATGCGTTAGGCATGCTCAACAAACGGGGGGAACGCGCTTGAACGCCATGGATGACGATTCGGACAATCTGCCGGAAAACGTGGGCGAAAAGCGCTCGGCCCTCATTCAATCGGTATCGATCGCGGCACGTTTCCTCAATCTTCTCGCCAGATCGGACAGGGCGCTGGCACTTGGCGAACTGGCCAAACGCGCCGGCACCGGCCGCTCCACGGCGCATCGCTACATGCAAAGCCTCGTGCGGGAGGGGCTGGTGATACAGGACCCCGCAAGCGGCAGTTATGATCTCGGACCCGCAGCGCTCGGAATAGGCATCAGCGCGCTCAGGCGAATCAATCCGGTCGAAACCGCGGGCCGCCAGATGAATGCGCTTGCCTCTGAGATCGGCGCCAGCTGCGGCGTGGCGATCTGGACCGAACGCGGCCCGACCGTGGTGCGGTGGGCGAGAAGCGCCAGCTTTTCCATCAGCACCGTGGCGCTCGGCGATGTTCTGCCGCTGGACAACAGCGCTTGCGGGCTGGTTTTTCAGGCCTACCTGCCGCCGGACAGGATCGCCGCCGTGCGCAGGCTGCAACCGGCCGCCTTTCGTGGCTCCCGTCCCGATGCCGGCATTCTGGAAACCATCCGCGAAGCGGGTGGCGCGGAACTCAATGAACATCTGTTCTCCGCCCTGACGGGCAAGGCCGCACCGGTTTTCGACGCCCAGGGCGAACTCTGTTGTGTCGTCACCACCGTATCCTTCGTGGCCACCGCCGAGACCGAACAGCATTTTTCCCGGCTGATCGAAGCCGCCAGACAGGCGACGGCCGAATCAGGCGGCGCATAAGCCTATTCGGCCAGATGCTCCGCAAAGGTGCGGCCGGAATAAGCAGTGCGGAAAAGCCCGGCATCGGCGAGCTTCGGCAACAGCCGCTCCAGCACCAGCCGCATGGACGCCACCGAACCGCCGGGCACCGCGACGAAACCGTCGATCGCACCGGCAGCCGCCCATTCACGGATGGCCTCAAGGGCATCTTCAACAGTACCTATGATCTGCCAATGGCCCGACCCCATCACTTCCGGACGCCGCAATAATTCCGCAACACTCAGCGTCTCCCGCTCGATCAGCCGGCGCAGCAGGCCGGCATGGGTACGGCTTCTCGGTGTCTCCGGCGGCGGCGGCAGGTCGGAGGCGGTAACGATCCGCGTGAGCGGCCAGTCCGTGAGATCAAGACCCGTCATATCGCGGATGGAGGCAAAAGCGCGGGCGCGGTTGGCGCGGGCATGGGTCTCCGCGAAGAGTTCCAGCGCTTCCCTGCCGGTCTCCGCGAGATAGAGGCTGAGGCCCGGCATCAGCTTCACGCCGTCGGGGTTGCGGCCGTGGCCCTCGGCACGCCGCCGCAAATCCGCCCTGAGTTCGATGGCCGCCTGTATGTCCGGCGTCGAGGCAAAGACAGCGTCGGCCACTGACGAAGCGAAATCGCGCCCCTCGGGAGAAGCGCCCGCCTGCACCAGCGGAATGCGGCTGGCATGGGACGGCAGGTTGAGCGGGCCTTTGACGCTGAAGTGTCTGCCCTCATGCGCCACCGGCCGCACCAGCGAGGAATCGGCGAACCGCCCGCTTTCCCGGTCGAGTTTGAGAGCTTCGTTCGGAAAACTCGCCCATAGCGCTTTCACCACCTGCGTGAATTCGGCGGCGCGCTCGTAACGCTCCTGCGGCGAAGGCATCTCTGTCAGGCCGAAATTTTCGTGCCCCTCAAGCGCAGTGACAACATTCCACCCCGCCCTGCCATTACTCAGCCAGTTCAGCGACTGGATCTGGCGGGCCACCACATAGGGCGGCAGAAATGTGGTCGAAACGGTGGATAACAGCCCGACATGGCTGGTTTCCCGCGCAATGGCCGCAAGAAGCATGGTCGGGTCCATGCTGGCAAATCCGCCGCCGGTCTCAAGTCCTTCGGTGCGCAGAAAAAGCGTATCCGGCCGAAACACGAAATCCACATGCGCGGCTTCCGCACGCCGCGCCAGATCGACGAAATAATCGCTGGAAAACACCCCGTTTATATCGCTGTCCGCGCGCCGCCATGCCTCGCCGCTGAGCCAGGTTGGGGCCAGCGACATGCCGACATGAAGCTTGGCTGCGACTGACATGATGCACCTCGACTGAAATAACCGGCAAGAAATCCGCACGTTGAATCGGCAAATTTCGATTTGTGGAGAGTTTTACTATAGTTTAGTGTCGCTTCAAGACCACACCGTCGCGCCCGCCGGAAAGAAATGCTTTTTCCACGGGTTCGATATTTAAATTCAAATACTTATAACGCCTGTGCGGCGTCTCGACGCATGGGCGCATGAATAACAGGAGTTGTATCCGGTGCTCGACGCCACGGACCTTCACGCCAGCTATGGACATGTTCCCGTCCTGCGGGGGCTTTCCGCCCGTTTCAGATCAGGCCGCGTCACCGCGCTGGTCGGCCCCAATGGCTGCGGCAAGTCGACGCTGTTGAAGACCATCATGGGTTTCGTGCCTCTGTCATCGGGGGCAATAAGGCTTGGCGAGCGTTCGATCGGCGAGATCGGACGCCGCGAACTGGCGCGGCGCATCGCCTATCTGCCGCAGGAGTGCCATTGCCCTGACTATATGACGCTCGGTGAGCTGATCGAGCTTGCCGGTTACGCCCGTTACGGCCTTGCCGGCGGCCCAACCGAACGCGACCGCGCGCTTTTTGCCGAGGCGCTACAGACCGTCGGGCTGGAAGACAAGGCGAAAGCGCAGGTCAACACGCTTTCCGGCGGCCAGCGCCAGCGCGCCTTCATCGCCATGGTGCTGGCGCAGGATACGGATGTCATCCTGATGGACGAGCCGGTCAACCATCTCGATATGAAATATCAATATGCCGTTCTCGGCCTCGTGCGCGAACTGACGGACAGGCATGGCAAGACGGTCATCGTCGTATTGCACGATCTCAACCTCGCCTCCACTTTCGCCGATGATGTCATCATGCTGAAAGCCGGGCGGGTTCTGGCGTCCGGGCCGGTGGAAAAAACGGTCACGCCCGAAAATGTCGCCGAGGTCTTCGATCTCGAAGCCGATATCTTCTCCCGGCAGGGGCGGCTCATCTGCGTGCCCCGGCTGGAGCGGCAGGGGCGGCTCATCTGCGTGCCCCGGCTGGAGCGGCAGGAACAGGCCATCCCGGCATGACCCCGAAAATAACGCTGATTTTCGCCGCCGCGCTGCTGCTGGCTGCCATCCTCGCCATCAATCTGCTGGTCATGTCTGGCGACATGCCGCCGGCCGAAATCATCGCGACGCTCTGGCGCGGCGAGGCCGACAGCTATGAGCAGTCCGTGCTTCTCTATCAGCAAATCCCACGCTCGCTGATTGCCATCTATGTGGGGGCGACGACGGCCGTCAGCGGTTGTGTGCTGCAGGGGCTTGTCCGCAATCCCCTCGCCTCGCCCTCCACGCTTGGGCTGAATGCCGGCGCGACGCTTTTTGTGATCGTCGGCGCGCTGGTGTTCGATTTCTCTCCGGAAATACAGGGCCTTGCCGCGCTCGCGGGCGCCGGCTTCGGTTTTGCCGCCTGCTTCGTCGTCGCGCGTCTCGCCGGGCGGCCAAACGATCCACGCGGCCTGTCGCTCATCCTTTCCGGCGCACTTGTTTCCATGCTGCTGATCGGCGTGACCAACGCCCTGCTTCTCTCCAACCCCACACGCCGCGCCGAATTCCTCAGCTGGGTGGGCGGCAATATCAACCACGTCTATGCCGAGCGCCTCACCGATTTCTGGTGGATCGGCGCAATTGCGCTCGTCATATTGTGGGCGGTCGCCCGGCCGCTGACGCTGGTTCTGCTGGGCGCGGAAAAGGCCGCCTCCGCCGGTGTGAATGTCACGCGTATTTCCCGGATCGCGCTCTTCGCCACCATGCTGGCCTCGGGTTCGGCGGTGGCGATCTGCGGCCCCATCGGTTTTGTCGGCCTCATCGTGCCGCATATGATCCGGCCGCTGGTCGGCGTGAATTTCACGCTCGCCCTGCCGGCTTCCGCGCTTGTCGGCGCAGGCCTCTGCGTGCTGGCGGATCTTGGCGCGCAAACCCTGTTTGCGCCCTATGTGGTCAATACCGGGCTGTTCATGGATCTCCTCGGCGGCCTCGTCTTCATCGTCATCGTCAAGCGCTTCTATCTGTCGCCTTCGGCAAGGGGGCTGTCATGAAGGGGGCTTTCATGAAACGGCATTTCGCTACCGACGGCAAAGCCGTCCTCCGGCTGCCGACCGGCCTGCAGATCGGCATCGGCAATCTGAAGGCCGGCCTTGCGCTGCTTGTGCTGGCGCTAGCGCTCGCCGCCCTGTCCGTCAGCCTCGGCAATACCGAAACGGGCCTCACCGATCTCCTGCGCGGCTTGGTGGGCGGGCATCTCGGCGACGATCAGGCCTATGCGCTGTGGACGGTGCGGCTGCCGCGCATCCTCATCGGTTTCATGGCCGGCTGGAGCGTCGCGCTGGCAGGCGCGATGCTGCAATCCGTTGCCCGCAATCCGCTCGCCGATCCCGGCCTGTTCGGTCTGAGCCAGGGGTCGATGACCACCATCATGCTGCTTCTGGTGCTGGTGCCGACGGCCCCCAAGACGCTGGTGGCGCTTGCGGCCGTCGGCGGTGGTCTGGCCGTCGCCTTTCTTCTCATCGCCCTCGTCGGGCGGGAACGCTCGAGCGGTCTTGCCATATTGCTGATGGGCATCGCAATTGAATCGGCGCTTTCCTCCGTCTCCTCCGTGCTTCTGCTCTACACGCCGGCCGAAACCTCGCTGTCGCTGGCTGACTGGATGGCGGGTTCGCTGTTTCAGGCAAGCTGGTCCACCATCCTCGTTTTCGCCCCCCTCTTCGCCGCAAGCCTCGTGGGCATTTTTCTCATCGGCCGGGCGCTCGCGGTCTTCGATCTCGGCAATGAAATGGCCATGGCGCTCGGCGAAACCGTCAGGCATTCGCGCCCGCTCGTCATTGTTTTTGCGGTCATCCTCAGCGCCTCCTCGGTTACCGCCGTCGGCCCACTGACCTTTCTCGGCGTTATCGCCCCGCATCTCGCCACCTTCGTTTCGCCCGCCGTCGGCCGCGCCAGGCTTTTCCTGTCGGGGCTTACCGGCGGCATTCTGGTCGTCACGGCCGATACGCTGTCGCGCGGGCTGGTGGCCGATACGCCGATGCCGATTGGCCTTGCGCTGACGCTGATCGGCGTGCCGCTTTTCATCCTCACGCTGCGCCTTCAGGCGCTGCGTAGAACCAATAGCCACTGAAGACATCGAATAAAGGGAATGCCATGCGAATTGCCATGCTCATCGCCGCACTTCTGGCCGCCGGAACCAGCCTCGCCGCCGAGCGCAGCGTGACCGATGCCGCCGGCCGCAGCGTCTCCGTTCCTGAAAAGCCGCAGCGCATCGTCGTCATGCACGAGCCGCTGCTCGGCGTGCCGCTGATGGATCTCGACGCCAATGTGGTCGGCGCCTATGGCCGCAACAGCGACGGCAAATTCGCCACCGCTGTCGACTTCGTCGACACCGTGCTCGGTGAAGGCCGCACGAAACCGAAGGGTTTCGGCGCGGTCGGCCAGATCGACCTCGAAAAACTGCGGGCGCTGCAACCGGACCTCATCGTCGCGACGGAAATGGATGGCGGCAAGGCCGAACAGCTCTCCACTGTCGCCCCCGTCTATCTGCAAAAGGTCAGCACCGGCCATGCCTATGGTTTCAGCGTCGAAGAAAACCTTGCCGCCCTGGTCGGGCGAAGCGATGTCTTTGCCGAACGCCGGAAGACCTATGACACGAAGCTCGCCGCCGTCAAAAAGACGCTGGGCGACGATATCAAGGGCAAGACCTATCTCGCGATCCTGCTGACCGACCAGATCAATGCGGTGGGCGACATGTCCGGCGCGGTGCAGGCATTGGAGGATCTGGGTTATACCCGCCTGAAGATCGACAACGCCGCCTCTTCGGGCGGCATGGGCTCGACCCTGATGATGCCGCTGAGCGCCGATGCCTTCGGCAAGCTCAATCCCGATCTGCTGGTGGTGATGAACAGCTATACCAGCCCCGCCCGCGGCGAGGCCGGAACGCGCGCCGCCCTTGAAAAGATCATTCCCGGCTGGGAGCGTTTCGTAAAACCGGCGCGCGAGAAAAGGATCGTTTTCCTCGATTCCACCAGGGTCACGACGCCTTCAATCCCGAGCGCCCTGCACACACTGGATGAGGTGGAAAGCTGGGCAGGCCGCCGTTGAACGGCGTTATCCAAAGCCAATCCCGGCACGATTTATGTGCCGGGTATAAACTTGAGTTTTTGGAGAAAGTTATATTGCCGGGGCCGAAACCGCCTGTT
The DNA here is from genome assembly GCF_900101425.1 of Rhizobium sp. NFACC06-2. NCBI lineage: Bacteria > Pseudomonadati > Pseudomonadota > Alphaproteobacteria > Hyphomicrobiales > Rhizobiaceae > Rhizobium > Rhizobium sp. NFACC06-2. Next base: position 187,223 of record NZ_FMVA01000010.1, on the reverse strand, counting down.
ATGGTTCGCGCATCTTGACGCAACGACGCCGGAATATCGCGCCGGACGAGACTCCCCAATGCGCGATCGTCCGGCACGCCGACCCGGGACAGCGAAACCGCCGAACCCATCGGCGATATCCCAGGAAAGACAACAGCATGAGCATGCCAGAAACCATGGATTCCCCCATTCCGGACCGCACTCCCAAACGCCATCGCCACCCCGTCGCGCTGCGCGCGCTCAATGTCGCGCGTGTCGAAAAGCTCAGCCGGTCCATGGTCCGCATCGTCCTGACCGGGCCAGAACTGGAGGGCTTTGCGAGCCTCGGTTTCGACGACCACGTCAAGATGTTCTTTGCCCAGCCCGGCGAAACCGAGCCGAGCCTGCCGGTGATCGGTCCGAACGGCATTGAATTCCCGGAAGGTGCGCGGCGCCCGCTGGCGCGCGACTACACACCGCGCAGCTTCGACGCCGAAAAGGGCGAACTCGCCATCGATTTCGCCACCCATCACGACGGCCCCGCCAGCAACTGGGCGAAAGCCGCCAAAGCGGGTGACAAAGCGTGGATCGCCGGTCCGCGCGGCTCTTTCACCGTTCCCTTCACCTACGACTGGCATCTGCTGATTGCCGACGATACCGGCCTTCCCGCGCTGGCGCGGCGGCTGGAGGAAATGCCTGAGGGCACCCGCGTCGTGGCGCTGATCGAGGTCGAGACGGATGCCGACCGGCTGGAGCTCACGACGAAGGCGGATGCGTCTATCGTCTGGGTGACGCAGAAAACGGAGAACGGAACCGACCACGACGCGCTGGTGGGCGCCCTGCGCAAGCTCGACCTGCCGAAGGGCGATTTCTTCAGCTGGGTCGCCTGCGAATCGAAGGCTGCAAAGGAGGTTCGCGCCCTTCTGGTCGAAGAATTCGGCGCCAACCCCAAATGGACTCGCGCTTCCGGTTACTGGCGGCGCGGCGCCAGCGGCGTTCACGATCATTTCGATGAATGAACCGGCAATCGCGGCGGACACCATGCCGGAGGCGGAAACGATGATGACGGAACTCAAGGCCCTTATCGCCGGGGTTCTCGACGATGAAGTGCGCGACATCGAACCGGGGGACAACCTGTTCGGTCGCGGGCTTCATTCGCTTGCCCTCATGCGGCTGATGCCACCGCTTTCCCAGCTTGCCGGGACGCGGCTTGATTATGAGGATCTGGCCCGTCAGCCCACGCTTGCCACCTGGCAGGCGCTCATCGAACGGTCGCGCGCGGGACATTGATCCCGCGACGCAGCACTTTTCGCGCCGGAGCGCGATTCCCGAATATTTTCAAGGAGAGGACCATGGCAGCAGACAATACGCGTATGCTCGCACGTCGCATCGAAGAAACTTTCGACAGGGGGGATGCAGCCCCGCCGAGCCAATACGAAGAACGGGTCTGGTTCGAGCAGTTTCAGGATCCCGATCAGGTCTTCCGCGCCCTTCTCGCCTATCGCATCGGTGAAGAGTGCGATCTGCTGCGTCTGACTTCGGCGCTGAAGACGCTTTGCGAGGTCTGGCCCGAACTTCGTGCACGCTTTGCCTTTGGCGAGGACGGCACGCTTGCCAAGAGCATCGAGGCCCCGTCCGCATCCATCGTGCAATTGCTGCATGTTCCATCGGCGGGCGAGGCCCTGACCTTGCTGCACGACCTGCAGGCAAGGCCCTTCGATGCCGAGACCGACCCGCCGTTTCAGGCCGTCGTGCTTTTGAGCGAAGGAGAAATCCTGCTGGCATTTCTGGTCCACGGCCTGCTCGGCGAAGTCCTCTCGCCGCAAATCCTGCTGGAAGGCATTACGGCGGCCTATGCCGGTGAGACCCCGAAACCGCTTTCGCCGCGCGCGGTCGAAACTAACAGTGTCGACCCGCTTCCGCTCGGCTGGCTGCAACGTCCGGCCTCCGGCTCGACCGTCGTGGCGCTGCGGCAAAACGGGATCGACAGGCCGGCGAGCCACAGCCACGGCGTCGATCTTCCCGCCACCCTGCTCGGCCTCAACAGCTCCACGGCGACGAATGCGCTTCTGGCCCGCGCCGGATCGCGTTTTGCCCTTTTCCTGGCGAAAAACGGCGGTCCCGAGACCGTAACCCTGCGCTTGGAGCCCGGCGTCAGCGCTTCGATGCCGATGTCAGCCGAGGCTGCGGCACGGGTAGCGATCTCCCGCGATCAAACGCACGAACAGGCTGAAAAAGCCGTGCTGTCCGGTCTGGAGCGGCGAAACGACAATGAAGGCGGAACCGCCACCTTCACGCTGCAGGCGCTTGCGACACCCGTTCAGGCCATATCGGAGCATGGGCTCCAGTTTGAGCACCTGCACCTGCCCTCCCTGCAATCCGGTCTCGGCCTGACGCTTGCCGTCGGTCCGACAGCCGCCGGCGATATCCGCCTCGAACTGACGGGCGGCAGGGAGACATCGCCGCATGCGACGGCCTTCCTGCTGGAGCGCTTCGTCAGCCATATCGAAGGTGGGGCGGATTTTTCCGGCATCGTCCCTCAAAACACCGTGGCGACACCGCAGCAGGCAGCCCTTTCGCCCGCTGCTTCCGGTGAGAGCGACGACGACACCGTCGCAACGATCCTTGCGGAATTCCGTGAAGCGCTCGTTTCGCCCGAGATGGGGCCGGATGACGATTTCTTCGATTTCGGCGGCCATTCGCTGATCGCGACGCGCATCATCGGACGTCTTCTCAGTAATCACGGCATCGAGCTGCGCTTCAACGACCTGTTCAGCTACCCGACCGCCGCCTCGCTCGCAAAACAGGCGACCCGGCTCGAAACCGCAGCACCCGCGCAGGCCGAAGCGACGGCGAGCGGCTCGCTCACCGCACCGCTTTCGCTGGCGCAGATGTCGCTCTGGAAGGCCTATGCCGCCTTCGGTTTCGGCGAAATCTTCAACATTCCCTTCGCGCTCGATTTCCTTGATCCCGTGGATGAGAATGCCTTCGAATGCGCCTTCCTCGATATCATCGAGCGCCATCCCGGCCTGCGGACCCATTTCTACGTCGAAGACGATACGGTTCTGCAGAAGATCGTGCCGATGCACGACCTGCCCGGTTACAAATGGTTCTGGACCAGCGAAGAAAGCGAAGGTGTGGACCGGCACGCGGAGGCCGGCTGGCGGTTCGATCTTGCGCATGAACTGCCGATGCGGCTGCGCTTCCTTAAGGATGCGCAGACCGGCCGTCAGGTGCTTTCCTTCCTCTTCCATCACATCGTGCTCGACGAATGGTCGGTGAACCTGATGATGGACGAGCTGACCGAGGCCTACCGGGCAAGGGCGGCGGGCAAGGCCCCGGTCTTTGCCACCAAGCCAGCGCCCTTCCATGAATTTGCGAGAAAACAGGTCGCGTCAGGCGTCAATGCCGGCCACCTTGCCTACTGGACCGATATGCTGCGGGATGCGCCGAAAGGCCTTACCCTCAACGGACAGGACGGCACGCCGCACGCGGCATCGCAGGACGAAGCACCGGCAGGCGGCTGGATCGAGTTCAAGCTGGAAAAACATGTCAGCGACGGGCTTTACGCCATTGCCAAGCAGAACAGCGCCTCGCTGTTCAACGTGGTCTATGCCGCCATTGCCGCATCGCTGCGCCTTCTCGGCGGCCTGAGCGATCTCGTGGTCGGCACCTCGGCTTCGGGCCGCACCGATAGCGGTTATTTCGATACGATCGGCTATTTCACCACGGTCGTCGCCCATCGCGTGCGTTTCGGCGAGACAATGACCGTCGGCGACCTGATTTCTACGGTGAAGAACACCATCAACGGCTCGCTGGAACATAGCGAAATCCCGATCGATCTCGTCGAGGAAGCGCTGGGCATGACACCCGGCCGCGACCATCTGTTCGAGGTCTTCATCCAGATCCACGCCAAGAACAAGCTGAACGGCACCCTTGCCGGGCCGGACGGCAAGCCGGTGGAGTTCCGCCAGATCGACCCCGACAAGCATGAATCCATGCTGGGGCTGCAATTCGAGGTGATGGAAGAGACGATCGGCGGCGAGCGCTCCATTCGCGTGCTGATGAGCTACCGTTCGGACCGTTACGGCCCGCAGGACGTCGAGCGGCTGCGCAACACCACCAGCGGCGTCTTCAGCCGCTTCGCCGAAGCCGGCGCTTCGAGCCGCGTGCTGACGACACTCGCCTGAGCTGGACTTGGGCAAGGAAAACCCGGCTTCGCCTTAGCGGAGCCGGGTTATTTTTGCCTGTGAACGCTGATGAGAGTGTATTGGCGCGGCCGCTGCATCCGCACGCCGTCACCCCGGGCTTGGTCCGGGGTCCAGTGCGATCAAGTCCTTGATCGCGAGAGAGTCCGTTCACGGCGCAGACGCGCCGTGGCTGGATGCCGGATCTAGTCCGGCATGACGGAAAAGGGATTGTCCGTCTTTATCGGCAACGTATGCCCACAGCCTCGCACTCTGAAGCCGGCCAGGCATTCGCCCACTGTCGTCACCCCCTCAAACCGCCAGACGGAATGCCGTGGACGCCTCCGCCGCCGCAAGCGTCAGCGCCTCCTCGCGCAGCATGGCATCGAGGAACAATGGCAACTCCTCGCGGTAACGGGCGAAATCCTCCGCTTGCGTCAGTGCTGAATCCGCATCGATATGCAGGTTCAGCTCGCTGCCGTCATCTTCGCCACGGAAGGTCAGGTTGAACCCGTCGCCGGGACCATTGGCAAGGATGTGCCTGACAACGGTAAGCCCGGCAAAGACCGGCGCGCTGAAGGGCAGGACATTGATGAGCGGCGAGAAGAAGAAGCGCCGGCCCATCGGGATTTCCCGGTCGGCGGCGATCTGCTCGATGCGGTAGCGGCCATGCAGGCGCTGCTTTCGCAGATTGGCGGCGTTGCGCGTCAGAAATGCGCCGAGGCTCTCTCCCGGCTCGATGGTGAGATGGAAGGGCAAAATATTGACGAGCATGGCCGGCATATGCGCGCCGACGCTGCCCCAGCGGCTCATGAAGGGCAGCCACAAGGTCAGCACGTCGCGATCCGGCCGCCGCAGGACACGGTGAAGATAAAGGCCGGATAGCAGCACCAGAAGGTCCGGCCAGCCTATCTCCATTGCGCCCGCCACCTGCTGCAACCGCGTGCTGAAACCCTGCGGCAAGGCCGCGTCCGTATGCAGGCCGCCGCCGCCATAGTCCTCGCAATCCTTGTCCAGCACCGGCAGATCGGCGGGCGCGGCAAGATAGGCCGCCCAGAAATCGCGGTCCTTTTCAAAACGCCGGCTTTGCTTGTAGGCATCCTCTTCGGCAAGGAAATCGCCGAATGGGTGGAAATCCGGACCCGCTTCGCCCTTGCCGCAATAGTGCCCGTAAAGCTGGCCGCAGCGCTGCTCAACCAACGTCAGGCCATAACCATCCACGACGATATGATGGGCGCGGATGTACCAAAGGTAACGATCGTCGGCGATACGGTAGAGCAGTTGCGCCGAAAGCCTGTCGGTTCTGAGATCGAGCCTTGCTTCCACATCCGCGTTCATGCGCCGCAGCGCCTCTTCCAGAGGAGCGGGACGGGTGCGCAGATCGACAAGCTCCACAACCGGGGCATGGCTTGGATCGCAGCGTTGCTGCGGCGTCTCGCCATCGTCGCCGATGCGGAAACGGATCGACAGGACTTCGGATTCGCGCACGGTGCGTTTGATCGCCTCGATGAGCGCGCTTTCATTCACCGCACCGGAAAGATCGATGTAATGGGCGACGGTGGAAACCGGCTCGTCGGGATGGAAGGAAAACTCCTCCCAGAAATCGAGTTGCGGCTGCGTCAGTGGAAGCCAGCCGCCGGCAGGATCGATATGCGCCATCTGTTTTTCCTTGCACAATTTCCGTTATCGGACGCGACGTGCCGCCCGAAATGATTGGGTTCACGCCGCCCGGGCTGCCAGGAGCGAAGTCACCTGTCTGGCGTTGCGGCACCGCAAAAGCTGCTGCGGTGTGAGCTCCACGCCGAAGGCAGTGCGGATTTCAGCCGAGACGGTTTTCAGATGCGAAGGCAGAAGACCGAGCGCCAGCAGGTCGCTGTTCGCATCCACATTCGCCGTTTTTTTACCCAGCACGCCGAGATAGATATCCAGCACCCGGCGGTCGCCCTGATCGACGGCGGGAGCCGCAGGGGCGGAGATTTTTGCCGGTTCCGCAGCACCGGTCAGCAATTCGCGGGCACGACGGCGATCCGGCTTGCCATTGGCCGAGAGCGGCAGATCATCGACCTTGAGCAACCGGCCGGGCACATGCGATTCCGGCAGATGCTGGCGGGCAAAATTGCGCAGATCGGCGGTGGGGAGTTCAAGGCCCGGTGCAACGACGTAAAGCACACCGATGGCCGCCTCGCCCTTTTGTTCGACGCCGTAATCCACCACCAGAACGCGCTGGATGGAAGGATGGCGGATAAGCTCGTTTTCCACATCCGGCAGCGAAATGCGCACGCCGCGCACCTTGACGTAACCATTGACGCGGCTGGCAAACATGATCTTGCCATCCGGCCGGTAACGGCCCCGGTCTCCGGTGCGGAAGGCGCGCACGGGGTTTCCTTCCGGATCGGCAACCGTCACGAAATCCGTCTGGGTAATCGCGCCATCTTCGAGATAGCCGATGGCCACATTCACGCCGGCCGTATGGATGCGGCCGACGACACCGGCCGGGCAATGGCCGCCCTGATCGTTGAGGACGAAATATCGATTGGCGGGCAGCGGGTGGCCATAGGGCACGGCCGCCACATCTTCCGAAACGATCTCGTGCCAGATGCTCCAGATCGTCGTTTCCGTCGGTCCACCGAGCGATATCAGCCGCAGGCCGGGCTTCAATCTGCGAAGCTCTTCGATGATCATCGGCTTGATGTAATCGCCGCCCTGCGCCACGAGCCGCAGCGAAGCAAGCTGGTCGCCACGGCGGCAGGAGAGAAGCATTTCGAGAATGGCCGGCACCGAGCACCAGAGCGTGACGCCATGCTCGGCCACCAGCTCATTCCAGCGCACCGCATCCTTTTCCTCCCCCGGTTCCGGCAGCACCAGGGTTGCGCCGGCTACGAGCGCGCCGAAAACATCGAAGACGGACATGTCGTGATGCAACGGCGTGACGGAGATGAACACATCGCCATCCGTCACCGCCCATTCCGCAAGCGTGCTGCCGATGACATTGGCCGTGGCGCGGTTGGAAAGCACGACGCATTTCGGTTTGCCCGTCGTGCCGGAGGTATAGAGATAGTAGGCAGGCTCTTCACTTTGGGAAAGCGCCGCCACCTCCGTCATGGTAACGGGTGCGCCAGCCGGTGCGGGTGCTGACAGAAGCGCCGCCGGATCGACAGCGTCGAAACCCTGCGGAACGCTGCGGGCGACGATGATCGCCGGGCGGCAATTGGTCAGCAGATAGCGCAGGCGATCTTCCGGCGAGCCGGCATCGACCGGCACCCAGACCGCACCCATCAGCGCTGCGGCGAGCGTGATGGCCGTATGTTCCGGGCTGCGTTGCAGGCACACGGCCACGACATCGCCCCGGCCGACGCCGCGCGCCCTGAGGCCCGCCATCGCCCCTGCCACCATCTGACCGAGTTCGCCATAAGCGATACGCCGCTTGCCGCTGACGAGCGCCGTGCGCGACGGGTCGCCCTCGAAAAGATGGCCGGCGATCCGTTCCAGAAATGGCGGGCAGACGAAGTTTCCTTCGTCGCCGTTCAGCCGGTAGTGGGACAGATCGACAATATCGCGGGCGTTGAAGGAGAAAGTACCGCTATTGGCGATCCCGGCAATCGCACGCTCGATGGCGGCGAGAATATCCGCCACCATGGCCGCATCGATAGCCTGCTCGGCATAATCGATATCGAGAACGAGATCGCCCTGCGGGTTCTGCGAAAAGCGGAAATCCAGCGCCACCTGCGGCGTCTGGGTCAGTCCGCCGGTCCATTGCATCGCCGATTTGGATGAAAGCGTCGGCCAGGTCAAACCGTTGGTGATCACCACCGGCAAGGCGAGCCCGCCCGGATTGGCATTGAGAAGCACACGATTGAGATCGATACCCGAAAAGGCGAGATGGTTCAGCCCTTCCAGCACATCCGTCTGGAGACCTGCCGCCCGCTCCGCAAAGCTATTCTTGGCCGCATCCCATTGGATAGCGATGAAGCTGGAGCGGTTGGCGAAGGCGCCTTCCACCTGCGGCGCGACGGGAATGCCGACGACGAGCGCGCCTTCGTTGAGCCAGAGCGAGAGCACATCGAGAATAACGGCCGTCAGCGCCGAATTCTTGAACAGCCGCTCTTTCGCACCGATGCGTGAAAAGGCGGTGAAACGCTGTTTTTCGACAGTCAGGCCCCGGCGGCTGTAACGCGAGGTTGGAATGGTTTCGAGCGGTGCTTTCCACGGCAGTTGCGAGGGCACCTCGGCATCTTTCAACTTTTCAGCCCAATAGGCGGCATCCCCGGCACGGGCCGCTGAGATATCCTCCTTCGGCGTTTCGACCGTTGCGGCGGCTTCCGGCGGCACGACACCATCGAAGAGTTCCGCCGCGAGGCTGGCAATGGCCCGCCCATCAAGAATAAGCGCGTCGAAACGCAGGAAGACCACGATCTTATGCCCCGTCGGCCCTGCATCCGGCATAAGAAACACCGTGACCTGCCATGGCGAGGCTGCGAGATCGAAATGTGCATGGGAAAAATCCCGCCGCACCGTGTCGATCCTTGCCTCGGCTTGCGGAAGAGACAGGGCCGAAAGATCGACGAGATCGAGATTGATCTTCGGCTCATCGGCAACCATCTGCACCAGCCGTCGCTCGTCGATGCGGGTGCGCAGGCTTTCATGTCTCGCTACCATCGCGGCAAGCCGCGACCGCAGCAGTTCCGGGGCGATATCGCCGCGATATTCGCGGAACTCCTGCATGGCCACGCCGCTCAGCGGCAGATGGGTGCCGCGCCCGAGCAGATAGGCCTGTTGCAGGGGTGAGAGGGGACGTTCCATGAGTTTTCCTTTTGCCTCGGTTGCCGTTTCCGACCGCTGCGCGACCAATCGCTCCACGCTTTCGCAAACAAGATCGGGGCTTTCCGCGATCCGGCGGAGAAGAGCGACGTAGGTTTCGAACAGGGCGCGCAGCCAGCGTTCCGGCAGCGCATCGAGCCGCACATCCCAGTTGATCAGCAGACCGCCATCCAGCGCCGCCACCTGCGCATCCAGCGCCACCCCCGGCCCCTGCGAGACGGTGTGGACCATCGGACCGAACACCCGCCCGACCCGTTCCGAAAACAGCTCCCCACCCGGAAGATCGACGCCTGCGGTGAAAACCACCGGCGAGGTCTGCAAACCACCGCGCTGGCGGGAGAGATCGCGCATGACGCTGACGCCCGGATAGGACTGGTGTGCGAGAAGCGCGTTCATCTCATCGAACAGCCGACCAAGCAGCGCCTCGAGCGTTTCTTCAGGCCTGATATCGACGCCGAGCACGAGCACGTTGGAAAACTCGCCGACGATCTCATCGACCCCTTGCACAAGCGGCGCGCGCCAGAAACCCGGCACGGAAAGCCGGAATTTTTCCGCCCCCGCCGCCTGAGACAGCGCCAGTGCGAAAACACCGAGCAGAAGGGTCGATGTCGTCACGGAAAAACGCCGCGCTGTCCGCTCCAGGCTGCTGCGTTCCGCCGCTGAAAGCAGCGTGGCGAGCCGGTCCGTGTGAACGGCGCGCAAGGGGTCATCGGACAGAAACGGCAGCGGCGGAGCGTCCGGAACATCGGCAAGCCGTTGCCGCCACCACAGGCGGTCCCTTTCGCGCAGGCCCCGCAAGTCCGGATCGGACATGAGACGTTCCGCCCAGCCGAAAAACGACGGGGTCACTGCTTCGAAAGTCCGGGCTTCGTCTGCGCCTGACGCCGTCTCGTAAAAGCGGGCAAGGTCTTCCATCACGATCCGCACGCTGGCCGGATCGACGGCCAGCATGTCTGTGTCCACATGCAGACGGCAACGCCCGTCCGGCAACAGGCTGAGCGAGATCGCCGCCGGTGCGGCAACGCGAAGATCGGCCCGGCGATGGCTCCAGTCCTCGCGCTTCGCCTCAAGACGGCGTGCAAGCGCCTCCGAATCGAGCGCGGCCATGTCCTCCACATCGAGACGGAGCGGCCGGGCGGCAGGATCGACGAACTGATGGCCTTCAGCATCGATCCTGAGGCTCAGCATGGGGTGACGCCGGCAGAGCCTTTCCACGGCAACGGCCAGTTTTTCCGCATCCACGGCCTGCCCGTCGAATTCGAGGTAGAGATGCGGCGTAACTTTTCCGAGTATTTCATCCGCCTCGCGGCCGACCCAATAGGCCACCTGCATGGGGGTTAAATTTAGCATGTGAATTTGAACCGGTTGACAAAACATGATTAGCATACTCAAGTATAAGCCATCGTCAACCACTCGCACAGGAGGCATCCCATGAAAACGGGAGCACTCAGGACGAATGACGTCGAATCCGACGAAATTACTGAATTTAATAGAGAATTTCTGTTTACTTCCGGCAGCGGGCAATTGCGCGCCAAGGGCATTCGCGAAAAGATAGCGATTCCCGCCCGCGGCGGCGAAGACATTGCCAGCCCGCTGCAGCAGGCACTGGCCGGCGCGTTCGAGCGTGCGCAGCGGGAGGGCGAGCAGAACCCCATCGCCATCGGCGCGATCCCCTTCGATGTCAGCGAACCATCATGCCTGTATATTCCATACAACTATGAATGGAATTCCAAGGATGCGGAGCCGATCGTCGCCGATTCGGCCATGCCCGCCCTGGTCGGCCAGAACAGCCTGCCGGACGAGAGCGGTTTCAAGCATGCCGTCGAACACGCCATCGTCAATTTCCGCCATTCCGAAGTCCGCAAGGCGGTGCTTTCCGTCATGCGTGAACTGACTTTCGCCTCCGAGGTCAATGTCGAAAGATTGCTGGCGAGTCTGGCCAAACAGAACCGCGAAGGTTACCAGTTCCGCATTCCGCTGCCCGATGGCGGCGACCTGATCGGCGTCAGCCCGGAACTGCTGATTCGGAAGCAGGGCGAGAAAATCACCTCGAACCCGCTGGCGGGATCGGCAAAACGCATGGTCGATCCCGCGGCGGACAAGGCCAATGCGGATCGGCTCTCGGCTTCGGAAAAGGACCATTACGAGCATAGCCTCGTCATCGAGGATATCCGCTCGCTGCTTTCGCCGGTCTGCGCGGAACTCGATGTTCCCGAAAAACCCTCCCTCATCAACACGGCGGCACTCTGGCATCTTTCGACCCGCATCGAAGGCCGCCTCGCCGATCCGGAAACCAATGCGCTGCAGCTTGCCTGCCTGCTGCACCCGACGCCAGCCGTCTGCGGCTTCCCAACCGAGCGCGCCCATCGCCTCATCCGCTTCGTCGAGCCTTTCGAGCGCGGCCTCTTCACCGGCATGGTCGGCTGGACGGATTCGCAAGGGAATGGCGAATGGGTGGTGACGATCCGTTGCGGCACCGTGCAGCGGGAAACCGTGCGGCTCTTCGCCGGCGCGGGCATCGTGGAGGCCTCGGAGCCCGAATCCGAATGGGCCGAGGTGCAGACAAAGCTCAAGACCATGCTGAACGCCTGCGGTCTTGCGGCCTAATTTTTCCAGGGACAAACCATGACAATCGAATTCCAACGCTGGCCCGAGGATTTCGTTCGCCGATACCGCGAACGCGGCTACTGGATCGACCGGCCGCTGAGCGGCATTCTCGCCGAACAGGTGGAGCGCCGGCCGGACGCTACGGCACTGATCTGCGGCGACCGTCGTTTCAGCTATGCCGATCTCGACCGGCAATCCTCCAATCTGGCCGGACATCTCTCCGCCGCAGGCATCGGCAGGGGTGATGCGGCGCTGGTTCAGTTGCCGAACATAGCCGAGTTCTATCTCGTCTTTTTCGCGCTCATCAAAATCGGCGCTGCCCCCGTCAATGCGCTTTTCAGCCATCGCCGGCTGGAAATGACCGCCTATGCGGAGCAGATCGCGCCGAAGCTGGTGATTGCCTCGCGCAGCCACGAGCTTTTCGCCGATGACACATTTGTGGAGGCGCTGAAGGCGGTCTCTCCAAAGCTTGCCTTAACCCTGCTGCTCGGCGAAACCGATCCGCAGCGAAGCCTGGAGCAGAAGCTGGCCGCGCCGGCCGAAAATCCACCGGCTTACGCCCCTTCGGCGGCCGATGAGGTGGCGCTGTTCCAGCTTTCCGGCGGCAGCACCGGAACGCCGAAACTGATCCCCCGGACGCATAACGACTACGACTACAGCGCCCGGGCCAGCGCCGAGATCTGCGAACTTTCGCCGCAGACCCGTTTCCTCTGCGCCATTCCGGTGGCGCATAACTACCCGATGAGCTCGCCCGGCGCGCTCGGTGTGTTCCACGCCGGCGGTGCCGTGGTCATGGCCGCCAATCCGGAGCCGCTTACCTGCTTCGATCTGATCGAAAAACACGGCGTCGATATCGTGCCGCTGGTGCCGCCGGCGGTGGCGCTGTGGCTGCAGGCGGCCCCTGCCCATCGCGAACGGCTGAAGTCGCTCAAGCTCCTGCAGGTCGGCGGCGCAAGCTTCGCCGAAGCGCTCGCCCGCCAGGTGCCGGAGGTGCTGGGCTGCGATCTGCAGCAGGTGTTCGGCATGGCGGAAGGTCTGGTGAACTACACCCGCTTCGGTGACCCCGACCATATCGTTTTCACCACGCAAGGCCGGCCGATCAGCCCGGACGACGAAATCCGCATCGTCGACGAGGATGGCAACGACGTGCCCGAGGGCGAAGCCGGCATGCTGGCGACCCGTGGTCCCTACACGTTCCGGGGCTATTACCGCGCCCCCGAACACAGCGCCCGGGTCTTCGACAAGGATGGCTTCTATTATTCCGGCGACGTCGTGCAGCGCACGCCCGAAGGTTATCTGCGGGTCGTTGGCCGGGTGAAGGACCAGATCAATCGCGGCGGCGAAAAGGTCGCTTCGGAAGAGGTGGAAAACCTGATCCTGCGGCATCCGGATGTGACGCACGCGGCGCTGGTGGCGATGCAGGACGAACTTCTCGGCGAAAAAAGCTGCGTCTTCGTCGTATCCCGCAATCCCGCGCTCAAGGCGCCGGCCATCCGCCAGCATCTCGCCGGTCTCGGCGTCGCGGATTACAAGCTGCCGGACCGCGTCCGCTTCATCGAGGCCATGCCGCTCACCGCCGTCGGCAAGATCGACAAGAAGCGCCTGCGCGACCTGCTGACGGCCCCCGTCGCCATCAGCGCCTGACGCGCAACGCCAACCGAAAGGGACGCTCAAAAGGGCGTCCCCAATTCCAAAGATTACGCGCCGCCCGAGCCGGCGCAGAAAAAACCGAGGTCATCATGACGATCCCCACAATTTCCGACTATCCGATGCCGGTCGCCGCGAGCTTTCCGGCCAACAAGACAAAATGGCAGCCCGATGCGAAACGCGCCGTACTGCTCATTCACGACATGCAGCGTTATTTCCTGCGGTTCTACGAGGCGGACGGCAAGTTGATGACCGCCCTCATCGACAATCTCGCCAAGGTGAAGGCATGGGCCGTAGAGAACGGCGTGCCGGTCATCTATACCGCCCAGCCGCATAACCAGCCGCCCGGCGACCGCGCGCTGCTGAACGACATGTGGGGACCGGGTCTCACCGTCGTCGATCCCGAATTGCAGAAGGTGGTGGACAAGCTCGCGCCGACGCCCGACGACGTGGTGCTGACCAAATGGCGCTACAGCGCCTTCCAGCGTTCCGACCTTGCCGAGCGCATGAAAGGCTGGGGCCGCGATCAGATCATCGTCGGTGGCGTTTACGCCCATATCGGCTGCATGATGACGGCGGTGGAAGCCTTCATGAAGGACATCCAGCCTTTCATGATCGGTGACGGTGTCGCCGATTTTTCCGAGGCCGAACACCGCATGGCGCTGCAATATGTGGCGACGCGCTGCGGCGTGGTGATCGACACCGCAAGCCTTGTCGGTGCAGGCGAGGCCACCGGCACCCGCGAATGGCTGAAAGCCCGTGTCCTGCAAATGGTAGAGGATGAAAGCGACATCGACCCCAATGAAAACCTGATCTTCTACGGGCTGGATTCGCTGCAGGTGATGAAGCTTGCCGGCGAATTGAAGGAGCGCGGCGTCACCGTCGGCTTCGATGAGCTTGCCCGTGTGCCGACACTTTCGGCCTGGTGGGCGCTGATCGAAGAAAAGCGGCTCGCAGCCTGAGCGGACGGACAAGATGACGCAACAGAGATTTACCGGGCGGCGCGTGCTGGTGACGGGCACGGCCCAGGGCATCGGCCGCCGCATCGCCGAACGTTTCATCGAGGAAGGGGCCGAGGTCATCGGCCTCGACCTTCTGGCCGACACAGTGGGGGCTCCCTTCCGCCAGATCGCACTCGACATCACCAACGCAGCGGCGGTGGAGACGGCCTGCAAGGCGATCGAGAGCGAATGGGGCGGGCTCGATATTCTGGTCAATGCCGCCGGCATATTGCGGCTGGGCGACAGCGAGAGCCTGACGCCGGCGGACTGGAAAGCCTGCATGGATGTCAACGCCGCCGGGCCGTTCTATATGCTGCGGCAATGGAGCGGCACCTTCAAACGGCAGCGGCGCGGCGCCATCGTCAATGTCGGCTCCAATGCCGCCGTCGTGCCGCGCATCGGCATGATGGCCTATTGCGCTTCCAAGGCGGCGCTGGTCAGCCTCAGCCATTGCGCCGCCCTGGAGCTTGCGCCCTATGGCGTGCGCTGCAATGTCGTTTCACCCGGCTCCACCGATACGCCGATGCTTGCCGGCATGTTGAGCGATCCTTCCGGCAAGGAACGGCTGGTAGCCGGCCTGCCCGAACAGTTCAAGCTCGGCATCCCGCTCGGCAAGATCGCGAGGCCGGACGATATCGCCGATACGGTGCTGTTCCTTGCCTCCGATCAGGCAGGCCACGTGACGATGCAGCAGATCGTCGTCGATGGCGGCGCAACGCTTGCGGCCTGAACGGGAGCGGGAGGGCGAAAAGCGTGAGCGCATGATCTAGGCCGCTGAATGAGGGTGACGGACATGGCCGTTGCAACGGCGTTTCATCGCGAAGTCGTCTCCGGCGATCCACCGGAGGCCATCTGGCCTTGGCCGGACGACAGCTGCGATTGCCATTGCCTCACCCTTCGTTACAGCGCCGATGAAGGCGGCGGCGGCGAGGTCCCTCCCTTGCCGCCGCAGCTTTTACGCGCGGTGCCAAAACGCAAGGCGGAGTTCATCGCCGGGCGAAGATGCGCGGCGGAAGCCATCCGCCGCCTCACCGGCCGCACCACCTTTCCCGGCATGGGTGAGGACCGCGCGCCCCTCTGGCCCGAAGGCGTGATCGGCGCGATTTCCCACAGCCATGAGCGGGCGATTGCCCTTGCCGGCTCTTCGGGGCGGTTCCGCGGTATCGGTATCGATATTGAAAGGCTCCTGACTGAAGAGGAAGCCTGCGATATCGCCACGCAGGCCCTGACGGCGCATGAACGCCACAACCTCGGCAACGCCATCGACCCCTTCATGACCGGCCTGATTTTTTCGGCCAAGGAAAGCCTGTTCAAGGCGCTTTATCCGACAGTGAAACGGTTTTTCTTTTTCGAGGCGGCGGAATTATCCGGCTTCGACGATAACGGCTCGGCCTTGCTGCGGCTGACCGCCGACATAGGCGAATGGCGCAGGGGAACGGAGATTCCCTTCCGCTTCTGCCGCTTCGACGGCTTTCTTGTCACCCGCATCCTGATCGGGCGCTGACGAAAAACGCCGCCCCGCGGCAGGGAAAATGACCGCCGCTACTGCCGTTTCCGTCATCCGCATGAAATATTGGGACGGTAGGCACCTTGCTGGAATGATTCCAAACAAGCAACGGTGGAGACAGACTATGACCGACATCGATACGAGCAAATTGTCCTGGGACGAGTGGGACGAACTGCAGAACCCGCCGCCGGCCGAAACCGATTTCGACCGCGTTGTCGAAACCGCGATTTCCCGCCGCGGCTTTCTCGGCGGCGTGCTTGCCTTCGGTTCGGCCGCGGCCGCCATGGGTACGCTCGGCAACCTGATGAGCAGCACCTCGGCCGAAGCGCAGGAAGCCGCCGTTGGCCGTTTTCCCTTCAAGCCGGTTGCCGCCGCCACCGACAACACCATCCATGTCCCGGAAGGTTATAACTGGAAGCCGCTGGCGAAATGGGGCCAGCCGCTGTTCTCCAACGTTCCCGATCTCGACCCCGCCAAGGGCGTCAGCGTTGAAAACTCCGACAAGGTCTTCGGCGAAAACACCGACGGCATGGAACTCTTCGTGGTCGGCAGCCACCAGCTGATCGCCGTCAACCATGAATATGTGAACCCCGAAATCAACCTTCCGCACGCTGAGAAAGGCAACCCGAAGACGGCCGATGATGTGAAGATCCTGCAGAACATGCAGGGCGTCACCGTCATGGAAGTCGCGGAAGACAAGGATGGCTGGAAGATCGTTCTCGACAGCCCCTTCAACCGCCGTATCCACCACAATACGCCGATGAAGCTTTCCGGCCCAGCCGCAGGCTCCGATCTCGTCAAGACCGCCGCCGACCCTGATGGTGTCGACTGTCTCGGGACCTTCAACAATTGCGGCGCCGGCCGCACGCCCTGGGGCACCTACCTCACCTGCGAAGAAAACTTCAACGGCTATTTCGGCACCACCGATGCCGCCTTCAAGCTGCCTGACGATTACAAGCGTTACGGCATCGTCGCCGAGACGCGCTACGCCTATGAGAAATTCGACGAGCGTTTCGACGTCGCCAAGAACCCCAACGAACCGCGCCGCGCCGGTTACGTGGTCGAGATCGATCCTTCGGACGCCTCCTCCACCCCGATCAAGCGCACCGCGCTTGGCCGCATCAAGCACGAAAACGCCGCCGTGGTCATCGCCCGCGATGGCCGTGTCGTCGTTTATATGGGTGACGACGAGCGTGGCGAGTTCCTCTATAAATTCGTTTCCAACGGCATCTACGTGCCGGGCGGCGACACCTCGAAGCTGCTCGACGAAGGTACGCTTTACGTCGCGAAATTCTCCGATGACGGCGCCGGCGAATGGCTCGCCCTGACGCCTGAAACCACCGGCATGAAGATCGACGAAATCTGCGTCTTCACCCGTCAGGCCGCTTCCAAGGTGGGCGCAACGACCATGGACCGCCCGGAATGGGTCGCCATCAACCCGGTCGCCATTGAAGCCTATTGCGCGCTGACCAACAACAGCCGCCGTGGTGAAATGAAGGACGGCAAGCTGCGTGCCAATGCCGGCGGTGACGCCATGGCGATCAATGCCGCCAACCCGCGCGAAAAGAACGAATACGGCCAGATCGTCCGCTGGTATCCGGAAAATGACGACCATGCGGACGGCAAGTTCAAGTGGGACCTGTTCTGCATGGCCGGCAACCCTTCCGTTCACAAGGACGCCTATGCGGGTTCTTCGAATATCAACGAAGGCAACATGTTCAATTCGCCTGACGGCATGATGTTCGATAGCACCGGCCTGCTCTGGATTCAGACCGATGGCGAGGACACCAATGAAGGCAACTTCGCCGGCCAGGGCAACAACCAGATGCTGGCGGGTGACCCGGCCACCGGCCGTATCGAGCGCTTCCTGACAGCGCCGAAGGGTTCCGAAGTCACCGGCCAGACATGGTCCGGCGACAAGCGCACCCACTTCGTCGGCATCCAGCACCCCGACGCTCCCTTCCCGGATGGCGAAGGCAAGCTGCCGCGCTCGACCGTCATCGCCATCAAGCGCGATGACAATGTGAAGATCGGCTGATCTCTCGCAAAAGCTCCCGGGCCGCGGAAAATCGCGGTCCGGTTCGATAAAAGAAAACGCCGTGCGTTAGGATGCTCGGCGTTTTCTTTTGCTTCAATCGGAATGCCGCTTCGAAGGCCGTGCCGGCCGGCCGCAAAACCCCTTTCGGCCCGCCCTGTAACACAGGGCGGGCCTTGGCAACCGCAAGCCGGAAGCTCAAACCTCGCGGAAGGAGCGGCTGGCCTGATCCAGCAGCGGTTTGAGGAAATAGGAAAGCACGCTTCTTTCCCCTGTCGTGATGAAGGCCTCCACCGGCATGCCGGGCATCAAACTGAATTCGCCCAGCCGCTTTATCTGCTCCGGCGAGGTGGCGACACGCACGACGTAATAGCTGGCGCCTGTTTTTTGATCCACCGTCACGTCAGCCGAAATGCGCTCCACCGTTCCGGTGATCTCCGGCGTCGTTTTCTGATTGAAGGCGGAAAAGCGCAGGTTTGTCGCCTGGCCGTAATAGATCTGGTCAATATCCTGCGGCGCGACCTTGGCTTCCACCACCAGCTTGTCCACCTCCGGCACGATCATCATGATCTGTTCGCCCGGTGCTATGACGCCGCCGACGGTGTGCACGGCCAGCTGATGCACCACACCATCCTGCGGTGCGAGAATATCGACACGTTTCAACTGGTCTTCGGCCGCCACCCGTCGTTCGACATATTCGCCGATGCGGGCGTCCATCTCACGCAGATCGGAACCGACCTCCTCCGACCATTGCTCGTCGATCTGAAGGATTTGCAGCGCGGTTTCGCTGATCTTCGCCTCGACGCCGGCAATGCCCGCCATCAGCCGACCGATATCGCCGTCAATATCCGTGGCCTGACGCTCCAGCGTGCTGAGGCGGCTTTTTTCCATCAGGCCTCTTTCATGGAGGGAGCGAAAGCGGATCAACTCCTCGTCGACCATGCCCTGTTCGCGAAAATTCGCCGCGCGTTCGGCGTCCATGCCGGCGATCTCATCGCGAAGCTGCTGCACGCGCTGTTCGAGCTGACGCTTTTTGCTTTCGCGAACAGCACTGCGGGTTTCGAAAAGACGCTGTTCTGCGTCCAGCATCGCGACGATCTCGCCATCGCCGCTCCGGTCGAGCAAGGCCTGCGGGAACACCACCTTGCCGGCCCGGTCGCGCTCGCTCTCCAGCCGCGCCTTGCGGGCGGTGAATTGATCGAGGCTTTTGACGATGATGGCCAGATTGGCCCGCGTCATCGTCGCATCGATGCGCATGACGACATCCCCGGCCTTCACCCGGTCGCCATCGCGCACCATCAATTCGCTGACGACGCCGCCGACCGGATGCTGGACCTTTTTCAGGCTGGTTTCCACCACCAGCGAACCCTGCGCGATGACCGCGCCGACGATCTCGGTGCCCACCGCCCAGCCGCCAAGCAGGCCCGTCAGCGTGAGAAAGCCGAGCCCGCCAACGAGAAGGTGGCTACGGATCGAGCGTTTGAGTGTCTGCCATTCGTCCATCTTCATGCCTTTCCTGTTTCCACGGCCTGCACGACCTTGAGGGCGCCTGCCGCGCCGCCGACCGGCCGCAGCACCTTGGCGAGAACCTCCTCCTTCGGACCGAAAGCCTGCTGGCGGCCATCGGCCAGCATCAACACCTTGTCCACGGCCAGAAGCGCGCTCGGGCGGTGGGCGATGATGACCGCCACGCCGCCGCGCTCGCGAATGCCGAGGATCGCCGCCGCCAGCGCATCCTCACCTTCGGAATCCAGGTTCGAATTCGGCTCGTCGAGCACGACGAGGAATGGGTCGCCATAAAGCGCCCGCGCAAGGGCGATCCTCTGCTTTTGCCCCGCCGATAATTGCCGCCCCGTCTCGCCCACTTCGGTGGAATAACCATCCGGCAGGCTGACGACGAGATCGTGAATGCGCGCCGCGCGCGCCGCCGCGATGATCTTGTCCGAACTCGCCTGCCGGTCGAAGGAAGCGATGTTTTCGGCAATGGTGCCGTCCAGCAATTCGATCGACTGCGGCATATAACCGATGTGGCGCGCCAGCGCCTCGGCAGACCATTGCTCCAGCGTCGCGCCGTCCAGCCGGATGGAGCCTTTGAGCGGCCGCCACAGGCCGACAAGCAGGCGCGCCAGCGAACTCTTGCCGGAACCGCTCGCCCCGATAACGCCAAGGCCGCTGCCGGCCGAAAGCGTGAAGGCGATATCCTGCAGAACTGGCTCCGCCGTCTCCGGCGGAATGGCGCTGACGCGCTCGACCGACAGCAGCGCCTGCGGCGCGGGCAGGTCCATGCGCATCGCGGTCTCCGGCAGCAGCGCCAAAGTTTTTTCAAGCCGGCGGCGGCTTTGCCGGGCGGCGATAAAACCTTTCCAGTTGGCGATGGCGAGATCGACCGGCGCAAGCGCCCGCGCCGACAGGATGGAGCCGGCGATGATGATGCCGGGCGTCGCCTGCTCGTTGATGACCAGCCAGGCTCCGACGGCCAGAATGCCGGATTGCAGAACCATGCGCAGCACCTTGCTCGCCACGCCGAAGCCGGAAGCGATATCGCTTGCGGAGCGCTGCTCGCGCACATAAGCGCGATTATCCGTCTGCCAGCGGTCCCGCAGCGGCGCGCCCATGCCCATGACGGCGATGATATCGGCGTTGCGGCGGGTGGCTTCGATCAGCCTGTTCCGCCGGGAAGCATGTTGAGCGGCCTCTTCCACGGGACGTTTGGAGACCAGCTCGGTCATCAGCGTGAACACGGTGAGGACGGCGGCCCCGGCAAGCGCCGTGACGCCGAGCCAGAAATGGAATGCGAAGCAGATGGCGATGTAAAAAGGCAGCCAGGGCAGATCGAACAGTGCCGTCGGTCCGCTTCCCGACAGGAAGGAGCGGATCGTGTCGAGATCGCGAAGCGGCTGCGCCTGACGGCCGCTGACCGGCAGGCGCAGTTGCAGGCCGATCACCGCATCGTAAACCCGGGAGGATAAAAGCTGATCGAGCCGATCGGAGATGCGCACCAGCAAACGCCCGCGCACCGCATCGAACAGACCCTGAAACGCGTAAAGCACCACGACGATGCCGAACAGGGCCACCAGCGTCGGCAGGCTGCGGCTCGGCAGCACGCGGTCATAGACCTCCATCATGAACAGCGAGCCCGTGAGATAAAGAATATTGACCAGAGCGCTCATCAGGCCGATGCCGATGAAGGCGCTGGCGCAGCCGGCGAAGACGCCCTTGATCTGGCGGAGATTGTTGTTGGCGGAGTTATAACGCATTTTACTGTCCGTTGAGGTCGTGGCGGCGGCAACCGGCGATCACACGCCGTTGACAACCACCCGCGAACGAAAAAAAGGCGCATCCCGGAGGATGCGCCTTCATGGTTCAGGCGAAGCGGAAATCGTCGATGACGAACTGCTCGGTCTTCACGCCGTCGAAGGTGACGGTCGAGCCGTCCTTGAAGGCGATCTGTGCGCCGTTTTCACCGTCGGTGAAGGCGCCGGAAGCGATCAATGTCTGGTAATCGGCGAAGACATCCTTCGAGAGCTGGACGACATCCTTGCCGTCAGCGCCGGCCTGGAAGTCCGTCACCACATCCCGGCCGGCGCCGGTCGCGAAGACGAAGGTATCCGCGCCGCTGCCGCCGGTCAGCACGTCATTGCCCGAGCCGCCGGCCAGCACGTCGTCGCCGGATCCGCCGCTCAGCTCGTCATTGCCCGCGCCGCCGTAAAGCAGGTCATTGCCAGCACCGCCCATCAGCACGTCGTTGCCGGACCCGCCGTCAACATCGTCATTGCCTTCCCCGGCAATAACCCGGTCATTGCCGGCGCCGGCATCCACCATGTCGTTGCCGCCGCCGGCCGACAGCCGGTCATCGCCATCGCCGCCGTCGATCATATCCTTGCGGCCGGTGGCGATCAGCACGTCGTCGCCATCGCCGCCTTCGACAATGTTATATTCGGTGTAGCCATCCACCGTGACGGTGGCGGCGCCGGTCGATTCGCCGCCATTGGCGTCGCGCACCGTATAGGTGAGCGTGACCGTTGCCTGCTGGTCGTCTTCCAGCTTTGCAAAGGCGGAAGAAGGATCGACCACGAGCTTTCCGTCCACCACCGAGAACGCGGCAGCCGCCTGCTCTGTCGTCAGGGCGAGACCGGTCACGGCCGTCACCGCAAAGCCGACCAGCGACAGACGATCACCCTCGATATCGGTGTCATTGGCCACGAGATCGAAGACGCCGCGATCCTTTTCTCCCACGCGAACCGCATCGGCGACCGTGACCGGCGCGTCGTTGACCGGCTTGATGGTAACGGTGACGATGCTCTCCGTCACACCGCCCTTGCCGTCGGAAACGACGACGGTGAAGCTGCCTGTTCCGTTGACATTCTCATTGGGCGTATAGGTCCATGCGCCGGTTTCCGCATCGATCCGGGCGGCGCCGTTGACGGCATCGCCCTTTAGGGCGAAGGCGAGCTTGTCACCGTCTATATCGGTGGCGACGAGCTTGCCGCTGACGGCCTTGTCCTCATCCGTGACGACAGCGACCGACGCAACCACGGGCGCATCATTGACCGGCTTGACCATGAAGGCGGCCGTCGCTTCGCTGGAGCCGCCGCGGCCATCGGCGATGCTGTAGCGAAAACCCGCCTCGCCGTTAAAATCGGCCGCAAGCGTGAAGCGGATGCCGGTTTCCTCGAGCACCGCCGTACCGCCGACCGGCGCCGAGACGCCGGTGACCGTCAGGCCGTCGAGATCGGCGTCGCGGTCGTTGCCGAGCAGGGTGGCAAAGGAGATGACGAAGGACGGCGCGTCCTCGTTCACCGCCACAAGCCCGTCATCCGCCGCAACCGGGCCGCGATTGACGAGACCCTTGACGATATCGCCCCGGTTCAGGACCACACCATCGGCAAAGGACAGCCTCTCGATGCCGCCATCGGCAAGCTGGTTGCTCAGCGTCAGCGTCTTGCCATCGGCCAGTTCGATGACGACGGACTGGCCATATTTGCGCAGAACCGCTTCATTGCGATCGACGTCATAGAGCGAGAGCCGGTCAACCGCACCGGAGGCCGACGCCGTCTCCACGATGACGTCGGACCCGTCGCCGCGTCCATAACGGTAGCGGTCCGATCCATCGCCGCCGATCAGCAGGTCATCGCCACGACCACCTTCAATGAAATCGTCGCCGCGACCACCAGCAATAATGTCGTCGCCGTCATCGCCCCACAACTCGTCATTGCCGGCGCCGCCGGAAAGGGCGTCATTGCCCGCACCGCCCGCCAGCGCATCATCGCCCGCGCCGCCGTCCAGCCGGTCATCGCCGCCAAAACCCTGCAGCTCGTCATCGCCGTCAAGGCCAAGAATGGTCTCTCCAGCATCTCCGCCAGCAAGCAGGTCGTGGCCGCTGGTGCCGATGATCCGGTTTGTATCAAGACCGGATTTGAGGTCGACAACCGTGAGATTGTCGAAGGTCAGACCCGCATTGCCCCAGGAATAGAGGCCGAACGTGCCGGCGTCGAGTTCCCGGTCGGCGATCGGATAGGCAAACAGCGCGTCGTCGTTGAGGAAGGCCGTGATCTTGTCGGCAACGACCTCGACGCGGAGCTTCATCGCCTGACCCGGCTCATATTTGCCCGGAACCTGCGCGAGAATTTCCTCGACGCCGTTCTTCATGCGCACGAGGTTGAAGATGCTGCCGGCGCCGTTGCTGGGGGTACGATCGAGAGTGCCGTCGGCGTCAAGTTCAAGCTTGTAGTAGTTTTTGCTGTCCTTGTAGCGGAACAGGAAGCCGAGGCCGTCCTTGTCAGGCGTCTGGAAGGTCGTCTCGATGGCATAATCCGTCCATGCCAGCGAGGCCGGGTCCTTGAACAGGGCATAGGTACCGAGACGCAGCACGTTGACGCCGTCGCCCATCGGGCTCCATCCGCGCTTGTAATAATCGGAGTTGGTTGCACCGCTCCACGTCAGCTCACGGCTCATAAGCCCCGTCGTCTGGAGGAGTTTGCCGTCGGAAATCAGCCATTCCGAGGACTTGCCGTCCGCTCCGATACCGCCGAATTCGCCTTCGTCAACGATCTTGAACCGCGCCATCGCCTCGGCGGAGGAGAAATCCTCGGCAACGAGAATTTTCGTCTTGTCCACGACCGCGATGTCGATGCGATCAGTCGAAACGGAACCGTTGGCAGCCGTAACCTTGAGAAGCAGCTTGTTGATCCCCGCGTTGAGATCGACATCGACCTTCTTGCCGGTGGCGACGATATTGCCGTCAAGGTCTGTCCAGACGAAACCGGTCAGTTGCTCTGCCCCGAACGAACCAGATGCATCAAGCGTGACGGACGCCTTGCCGTCGCCGTCGATGTCGTAGACCCGCTGATCGATGCCTGCCTTGGCAGTCGTGCCGACCCTGGTAACGACGATATCATCGAAGACCGATGCGCGCTGGCCGCTGGAATAAACACCGACAGTGCCGCCGGAAAGCGGAGACGTCGCATCCACCACAGGGCCACCGAAGACGTTCCTGTCACCCATGAAGACATTGATGGTGCCGCCGACGACAGCGACGGTCAGCGGAATTTCCATGTTGTAGGGCGTGCCTTCGTTGACGGAGGCAAGCAGGGTCATGTTGCCATTTTCAACCTTTACCAGCTGACGCCGGTTCGTTTCTCCATCCAGGGTAAAGCGGTAGTAGTTATTCGCATCCTTGTAATAGAATAAGACGCCAATCGCATCGTTATCCAGCTGGGTCAGCGACGCCTCGAAGACGTAGTCGCTCCAGCCGGCCGATTGCGCGCCGATGTAAACGAGCTTGTTGCCCGTCGCATCGCTCTGGTCGAAAAGTGCCGCCTCCGGTGCATCAAGGCCGTCGTTTGTGGCCGAGCGCGAAAACACCGTGCCCTTGAGCAGGAAACGCCCGGTATAACCGTCTGTGCCGCCAAAATCGGTGGCCCAGCCATCGGCTTTGCCGTCGTTGAAGTTTTCAACGAGAAGCGTGCGGTCGCCGCGCACCAGGACATCGACCGTATCGCGGGTCTCAGCACCATTCACATCCGTCGCCGTCAGCGTCAGCTTGTGCTTGCCGAGAGCGAGATCGGCCGTGGCTTCCTTGCCCTTGGCAACGACATCGCCGTTCTTGTCCGTCCAGACGAAGCTCTGGACGTCACCCGGCCGCAGCGACTTTGCCGCGGAAAGCTGGACACTTGCGCTCGATGCGCCGGTTGCAGCGTTGGCGACGATGTCGTCACCGGCATCGGCCATGGCGCGCGCCTGGCCCGAACCGACATAGACGTTCTCGAACACTTCCTGATGGCCGCGATAGTAACCGGTCAGGCCATCGCGATCGAGTTCCGGCTTGGTGCGGTAACCATCGAGGTAGTCGTCAAATGCGGTGAAGTAGGTTTCCGTTGTGATGCGGTTGTTGTCCGGGTCGATGGTGATCAGGCGTATTGCGCCGTTGCCGCCATTGCTACCGCGCGATTCAACACCATTGCCGGTGATTTCGCGCGATACGCCGTTCTGGTAATTGACCAAAAACTGGAAGACCGGTTCGCCATACTGGTTGTAGGTAATATCGGTTTCAGCGCCGTCACCGAAGATGTGGCCGGAGAAGGTCATGACGATGTTCGGATAACGCGACAGCAAGGCGCGGGCGACATATTCGCCGTCGTTTGCGCCGCGCTGGTCCGTGCGCATGCCGTAGTCGTAACCAGCGCCTTCGTCATAGAGCGGCAGGGCCAGATTGTCTTGGCGCGTCGCATAGCTGGTCAGCGAATGGGTCGCGAGCATGACGCGGTGGTCGGGGAACTTCTCGATTACGTCGCCCGCCCAGCGGATCACGTCGTCGCGCGGGCCGAATTCCAGCGAGATGGACAACCATTTGGTGCCGTCCGGCGCGGTGAAGGTGCTGTAGGTGTTGCGCGCAGCGGCCTGCTCCTGATCGTAAGCGCCACCGAAGACGCCGGCATTGGTGATGGCCTGCTTGGCAGCCGAGAAACGGCTATCCAACTCGTTGGAGGAATGGTCGGAGGCCGAACCGCCACTCGACTGATCATGATTGCCCGGAAGCAGCCCATAGGGGATCTTGCCGTCAAGCTTGCGCAACGCCGCTTCGGCAATGTCCCATTCGTAGCTCTGATTGTTCTGGGTGATGTCGCCGACATGGCTCATGAAGATGATATTGTGGCTCTGGCGGTTATCCACCAGCCATTGCGTCATGTCGCCGAACAGGTGCTTGATACCGTCATTGGAGGTATAGTCCTGCGTGTCGGGGAAGACGGCGATGGTGTAGGCGTTCGGACCGGCCACGCGCACGCGGAAATCGTCGGTCATGCTCTTGCCGGCGCTGTCGGTCGCTGTCACGCGGATATCGGAATGGCCGAGCGCGGCAAAATCGAGCGTCAGCTTGCTGTCTTCCGCCAGAACTGCCGTAACGACGCCGGTCTCGCTATTTTGCACCGTGTAGGTCAGATTTTGGCCGGAAAAATGCTGCGAAAGATCGATCGTCACATTCGCAGCATCGGGCGTGACCATCATATCCTTGATCAGCGCCGTTTTGGTGACGGCCGATTGATCGACGGGGGCCGTTTCGCCGATACCGAGGATCCCGGCCTTGGCGGGCGTCGTAAATTCCAACGCCTTACCCTTTTCACTGATCGTGCCGGTGCCCACCGCCGGTGCGGCCGAACCTTCGGAGAAGCGGGCTTCGAGGGCGCCGATCTGTTCGGCCGCCTGTTTCATCTGATCGGGAAGGATACCAGAAGCCTTCGGGCCTCCGAGATAGGCCATTTCGTCATTGGTCAGCGTTTTCTGAATGAACAAAAAATTACTGAGGTAACCGGGAGACGTCTCGCCGTTCTCATCCGAAAAGATTAGAAAGCCCTTGGACAGATCGATTGCGAAACGGCCTGCATTGGAAGAGGCTATCTGCTGGGTTCCGGCCAGTTCGCCATTGACGTATTTCTTCATCGAAACCGTGCCGTCCGTATTTTTATCGATCGTGAGACCGATACGGTTCCAGGCATCCAGTTTCGCCGCGCCGCGATAGTTGCTGCTGATGCCCAGGCCATAGCTGCTGCCGCTCGCCTTGCCGAAAATATCACCGTCACTGCTGTTGGTGACATCCGTCTGAAGGAAGGGCATCCAGCCGGTGGAGCCGCTCGCCGGAAAATAGACGTCATAAACGAGGCTGTAGGACGTCGCCATGCCGCTGCCGTTTGGCGAAACGAGAATGCCCTGCTGTTGCGACAGGCGCGGAATGGTCAGCAGCCAGTCGGAAGAGGTTTCTATGGGATTGGCGATGGAGTTTTGAGAAGTCGTCATCTCTTGGGCCTTTTTTACGTGAAACCGGGTGGCCCTGAGGCCATGGGGCACGATTAGAGACGCGGACTAACGCGCGGATGACGATTTCTTAACAAACTGTAAATCCGCCATAGCGTTTTCCCATGCCCGCCATCGGTTTCCGCCGTTAAGATTAATGGAGGCCTGTCGCGGGCGTCATGCCTTTGTCAGCGTTATGACGGATGATCATGGCGCACCGGCAAGTGTTGTGTCGGCCGGCCGCAGAACAGGAACCCATGTCGATCACCCAACTGAAGGCCTTCCACATCGTGGCGCAATCGGGCGGTTTTTCGCAGGCCGCACGGGACATGGCGATCAGCCAGTCCACATTGTCGGCCCATGTGAGGGAGCTGGAAGCCATCAGCGGCGTCAACCTTCTGGAACGAAAACCGCGCGGGGTGAGCCTCAGCCCGCAGGGCGAGCGCCTGTTCGAAATTACTGCGCGCCTGTTTCAGGCGGAGAACGAGGCCAAGGCCTTCCTGCGCGGCGATACGGGTTTTGCCGGCGGACATTTGCGGGTCGCCGCGGACGGTCCCGTCCTGCCGCTACCGATTCTTTCGCGACTGAAGGCCGAGCGGCCGCAGCTCACCTTCTCCCTTTCGGTCGATAATTCAGCGCGGGTGGTGGAGCAGATCATCGACTACCGCGCCGACGTCGCCATCACCGCCCGCGCACCGGACGATCCGCGTCTTTATGGCGTCAAATTTCTTAGCATGCGGCTTGGCCTGTGCGTGCCCACCACCCACCCGCTAGCGGAACGTGAGGGTGTCTTCATGGCCGAACTGGAAGGCT
Source organism: Rhizobium sp. NFACC06-2 (assembly GCF_900101425.1). Classification (NCBI taxonomy): domain Bacteria; kingdom Pseudomonadati; phylum Pseudomonadota; class Alphaproteobacteria; order Hyphomicrobiales; family Rhizobiaceae; genus Rhizobium; species Rhizobium sp. NFACC06-2. Next base: position 159,362 of record NZ_FMVA01000010.1, on the reverse strand, counting down.
TATCCTTCGTCATGCGTGAGCGGGGATCCCGCACCCGCGAAATCTTCGAAAAGAACCTTGCCGGTCACGGCATTTCCATCCAGCCGGTAATCGAGATTTCCTCCCGCGAGGGTGTGCGCGAGGCCATCGCCAACGGGGTCGGATGCGGCGTGGTGGCCGATCTGGAATTCGGCCATGATGCGCGCCTTTCCTTCGTGTCGCTGCACGACGCCAGTGAACTTATCGACGAATATGCGATCTGCCGTGCCGAAAGGCGGCATTTGCCGCTGGTGCGCCGGTTCATAGAAGAAGCCGGCCGGGCCTGATTACGGCCCGACAAAGCCCCCCTGGCGGCGGCTGCTCCGGATAGGCGCGCATGCGCCTGAAATCGTCGATCACCCATTTCGGCAGGGGTTTGGCAGGTTCGGTCTGCATGGCATCGCCGCGCGGACCGGACAATTCCGGCACCATCTGCGCAACGGCCCCCGTCGCCAGCGCCACGACCAGAAGCGTGGCGGCGATCCATCCGTGTTTCCTGATCATGCAACCGGCTCTATCTTGACTGCGCATTTCTTGAAATCCCTCTGCTTGGAGATGGGATCGGTTGCGTCGAGCGTCACCTTGTTGATGAGCTGGCTGGCATCGAACCATGGAACGAAGATGACGCCGGGCGGCATGCGGTTGCGGCCGCGCGTTTCCACGCGGGAGCGTATTTCGCCACGGCGCGAAACGATGCGGATTTCCACGCGCTGGTTGAGCCCGCGCTTGCGCGCATCGTCGGTTCTTGGTGTTGGGACCGGCTTGGACGTTATTATTGACCTGCACCCAGTAGAAATTCAGCTTGCCGTCATGCAGCATGCGGTCCTGCTGCACGGCGTGGTAACCCGGCTTTTCCGGGATGATGCCGTGCGGGATGCGCCAGATTTCCTCGGCATGTTTACGGTGTTCCGGGTTGGTCACCGTCATGTCGGCCGGCAGGCGATGGGCGAAGGTGCCCACCTCGCGCGCCGTGCCGCAGGCCGAGGGCTGGCCGGTGAGCGAGAACGGGCTGTTGCCCGGCTCGGAAATCTTACCCGTCAGCAGATGGATGTTGTAGACCATCTGGTTGGCCCAGACGCCGCGCACATGCTGGTTGAACCCCATGGTCCACAGCGACATGACCTTGCGGTTCGGGTCGGCATAAAGCTCGGCCAGCGTCTGGAGGAAGCCCATACACGTATCCGCGAAATGTCGACGCAGGAAGTGGAGCGCCGGGTGGACCACACCGTGCTGCGCCTCTCTCAACAGGCGGGGCGCAAGGAGCTGGACGGTATCCGCATCGACTTTCCAATCTCGCGACAGGATATAGCCGAAATGACCGGCACGACACTGCACACCGTTTCCCGCATCCTCAGCAGTTGGGAGAGCAAGGGGCTGGTGAAGGGCGGGCGGCAGAAGCTTCTGGTCTGCAATCTGCCGGGCCTCGCCCAGCTGGCGGAGGGTGAAGCGAGCCAGGTCTAGCGCGCAGGCGCCTGACCTTCGCCAGGAGTTTTACTTCCACCGGGCAGCCGTGCTGCTCTCACTCAGCCGGCTTCGAAGCGGCGCTTTCGATATAGGCGATGAGATTGTCCAGATCTTCCGGCTTGCTGATGCCGGCCAGCGCCATCTTGTTGCTGGGTATTTTCTTTTTCGGCGCGCTCAGGAAATCCCGCAATTCTTCCGGTGTCCAGACAAGGCCGTCCTCGCCCGCTTTTTTCATCGCTGCCGAATAAGTATAGTCAGGCACGCCGCCTGCCACACGGCCGATGATGCCGTTAAGCTGCGGGCCGACCCTGTTTTTCGCGCCCTCGCCTATGGCGTGGCAGGCGGAACAGCGCTTGAAGACCGCCTCCCCCTTGGCAACATCGCCCTCCGAAAGAGCGGGAACGGTGCTTGCGGTCAGCATAGCCGCCGCGATGATTACTGTCTTGCGCATCGTGTCATCCTTGTCTTGCCGCTTGAGTGTGGCCCGTCTGCAAATGCGGACGGGCCAACAGTTCTCTCTTCAGGTCGTGCCCCAGGCGGGCGTGCCCTTCTTGTAGGGAACGCGGTCTTCGAAACCGCCGGGAATTTCGTCGTAGACGAGAACTTCCGTCGCCCCGATCTTCGAGGTGAAGAAGCCGAGCAGCGTCAGTTGCTTGACGAGCGTGAAGGCGTGCGGCTTTGCCGGCGTCTGTTCCGCCTTGGCCTGCTTGTCCAGGGCGGCAAGCAGCACCTGCCGCTGTTCTGCCGTCAGCTCCAGAAAGCCCTTCTTGTGTTCGGACTGACTGCGTTTCTCGATGTCGGAAATCGCCGAAAGGAAAAGTGTCCGCTGTTCGTCGGTATAACAATCGGCCGCATAGATGGCCATGAATGCTCCCACTTCAGCATCCTTTGCGCCCGGCGTGGAGGTGCGGGGAATGATGGTTTCCGCCACCTCGTCCAGAAAGCGGATTTCCTCCGGGGTGAAGACGTGGGTAGCGCCGGCGGGCTTGGCGGCGTTTTCGGCAGCCGTGAGGACATCCGCGCCGATCAGCGGAAGGCCGGTGGCAATGGCTATCAGTTTCAGCAGTTCGCGTCTGTTCATCACAGGTTCCCCTTCTTGCGTTCGGAAACGGCAAAATCGGCCGCACGCGCCGTCAGCGCCATGTAGGTGAGCGATGGGTTAACGCAGGAGGCCGAGGTCATGCAGGCGCCGTCCGTCACGAAGACGTTCTGTGCATCCCAGACCTGGTTGTTGCCGTTGAGGACGGAGGTTTTCGGGTCGCGGCCCATGCGGGCCGTTCCCATTTCGTGAATGCCCATGCCGGGGGCGTAACTGCCCCGCGAGGGCTTGACGTTCTTGATGCCGACCGCCTCGAACATCTCGACGGCGTCATTGACCATGTCTTCGCGCATGTCGAGTTCGTTCTGCTTCATCTCGACATTCATGGAGAGGACCGGAAGGCCCCATTTGTCCTTCTTGTCATGATCGAGCTTCACGCGGTTGTCGTGATAGGGAAGCATTTCACCGAAGGCGGTCATGCCGATGGTCCAGCCGCCCGGATCGGTCAGGGCTTCCTTGTAATCGGCGCCGATATTGAGTTCAGCGATCTCCCGCTCCCAGCGCGAACGGCTGGCAGAACCCTGATACCCGAAACCGCGCAGATATTTACGCTTGTCGTCACCGGTATTGCGGAAACGCGGAATGTAGAAGCCCGCCGGGCGGCGGCCCTTGAAATAGAAGTCTTCGAAGCCTTCCACCTGGCCTGTCGCGCCCATGCGGAAATGGTGATCCATCACGTTGTGGCCGAGCTCGCCGGAGCTGCTGCCGAGACCGCCTTCCCAGATATCGGTGGCGGAGTTCATCAGCACCCAGGTCGAGTTCAGCGTCGAGGCGTTCAGGAAGATGATGTCGGCGGTGTATTCGTAGGTCAGGTTGGTTTCGGCATCGATGATCTCGACGCCACGCGCCTTTTTCTTGTCCTTGTCGTAGAGGATTTCCTTGACGATGGACAAAGGCCTGAGCGTCAGATTGCCGGTGGCGACCGCCGCAGGCAGGGTCGAGGCCTGCGTGCTGAAATAGCCGCCGAAGGGACAGCCCAGCCGACACTTGTTGCGGAACTGACAGCGCGTGCGCTCCTGATCAGGAAGTTCCTGGGTAATGTTGGCGCAGCGTGAATTGATGAGGTGGCGCGTGCCCTTGAACGCCTTCTTCAGCCGGCTGGCCACATCCTGCTCGACGAAATTGAGCGGAATGGGCGGCAGGAATTCGCCATCGGGGAGAATATCCAGCCCCTCGCGGCTGCCGGAAATGCCGGCAAAACGTTCGACATAGTCATACCAGGGAGAGACGTCTTCATAGCGGATCGGCCAATCAACGGCGATGCCTTCTTTCGCATTGGCCTCGAAATCGGTCTGCGACCAGCGATAGGTCTGGCGTCCCCAGAGCAACGAGCGGCCGCCGACATGGTAACCACGGAACCAGTCGAAGCGCTTTTCTTCGACATAGGGCGTTTCCTGCTCATCGGCCCACATGCCGAGCGTCGCCTCTTCCAGCAGGTAATCGCGGCTGAGAACGGGGTATTTCGCCTTCATCTCCTGCGTGGCGCGGTTGCGATGGGGGTAATCCCAGGCTTCCTTGTCGGCATTCTGATAGTCGGTTATGTGCTCGATATTGCGGCCGCGCTCCAGCATCAGGACCTTCAGGCCCTTTTGCGTGAGTTCCTTTGCGGCCCAGCCTCCACTGATGCCCGAGCCGACAACAATCGCATCATAATGATTGTTTGCCATGATAACTCCTCCGATGTGAGCTTGGAAAAAACGACAGGACAAAGCGCTTCCCGTCGCGGCGCGGCGGAAAATGGTCAAGCGTCTGTCGAACCTCATGCTCCCCGCCGAAACCGGCCGCCGGGGAGCGGTTCTGGTTTTACTGGCAGTGTTTACTGAATGGTCGGAAGGCGTTCATTGAGGAACGCGTTGCCCTTGGTCACGACGGCTTCGGCATCGAGCGGAAGATCGTGCTCAAGGATGAACCATTTTGCGCCGGCATGTTTGGCCGCCGGCAGGATCGTTTTCCAGTCGAGAACGCCGGTGCCGAGTGTGGCGAAGCCGCGCTCGTTTTCCGCCGTGCCGGCCGGTGCATTGTCCTTGGCGTGGATGGCGAAAACCTTGCCCTTCAAGGTGCCGAGGAATTCGGCCGGATCATTGCCGCTGCGCGCCACCCAGGCGACATCGACTTCGGCCTGCAGTTTCGGGCCTGCCGCGTCGAGCAGCAGTTCGAGCGCCGTCTTGCCGTCGAATTTGACCATCTCGAAGTCGTGGTTGTGATAGGCCATGGAGAGGCCTGCTGCGGAAAGCTTGTCCGCGTAACCGCCAAGCTCCTTGCCGAAGGCGGTCCAGCCGGCGGCGTCCTTCGGGCGGTCTTCCGGCTTCAGGAACGGCACGGTAACGACCGCGTTGCCGACAGCCTTCTGCTCGGTGATGACCGCATCGAGATTGCCGCGCAGCTTGTCGATCGGCACATGCGAGGAAATGACCTTGATCTTGTGCTTTTCCAGCAATGTGTTCAGTTCGGCGGCGCTGACCTTCTGCATGTCCACCGTTTCAACGGCGGAAACGCCAGCGCGGTTGAGAATGGCAAGCTGCTCCTCCAGCGTTCCGGAATTGCGCAGCGTGTACATCTGCGCGGCAATCGGCAGCACCTTGCTGTCATCGGCAAAAACCGGATTTGCGAAACCGGTCGCCAGTCCAACCACGAATGCCATGCCAGCGAATTTTGACTTGAACGTTTTCAAACGCGTAACTCCCTTTCCGTTTGATCAATGTGACGACACGCGTGCCCTCGCCTTTCCCGACCGTCTGGCCGGGTCATGCCGGGCACCGCCTCCTGTGCCCTGCGTCGTCCGTCCCCGATATTGGGTGAACTAGATGTCGATCCCGACCCAGGACGAGGTCCGACTGGACCGGACGGCCGCATCGATGAATGCGAGACCCGCAAGGCCGTCCTCTATGCCGGGATAAATCACATCCCCGGCGGCCGTTTTTCCCTCCCTCTTTGCGATGATTGCATCTGCGGCTTCGCGGTAGATCGTCGCAAAACCCTCGAGATATCCTTCCGGATGCCCTGACGGCACACGGCTGACACGGTTGGCGGCATCGCCTGCACCCGCGCCATTGCGGGTGATCAGACGCTTCGGCTCGCCATAAGGTGTGAACCACAGCTCATCCGGCACGCGGTGGTGCCATTCCAGCCCGCCCTTGTCGCCATAGACCCGGAGCGACAGCGCGTTTTCGTTGCCAACCGCGATCTGGCTCGCCCAGAGCATGCCTTTTGCGCCGCTTGCATAACGAAGCAGAATATTGGCGCTGTCATCCAGCTGCCGGCCCGGAACGAACGACGTCAGATCGGCATAAAGGCTTGTTGGGATTTCACCCGTCACAAAGGCAGCAGCGTTGAAGGCATGGGTGCCGATGTCGCCGATTGCGCCACCAGCGCCGGAACGGCTGGGGTCGGTGCGCCATTCCGCTCCCTTTGCGCCTGTCTTTTCAACGGCTTCGGTCAGCCAGTCCTGCGCATATTCGGCCTGAACGTGGCGCAGCTTGCCGATGTCGCCACTCGCCACCATTTCCCGCATCTGCCGCAGCATCGCGTAGCCGGTGTAATTATGCGTCAGGATGAACAGGCTATCGGATGCCCTGACGATCCCGGCAAGCTCCTTCGCCTCTTCCAGCGTCGCGGTGACCGGCTTGTCGCAGATGACGTGGATACCGGCGTCGAGAAATGCCTTGGACGGAGCAAAATGCAGATGGTTCGGCGTGACAATGGCGACCGCCTCGATACCGTCCTCGCGTCCAGCCTCGGCCGCCGCCATGTCCTCGAACGAGGCATAGGAACGCTCCGGCGCAATGCCGAGCAGGGTTGCCGAAGCGGCAGCACGCGCAGCATCGGAAGAAAGCGCGCCGGCCACCAGCTCATAACGGTCATCCAGCCGGGCTGCGATGCGGTGCACCGCCCCGATGAAAGCGCCCTGACCACCACCGACCATTCCGAGACGGATACGGCGGCTATCGAATTTCTTTGTAGCGGAGGACATGGCTATCCCTTTCAAAGTCCAAGAAGGCGACGATTGGCGGCATCATCGATGCCGCTTTTGGCGAAATCGTCGAAGGCCCGCTCGGTCACGCGGATGATGTGGTTTTCAATGAAGCGTGCACCTTCGCGCGCTCCATCTTCCGGATGCTTCAGCGCACATTCCCACTCCAGCACCGCCCAGCCATCGAAGTCATATTGGGTGAGCTTGGAAAACACCGCGCCGAAATCGACATGCCCGTCGCCGAGCGAGCGGAAACGTCCCGGCCGGTCGACCCAGCCTTGATAACCGCCATAAACGCCGGAACGGCCGGTCGGATTGAACTCGGCATCCTTAACGTGGAAGGCGCGGATACGCTCGTGGTAGATGTCGATGAAATCGAGATAATCCATCGCCTGAAGGACGAAGTGGGAGGGATCGTAGAGGATGTTGGCGCGCGGGTGACTGCCGGTAGCCTCGAGGAAACGCTCGAAGGTGACGCCGTCATGCAGATCTTCGCCCGGATGCAGCTCGTAGCAGAGATCGACGCCGCTCTCTTCGAAGGCATCGAGAATGGGGGTCCAGCGCTTGCCCAGCTCCGCAAAGGCCAGTTCAACGAGGCCCGCCGGGCGCTGCGGCCATGGGTAAACGAAGGGCCAGGCGAGTGCGCCGGAGAAGGTGGCGTGGCTTTTGAGGCCGAGATGCCGCGAGGCTTTCGCCGCGCACTTCAGCTGATTGACGGCCCATTCCTGCCGCGCCTGCGGTTTGCCGCGCAGTTCAGCGGGCGCAAAACCGTCGAACATTTCGTCATAGGCCGGGTGAACGGCGACGAGCTGGCCCTGAATATGGGTCGAAAGCTCGGTGATCTCGATACCCATCTCGGCAAGCCGGCCCTTGATATCGTCGCAATAGGTCTTGGAGGCGGCGGCCTTTTCTAGATCGAAGAGTTTGGGATCGGTCGGCACCTGAATGCCCTTGTAACCGAGGGAAGCCGCCCATTGGCCGAGATTGTCGAGCGTGTCGAAAGGGGCCTCGTCTCCGGCAAATTGCGCGAGGAAAATCGCCGGGCCTTTGATCGTCTTCATGTCCTTACACTCCTTGCATTCACAGTCTGGCCGCTACCGATGCGGCGGGCGGCAGGGCGCGACCGAGCCGCGCACCACCAGTTCCGTATCCAGCACGATGGTCTCGGCCGTGCGTTTGCCGTTCAGGCGATCCACCATCAGCGCCATGGCCCTGCGGCCCATTTCCTGCCGGGGCTGGCGCACCGTCGTCAGCGGCGGCTCGAAGGCGTTGGCGAAAATGATGTCGTCGAAGCCGATGACGGAGACATCGGCCGGAACCGAAACGCCACGCGCACGCAATTCGCTGATCGCACCAATCGCCATCTGGTCGCTCGAGGCGAAGATCGCGGTGAAGGCAACGTCATTTTCAAGAAGAGACGCAATCGCCTGACGGCCCGCCTCGATGCTGTAGTCGCCCGTCACGACAAGTTCGTCGGCATAAGCGATATCGGCCTCGGCAAGTGCATCGCGGTAACCGTCGAAACGCTCCTGCGCCAGACTTTCCGGCACGGGACCGGCCAGATGCACGATCCTTTTGTGTCCGGCTTCAATGAGGTGGCGCATGGCGTTGATGGAGGCGGCGCGGTTATCGACCTTGACGGTCGGCAGCGCGAGGCCCGGCACCGTTTCCGACGCGATGACAATCGGCGGCAACGCATCGCCCTGATCGAGAAACTCGGCGGGAAACTGGCCGGTCATCAGGATCAGGCCGTCGGCATGTTTCTGGCGCACCATGTCGATATGGGTCGCCACGCGGTTCTCGTCGTTGCGGGCATCGCCCATCAGCACCTTGAAGCCCGCTTCGCCCGCCGCTTCCTCAACGCCCTTGTAGATTTCGAGATAAAACGGGTTGCCGATATCGCGAACGAGAAGGATGACGGTGTTGTTGGATTGGCGGCGGAAGCTCGCCGCCTGCGCATTGGGAACGAAGTTCGCCTGTCGGACGGCGTCGAAAACCTTCTTGCGGGTTTCCGGGCGAACCTTGTCGGGTTGCTGCAGCGCCCGCGATACGGTCGCGATGGAAACGCCCGCGAGAGCTGCCACTTCCCTGATATTAGAACCTTGGTCTTTGCTCATCTGTCACACACGCAACTGCTTTTGGCGGCCATAAAGCAGCATCAGCGCTAGCAACGTGACACCGAATATGATCTGCCGTGCCCATACATCGAGGTTGAGCGTTATCAGTACGCTTTGCAGAATGGTGAGCGCAACAGCCCCGGCCATGGTTCCGACATATCCGCCCGCACCGCCGGCAAGCGAGGTGCCACCGATGACGACCGCGATGATCGACGGAAGCACATATTGGTCACCGACGGAGATGAAGGACGTGCCGGTGTAACCGATGACGCACACCCCGGTCAGCCCGGCAAACAGGCCGGAAAGGCCATAAAGCAGCGTGCGGATCAAAGAGACGGGCAATCCGGTGAGCGTCGCCGCCCGCTCGTTCGAGCCGATGGCATAAATGGCGAAACCGAAGGCCGTGCGGCGCAGGACGAACAGCATGATCGCGGCGATGCCCAGCCAGACGAAAAGCACGCCGGGAATGCCGAAGATGAGCGGCCGGTTGATGAAGCCCGCCAGCAGGGGTGCAGCCGCACCTGATGGAACGCCCTGCGAATAAACGACCAGCCCGCCCTGAATGACCGCCGTCATGCCAAGCGTCATGACCAGTGGCGGGATGCGCACGAAGGTGATGCCGAGGCCGTTGATGAGGCCGATCAGGAAGGGGATGCCGCCTGCAACGAGAATGGCAAGCGGAATGCCCGCATTCTGGCCGTTCATCATATTGCCGGCAAGGACGGCGCCGAGCGAGATCATCGCGCCGACGGAAAGGTCGATGCCTTCACGGCCGCCGAGGATGACGAGATTCTGGCCCGCCGCGACGATGCCGAGAATGGCGGCAATCGTCAGCAGTCGTACGATCTGCGAGCCCTGTGCGAAGCCGGGCGACAACAATTCGCCGACCAGCAGCAGGAAGACCGATGCGCCAATGGCGATGGTCAAGGGATCTGTGAGGAGGGTTTTGATTTGCAAGCCGGGATTGGTCATATCAACGCCTCGTCACCAGAACACCGCCGGCCAGCGCCGTCAGCACGATCAAACCCTGCACCAGTGTCTGGTACTCGAAGGGCAGGCCCGCAAAGAAAATCACATTACCGATCATGCCGAGCACCAGCGCGCCGGCAATCGACCCTGTCGAGCTGCCGAAACCGCCCGAAAGTGCGGTGCCGCCCAGAACCACGGCCGAGATGGAAGACAACGCCAGACTTGCGCCGAGCAAAGGGTCGCCCGAGGCCGTCTCCCCTGTTAGGCAAAGCGCTGCCAGCGCCGAGAACAGGCCGGAGATCATGTATGCGCCGATGCGGATACCCGAAAGGCGCAGACCCGTCTGGAAGGCACCGGTGCGATTGCCGCCGACGGCCAACAGGTGCGTATGAAACGGAATACGAGTCACGATGAGGGTGAAGGCAATGCCCCCAATCAGCACCCACAGCACGAAGGGCAGGCCGATGAAGCTGCCGGAATAGGTCTGCCAATAGGCTTCCGGCACCGGAAGGCCCGCCTGCGGCAGCACCCAGATCGCCAGCCCGGCAAAGATGATACCGGTTGCGAAGGTGGTGACGATGGGCTGGAAGCGCAGGCCGGATATGAAGAGGCCATTGACCAGTCCGCAGAGCAGCCCGACAGCCACACCCGCCGCCATGCCGGCGAAGACAGCGCCTGTCGTGCCGCCCAGTGCGGCGATGACGCTGACGGTGACGACATTGGCAAGCGCCACGATGCTGCCAACCGACAGATCGATATCGCCCGCCAGAATGACATAGGTCTGGCCAATGGCGACCAGGATCAGCGGCAGGAACGTCGTCAGGTTCGATTGCAGCACGGAGGGCTGAACGAAGGAGGGTTGCAGAAACGTGTTCACGGCGATGAGAAGCGCCAATACGACGAGGGTGATGACCCATGGCTGCCTGCGCAGAAAACCGGAGGCGCTCATGCGGCATCTCCATAAGCGGCGCGGGTCATGTTTACGGATGTCATGTCGGCTCCGGTCAGTTCCGCAGAAATGCGTCCACCGTTGAACACAAGAATGCGGTCGGCATATTCGAGGATTTCCGCATCCTCCGAGGAATAAAGAAGGATGGTCGCGCCGGCATCGGCCTGTTGCCGCATCAGGGCAAAGAGATCGGCCTTCGCGCCAAGATCGATGCCCTTGGTCGGATCGTCGAGCAAAAGCAGTTTCGGCGCGGTGGCGAGCCAGCGGGAGATAAAGATTTTCTGCTGGTTGCCGCCCGAAAGCGTGCCTATCGGCATATCCAGGCCGGCAAACTTCGTTTTCATGTCATCCGCGACCTTCTGCACGCGCGGTTTCAGCGTCGCAGGACGGACCAGCCGCATCTTTTCGCGCACCATCAGCGCCGCGACGAGATTTTCGAAGATCGACCGGCCCTGGAGGGAAGCGTCACGGCCACGGTCGCCAGAGACATAAGCAAAGCCGCTATGAACCGCCTGCGAAGGCTTGCCGATGGTGATTTCACGACCCTCAAACCGGATTTGGCCTGAGGCAAATGGGTTGGCACCGAAAAGACCCTTCAGCAAGGCCGACTGGCCCTGACCCTGCAGGCCGGCCAGACCAACGATTTCGCCCGGATAGGCTTCGAGAGAGACACCGCGAACGCCCTCACCGGCAACATCCGTCAGCTTCAGGCTCGGCGAAGCAGCCGAACGCCCGTTCTGACGGGCAGGAGCAGCCCGAACATCGCCGACCATGTCGTGGACGATGGCTTCACGGGTGGTTGCCGCCGTATCGAGTTCGGAAATCGTCGCGCCGTTGCGCATGACGGTGATACGGTCGCAGACGGCGAAAACCTCGTCGAGACGGTGGGAAATCATGATGGTGGAGACACCGTCCGCCTTCTTGGCCCGGAGTATCTCGAAAAAGCGCTGCGACTGGCGGCCATCGAGCGCCGCCGTCGCCTCGTCCATGATCATCAGGCTGGCATTCTGGGCGAAGACCTTGAGGATTTCGACGAGCTGGCGCTGATCGGGCGGCAGATTGCCGACGATTGCATCCGGCTCCAGCCCTTCGCCAGCCACGCCGTCAAACAGCGCGATCAGCCTCGCCGCTTCGGCCTTCAGCGCCTTGCCGTCAACAAAGATGCCGCGTTTCGGCTCACGGCCGAGGAAAATATTGTCGGCGACCGAAAGCTGCGGAACGAGGCTGAGTTCCTGATAAAACAGCGCAATACCGGCATTTTCGGCGTCCCTCGGGCTTTTAAAGCGCACGTCTTCGCCATTGAACCTGATCGCGCCGCTGGTCGGCGCGACCGCGCCCGCAACGATCTTGCAGAGCGTGCTCTTGCCGCAGCCATTGGCGCCCAGAAGCGCGTGAATTTCACCGCGGCCAACCGTCAGCCTGCCGTCGGAAAGCGCGCGTACCGCGCCAAAATTCTTCGTTATGCCGGCCGCTTCCAAAGCGTTCGCCATCGCATGTCCCCGAATAATGCTTGTCACGGGCGGATGGCCAAGGCCCGGTCCGCACTCGAAATTGTGGTTCGGGCCGGCGTTCGCCGCCGACCCGAAACGGCTCTTACTTGAAGAACTCGCCAGCCTGCTCCGGCGTCACGGTCGCCGTGACGGACCAGTAGCCCGGCTTGCCATCGGCAGCCTTGATGTTGTCGGCAAGGTTGTCGTTGCTGACGAAGGGGATCGGAATATAGATGGCGTTACCATAGGCGCCGCCGAAAATACCGTCCTTGAATTCCTTGCCCTGCAGCTTCAGCACCGCAACATTAAGCGCGCTGGCCATGACGCCGGGAGGATTGACCGAAGCGCCGGAATTGAACTTTTCCTTTTCCCAGCGGGTCATGAAGTCCTTGCGGATTTCACCTGTCGCGGCAATGTCCTTGGTCTTGCCTGCGGCTTCGATGGCGCGCCATGCGCCGTCCGCCATGCCGTCCTGCACCCAGACGCCGCTGATATCGGGATAGGTGGCAAGCAGGTTCTGCATGGCCTGCTGGCCCTGCGCCTGATCCCAGCTCGCATTGGCTTCGTTCAGCACCTTGATGTCAGGATATTTCTTGAACACTTCACGGTAACCGGCGACGCGGGCTTCGTTTGCCGGGTTGCCGGCGATGCCATTGATGGCGACCACGCTTCCTTTGCCCTTCAGCGAATCCGCAAGCCACTGTGCGGATTGCGCCGCCCATGCCTTCTGGTCGATACCGACATAGATCGCATCCTTCGAGGACACTTCGGCGTCGGTGGCGATAACGAGAATATTGCGCGCCTTGGCCTGCGCGAAGATCGGATCGAAGGCCGTCGGGCTGCCGGGATTGATGAGGATCGCATCGACGCCCTGGTTCATGAAGTTGCGGATATGGCCGATTTGCCCCTGCACATCAACATTGCCGCTCTGAACGACAACCTCAACCTTGACGCCCTTTTCGCCCCAGGCTTTGGCGGCAGCCTGAGCCTCTTCGATCATCTGCGTGCGCCATTCGCTGCCGACGAAAGAATTGGAAAGACCGATCTTGAAGCTCTGCTCCTGGGCATGCGCCGACGTGCCCGCCGCCAGCACCATCGCGGCAGCAGCCATCAAATGTCTAAACATGAAATTTGCTCCTCCAAGCACGGTTTTTAACTAATGAAACCGTTTACATCGGTAAATGTAACCGTTTTCATAAATGAGTCAATCCCGAGAATGATTTTTATCCAAGGGCGCGGAACGGCGGCGGATGAACAGTTCCGACCGGCGGAAAAGGCTTGAAAAATTGAGACATGCGGCGAGCCCGGCGCAGCACGAAGCTTCGGAAAATGTCCTTGCCCGGCAGATCATGCCGGTTTTCATTTCACTGTAGACAATGGGAGGATTCCCGCTTCAAATCGCCTCGAGTCAGCCATTAGGAGAACGACCAATGGAAATATTGCGCGCAGGAACACGGGCATCGGCGAAAGGCCCGGAGGCATGGTTCACGGGTCAGGTCCGCATCGATCCCCTCTTCAACCCCTTTGATGCCGAGCGGGTTCAGGGCGCTCAGGTCACCTTCGAACCCGGCGCCCGCACCGCCTGGCACACCCATCCCCTCGGCCAGACCCTGATTGTTGTCTCCGGCCTCGGACGGGCGCAGCGCGAAGGCGGCCCGGTGGAGGAAATCCGTCCCGGCGATACCGTCTGGTTCGCACCGGGAGAAAGGCACTGGCACGGGGCAGCACCCGATGTCGCCATGACCCATATTGCACTCCAGGAGGTCAAGGATGGCAAGGTGGTGGACTGGATGGAACAGGTGACAGATGACCAATATGGCGGCTGACGCGGATGTGCCGGCGTGGCGGATGAATAGCCCGTAGCAGTGCGGCAGCGTCGACCGGCGACGAAACATCCGCAACCAATGGCGGAGGCCTGCAAACCGCGACGCTACAGAAGCCGTCGTCGCAGCAGAGCCTCCAGCCACTCCGCAAAGACCTGCAGCCGCCGCGACAGATGCTGTCGATGGGAATAAAGCAACGTCATCGGCATCGACTCAGCCCGATGGGCCGGCATGACCTCGATGAGTTCGCCGCTTTCCAGATGCGGCCTGACGTCGTAAGCCGGTATCTGGATCAAGCCGAGACCGGCGAGACAGCAGGCGATATAGGCCTCGGCATTGTTGACGGTGACGCGACCGCGCATGGAAAGCGAATGCAGCGTCTCACCTTCGACCCATTCCCAGTTTTCCACCCGCCCACTGGAGGGCGACGCGTAATTGACCGCCCAATGGCGGGAAAGATCGTGGGGCGTTTTCGGCGTTCCATGATGCGCGAGATAGGAGGGGCTTGCGACATTGATCAACGGCAACTTGCCGATCGGGCGGGCGATCAGGCCGGAATCGCTAAGCGGCCCGACGCGCAGCACGCAATCGATATTGTCTTCCACCAGATCGACGGCGCGGTCGGTAACGCCGAGACCTATGTCGATCTGCGGATAAAGGTCGAGAAATTCCGGCAGCGCCGGTGCGATGACCAGCCGCCCGATCCGGCCCGGCACGTCGATCCGCAACCGGCCCGAAGGCTGCGCCGCCGTCTGCCGGAAGAGATTTTCCGCGTCTTCGACATCGGCGATCAGCCGCTGGCAGCGCTCGTAAAAGGCCGAACCATCCTCGGTTGGCGAGACCTTGCGCGTTGTGCGGTTCAGCAGCCGCGCACCGACACGCCCTTCCAGTTCCTGCACCGCCGCCGAAACCGAAGAACGCGGTATGCCGAGAGTATCAGAGGCCCGCGTGAAACTCGCGCAGTCAACGACGCGTGTGAAGATACGGAACAGGTCGATACGGTCCAACCGAAACACCCTATTGTGCGGCTTTTCTGACAAGTCATGTCAGAATAAGCGCCTTTATCGCGCAAAGCTAGACGATATCCTTCTGCAACGAAAGCGGCCACCAGCGTGGCCGAGCACGGCAAAAGGAGGCCGACCCATGACAGACCATTCCCTCAAGGGCAAAACCGTCATAATCGCCGGCGGCGCGAAAAATCTCGGTGGATTGATTGCCCGCGATTTTGCCGGTCAGGGCGCCGGCGCCATCGCCATCCATTACAACAGCGCCGCAACCAGGGCCGACGCCGAGGCAACGGTGGCAGCCGTGAAGGCGGCCGGCGCTGAGGCTGTCGCCCTTCAGGCCGATCTCACCACGGCAGGTGCGGTCGAAAAGCTGTTTGCCAATACCGTCGCCGCCATCGGCCGCCCGGATATTGCCATCAATACCGTCGGCAAGGTTCTGAAAAAGCCGATCCTCGACACGTCAGAAGCCGAATATGACGAAATGACTGCCGTCAACGCCAAGTCGGCCTTCTTTTTCCTCCAGCAGGCCGGTCGCCACGTCAGCGATAACGGCAAGATTTGCACCCTCGTGACATCGCTCCTTGGCGCCTTCACGCCGTTTTACGCCAGCTATGCCGGCACCAAGGCCCCGGTGGAACACTTCACCCGTGCAGCCGCCAAGGAATTTGGCGAACGCGGTATATCCGTGACGGCAATCGGTCCCGGACCGATGGACACGCCATTCTTCTACGGTCAGGAAACGCCGGAGGCGCAGGCCTATCACAAGAGCGCCGCCGCTCTTTCCGGCTTCTCCAAAACCGGCCTCACCGATATCGAGGACATCGTTCCCTATATCCGCTTCCTCGTCACGGATGGCTGGTGGATGACCGGCCAGACCATTCTGGTCAATGGCGGTTACACCACGAAATAGTCGCTGCCGGATGGCACCCGGCTCAGGCCAGCGGCTCATTTCAGGTAGCAGAACCGCGATGCAAAAAAGTATCGAACGCCATATGGCCTGAATTATATATGCCGGTGTAAAACCCCTCATCCTGTTGATGGAAACCTTGGGGGTATCGGATGAATTCCGGGCGTCGTGGCGTTCTCGCATTTCTGGGCGGCCTTGTACTGGCAAGGCCGTCTCTCGGCGCAGCATCGGGCAAGCCTGCGGCCTTTGCCGAATCCCGTTCCGAATACAAACCTCGGCATATCCTCTGTTTTCTTGGTGCGGAAAATGGGCTGGCGGCGCTGCAGAAGAGCGCCCGAGCCGCCATCGATGATTTTGCGCCCGATTTCAGTCTCGACGAGGATTATTCCCAGGATGAGGCGGACGACCGAATGGAACGTTCGTTCAATGTCTGCTGGGATCGCGTCGACCCCGATGCCTACCAGCCGGAGGATGAGGCAGCCGTCGCCACGCACGGCTCGGTTCTTTATGTGCTCAGCCCATCCATGGATGCCGAAATAGCCGTGAAGACATCCGCAAACGCCCTCAGATTCGTACAGCACATGCTCGATCACGGCGCTGTCGCCGTGAAGGGTGAAAGTGCGGGCGTCGCCCATGGCGCGAGGCGCTGGAAGCAGCTTTACGAGCAGTCGCGTGGCGAGGCGGCGGCCGGTGACGGGATGGCGCTTGCCGGAACCTGCCGTCTGGCTTTCGCACGCCGCCCCATAGGAGACGATGCCGAAGGCATGACGAGCGTCGGGTTTCACCTGATCGGCTTGCCCGATGTGCAGGTGCGCTTCACCAAAAAAGACGGGGATCAACCGTCCACCAACGCCGAACAGATGAAGATAGCCGCGTTGATAGACAATATCGCCGAGCAAATGGCGCGTGAAGGCGTTGAAGCCACTCTGAAGGGCCGTGGCGCCTCCCTCTCAGACGACACACGCTATGAGGAAGACGAATATAAATTCAATCCTTTCGGCGTCGTGAGCGTTGACGGCCTCAAGCTTTAACGCCCCCTGCTGCCTTATGGGGCGGGGTCGCTCTCGCCGGCCACCAGAAGCATGGGCCACACGCAATGGCGGGCCTGATTGGGGTAAAAGGGCGCGTAGGCCGGCATGGTCGATAACAACGTCTGGGCCACCGTCACGCCGAGATCATGCAGGGACATGCGGAAACTGGTCAGCCGCGGTTCCAGAAACTGGCCGCGCGGGCCATCGCGGAAGCCGATGACGGCGAGATCGCGCCCCGGTTTCAGCCCCACTTCCGCAAGCCGGCGATAAAGACCGACGGCCATCAATTCGTAGATCAGCACGATCGCCGTTGGCCGGGGCCGCATCTGCAGCCACTCGCTGGCGGCATGATAACCGCCCTGCTCGCTCGATTTCGCGCGGATGACCAGCGAGGAATCGTAAGCGATGCCATTGTCTTCCAGCGCGCGCCTGTATCCTTCGAGAAAAACATAACCGAGATTGATATCGCTGTCTGGCACCGCCACCGCAATCGAACGATGACCGGCAGCGGCAAGGCGGTCGACCGCATTTTTCGCGACGCCCTCGAAATCGAGGTCGATCCAAGCGTGAGTGTCGCTGGAAGCCGTGCGTCCGAGCGCTACGAAAGGCAGCCGGGTCTGCTTCAGGAAATCAACACGTTTGTCTATCCGCCGCGTCGCGGAAATGATCATCGCATCCACCATGCGGCGCGCCACCATGCGCTTCAGATATTCATCCGGATCCTCTTCCCCCGGACAGGGCAGAACGATGAGATCGAGATTATGTCCGGAAAACACGCTTTGCAGACCGTCCGTCACACCGAGGAAAAAGTTGTCGGAGTTCTCCACGGTCTGCGCGTCGCTGCCGGTCATCAGGCCGATGACATTGGTGGTTCCCTGCCTGAGGCTACGGCCGGACTGGTTGGCGACATAACCCAGCTTTTCCGCCGCTTCCAGAACACGCCGCCGCGTTTCTTCGTTCACATCCGGCTTGCCGTTCAGGGCACGGGAAACAGTGCCTATCGATATCTCCAGATAATCGGCAAGCTGACGAATTCCTTTCATGCACTCCCCTCCCAGGCCCGGCGCGCAATCGACGCGCCCCTTAACGGTCTTGACATATCTAACATCATCAGCATAGTCTCGTAAACGTTTACGATACTCTGCGCAAAAGAGGAGTTTGCGAAAGAGTCCGGGGAGATGAGATGACATTCAATGCCGTTTTATGCGGGTGCGGAGCCATGGCCAAAGGCTGGTTGCGCGCCATTCAATCCACGCCGGAAATCGCCGGTGCGATCAGGATCGCCGGTCTGGTCGACCTGAACGAGAACACGGCCCGCGCGCTTGCCGAAGAATTCGCCCTCACCGATGCGGTCATCGGCACGGATCTGCGCGAGGTTCTCGCTAAAACGAAAGCCGACATCCTTTTTGATATCGTCATCCCACAGGCACGCTTCGCCGTGGTTGAGGCCGGTCTTGAGGCCGGGTGCCATGTGCTCAGCGAAAAGCCGCTTGCCGCCTCCATGGAGGAAGCTGCCACGCTGGTCGAACTGGCGGAAAAAGCCGGCAAAATTCATGCCGTGGTACAAAACCGGCGGTTTGTGGCGGGTATCCGGCGGCTGCGCCGTGCGCTGGAAGATGGCGTTATCGGCGATTTGACGGCCATCCATTGCGATTTCTTCCTTGGGCCGCATTTCGGTGGCTTCCGCGAGGAGATGAAAAACGTCCTGCTTCTCGACATGGCGATCCACACCTTCGACGCGGCCCGTTTTGTCGCCAATGAAAAACCCCTCTCCGTCTTCTGCGTGGAGAAGAACCCGGCCGGCTCATGGTATGCCCATGGCGCAAGCGCCAACGCCATTTTCGAGTTCTCGAATGATGTCGTCTTCACCTATCGCGGCTCCTGGTGCGCCGAAGGCGAGCGGACCAGCTGGGAAGCGCGCTGGCGACTGATCGGCTCCAAGGGCATGATCCTCTGGGACGGGGAAGACAATTTCTCCGCCTCCGTGGCCGGCGACGAACAGGGGCTTCTGCGTGGCTCTAGGACCGTAAACGTTTCCGAAGCCATTTCCGAGAAGGACACGCGTGGTCATGCCAGCGTCATTCTCTCGTTCCTTCAATCCATCCGCACGGGTGAGATGCCGGAAACGGCCTCCTTCGACAACATCAACAGCCTTGCCATGGTGATCGGCGCGATTGAAAGCGCCCGCCTCGGCCAGCGTGTTTCCATTGCAGCATAAGGACTGAAAGACGTGAGCAATCCGGCAACATCCATCCGCATCGGCACCATGGTCAGCGCCACCAAGGGACAGGGGGCCGAACGCATCGGCCAGATCGCCGATCTCGGCTTTGAAAGCTTCGAGCCGTTCTTCTGGCAGACGACCAACGGTCAGGACCTTGCCGAACTCGGCAAGCGCTGCCGCGAGGCGATCGGCGAGCGCGACATCACCATCAGCACGCTCGGCATGTTCGGCAATCCGCTGGAGGAGACCGACATCGACCTTGAGACATTGCAGGGCTGGAAAGACTGCATCGACAATGCCCACCATTTCGGCGCGACCTGCGTTGCGGGGTTTACCGGCCGATTGCGCGGCAGGCCGCTGCCGGAAAGCCTTCCCCGATACAGGCAAATCTGGAGCGAGCTTGCAAAACGCGCCGCCGATAAGGGCGTGAAGATCGCCTTTGAAAACTGCGCCATGGACGGCAACTGGCAGACTGGCGACTGGAACATCGCGCATAATCCCGACGCCTGGGAGCTGATCTTCAACGAAACGCCGGACGAGCATATCGGCATCGAATGGGAACCCTGCCATCAGATGGTCTATCTGATCGACCCGCTGCCGCAGATCCGCAAATGGGCGGACAAGATTTTCCACGTGCACGGCAAGGACGCGACCATCCGCTGGGATGTCATTCGCGAGCACGGCATTTTCGGCAAGGAAAAATTCGTCTTCATGCGCACGCCGGGCTTCGGCGACAGCAACTGGACGGACATTATTTCCGAACTGCGCCTCGCCGGCTGGTCCGGCTCCATCGATATCGAGGGCTGGCATGACCCCGTCTATCGCGATGCGCTGGAAATGACGGGCCAGGTGCATGGCCTGAACTATCTGAAAAAATGCCGCGGCGGCGATTTCGTCGTCGACCCGACATAACGAAAGCCTTTTGGGAGAAGGTTTTCAAAAATTGCAGAGACGATAACCAAGAGGAGGAGATTATGGGTATCGCGAAATGCATGATGGCCGGCGCGTTTATGCTGGCGGGCGTATCCGCCGGCGCTATTGCGGCGCAGGCGGAAGATGTGACGTTGACCCTCTGGTCGCTGGATCGCGATATCCAGCCGGCGCCGAACCTCATCAAGGAGTTCAACGCGCTCAATAACGGCATCAAGATCGAATACCGGCAATTGCAGTTCGATGATGTGGTGAGCGAATCCATGCGCGCCTATTCCACTGGCAATGCGCCGGACATCATCGCCATCGACAACCCCAACCATGCCATGTTCGCCGCACGCGGGGCCTTTCTCGATGTGACCGACATGATCGCCAAGTCGGACGTCATCAAGACGGAGAATTATTTTCCGGGACCGCTGAAATCGGTGATGTGGGACGGCAAATATTTCGGCGTGCCGAAGGCGACGAACACGATTGCGCTTTATTACAACAAGGACCTGTTCAAGGCAGCAGGCCTCGATGCAGCAAAACCGCCGCAGACCTGGGACGAGCTGGTGGAAGCGGCCCGTAAGCTGACCGACCCCTCGAAGAATATTTACGGCATCAGCTTCAGCGCCAAGGCAAATGAAGAAGGCACCTTCCAGTTCCTGCCCTGGGCGCAAATGGCGGGCGCGACCTACAAGAACATCAATACCGAGGGTGCGGTCAAAGCGCTCGAGACGTGGAAGCTGATGCTGGATGAAAAGCTGGCATCGCCGGATACGCTGACGCGCAGCCAATGGGACTCCACCGCCACCTTCAATGCCGGCAACGCCGCCATGGTCATTTCCGGCCCATGGGAAATCGACCGTATGCTGAAGGACGCCAAGTTTGACTGGGGTGTCGCTTTGCTGCCGGTGCCCACGCCGGACGCCCCCCGGTCTTCGGCCATGGGCGACTATAACTGGGCGATCTTCTCCAAGACGAAACATCCGGAAGAAGCCTTCAAGGCAATCGAGTTCTTCGCCTCAAAGGACAAGGACATGTTCAAGAACTTCGGCCAGTTGCCGGCGCGCTCGGATATTCCCGTTCCGCCGACCGGCAATGCGCTGAAGGATGAGGCGCTGAAGACCTTCGTGGAACAGCTGAAATATGCGCAGCCGCGCGGCCCCTCGCCCGAATGGCCGAAGATTTCCAAGGCGATTCAGGATGCCATTCAGGGTGCGCTTTCGGGTCAGATGACGCCGAAAGCCGCGCTCGACCAGGCCGCTGAAAAGATAAAGCTGGTCGAAGGCTGATCCGGGCGGGCGGCCGGGTTTCTCCGGCCTCCACCCAAGGGGTTCCTCCCGGTGGGGCTGCCTGTCGCGACAAGCGGCGGCGGCCCCGACTGGAGCTTGCGAGGATGTTTCATGAAAAAACTGTTTTCCAGCCTCAGTGACGGTCGCGGTTTCGATATCGTCCTTGTCGCCTTTCCTTTGGGCTTCCTGTTCTTCATGGCGGGGCTGCCGCTCATCTACAACATCGTCATGAGCTTTCAGGAAGTCGACATGTTCAGCCTGGGCACCTTCGTGCGCCCCTTCGTCGGCTTCAAGAATTACATCGACCTGTTCCGGCAGCCGGAAACATTGCCGATCCTTTTCAACACCGTCACCTTTGTCGTGGCCTCGATTGCCGGGCAATTCGCCATCGGCTTCGGCCTGGCGCTGTTCTTCTGGGTCAATTTTCCCGGCGCCACCTGGCTGCGCGGCCTTTTTCTCGTCTCATGGGTCATGCCCGGCCTCGTGGTGGGCGCGATTTGGAACTGGATCCTGTCCGGCGATTTCGGCGTGTTGAATTTCTTCCTACGGGAAAGCGGCCTGATATCGGGCAATATCTTCTGGCGGTCGGATGCGAATTTTTCGCTCTGGGCGGTCGTCATCGCCAATATCTGGCTCGGCACCTCCTTCAACATGATCCTGCTTTCCGTCGGCCTCGCCTCCATTCCCGGCGACCTCTACGAGGCCGCGGAACTGGACGGGGCGAACGCCTGGCAGCGCTTCTACACCATCACCCTGCCGATGATGCGCTCCACCATCGGCGCGATCGTTTCGCTCGGGCTGATCTTCACGCTGCAGCAATTCGATCTTTTCGCCGCCATTACCGATGGCGGACCGAACAACAGCTCCAACGTGGCGCAATATTGGGCCTGGGATCTGTCCTTCCGGCAATATGATTTCGGCAAGGGCGCCACGATCTCCGTCATCATGATCGTTTTCGTCATGCTGGCCTCCATCGTTTATGTGCGCTCCACACGGCATGAGGTGCGCGGATGAGCATCACGACCCGCAACCGCCTGATGCTGGCCATCGCCATCGTGCTCGCCATCATCTACCTCTTCCCGCTTTACTGGATGTATCTGACCTCGCTCAAAAGCGGCTCGGAAATGTTCGCCAATCCGCCCGCCTTCTGGCCCACGGACCCGCAATGGCAGACCTATGCCTATGTCTGGAACAGCCGCAACATGGGCCGATACCTGTGGAACTCGGTGCTGATCGCCTCCAGCGCGGTGCTGCTGATCACCATTCTCGGCGTCGGCTGTGCCTATGTGCTGGCGCGCTATCGCAATGTCTGGGTGGATATCGGCCTGTTCCTCATCCTCATGCTGCAGGTTCTCCCGGCATCGCTGATGATCACGCCGATCTTCGTCGGTTTCTCGCAATTCGGGCTTCTGGATTATCCGCGCCTGTCGGTCATCCTCGCCATTGCGGCGAAAAGCATGCCCTTCTTCGTGGTGCTTGTGCGCGCCACTTTCATGGCCGTGCCGCAGGAGCTGGAAGAGGCGGCGCTGGTGGATGGCAATTCTCGGGTCGGCGCTTTCTTCAACATCGTGCTGCCGCTTGCCAGAAACGGCATTCTCGTCAGCGCCATCCTCATCTTCATGCAGGCCTTCGGCGAGTTCGTCTATTCGAAATCAATGATCCAGGCGGCCGAATTGCAGCCGGCGAGCGTCGGCCTCAATTCCTTCATGGGCCCCAATACCAGCGAATGGAACAACATCATGGCCTATGCGACCATGTATGTGACGCCCATTCTCGCCCTCTTCATTCTCTTGCAGCGCCGCATCGTTTCCGGCCTGACCTCAGGAGCGCTCAAATGACCCTTCAGATCGAACTTTCCGGCGTCAACAAATATTACGGCGCCTTTCATGCGCTGAAGAACATCAACCTTTCCATCAAGAAGGGCACTTTCGTCGCACTTGTCGGCCCGTCGGGCTGCGGCAAATCCACACTTCTGCGCTCGCTCGCCGGGCTGGAAACCATATCGGCCGGCGACATGCGCATTGCCGGCACCCTCATGAACGGCGTGCCGCCGCGCAAGCGCGATGTGGCGATGGTGTTCCAGTCCTATGCGCTCTACCCGCATATGACCGTGGAGGAAAATCTCACCTATTCGCTGCGTATGCGCGGCGTCGCCAAGGCCGAGGCCCGCAAGGCGGCGGAAGAAGTCGCCGCCACAACAGGTCTTTCAAAGCTGATGAAGCGTTATCCCCGTGAACTCTCCGGCGGCCAGCGCCAGCGCGTGGCCATGAGCCGGGCGATTATCCGCAATCCGCAGGCCTTCCTGTTCGATGAGCCGCTTTCCAATCTCGATGCGGCGCTACGCGTCCACATGCGCAAGGAAATCCGCGCACTGCACGATCGCCTGCATGCCACGTCGGTCTATGTCACCCATGACCAGATCGAAGCGATGACCATGGCCGATCATGTCGTCGTCATGCGCGATGGCGTGATCGAGCAGCAGGGCACACCGCTGGAACTATACGACCGCCCGGTCAATCGTTTCGTTGCGGGCTTCATCGGCTCGCCGGCCATGAATTTCATTCCGGCGACCGTCAGCCCGGATGGCGCGGCGCTTCAGCTCAGGTTCGGCGAAGGCGAGCCGCAGCAATCGATCGGGAATCCGGCCTCCCTACCGCCCGGCAAGGATGTGATCGTCGGCATCAGGCCGGAACATATCCGGCCGGCCGCAGCAGCCGGGGTGGCATTGACGCTGCCGGTTTCCGCGGTGGAGACGACCGGCTCGGCCACTTTCCTCACCACGGGAACCTCCACCGAACTGGTCATCGCGGTGCAGGGACGCAGCGCGGTCAAAGCCGGTGAAACGATCGGCCTCGACATCGACCCGTCCGATATGCATTTGTTCGATGCGGAAACAGGCATCGGCTTCCTGACCCGCTGAGCGGCGGTTTTTGCCGGCTGTGTCCTCCGCCGGCAAACACGAAGCGTGGAGTCGAATGACCATAAACGGGAAAACAGCATTCCTTATCGGCGCAGCCATCCTCGCCGGTCTTGTCATCGTCCAGCTCAAGGATGTCCACATCGCCATCGGGGAACGCGCCATGGGAGGTTATGACGGTTCGAGCAACCCGGAAGCAGCCTCCCGCGCCGAGCGGGAGGCAAAGGAGGCCGCCGCGCGTGCCGAGGCCGCGGCAAGCGCGCTGGAACCGCAAAACTGACCGCGACCACAGCACCCGAAATATTTCGATTGGAATAGTCGCTGCAATCTGACCTGTGCTATCAGACAGGTGGATTCGCAACGGGGGATTGAATGGCGAAAGGGTTCGTAACGGCCGAAGAAGTAGCAAAAAAGGCGGGTGTCTCACGCTCCGCCGTTTCCCGCACCTTCACTCCCGGCGGCAGCGTATCCAAGGCCGTCCGACGCAGGGTGTTGAAAGCTGCGCAGGAACTTGGCTATCGCGTCAACCGTCTGGCGCAGGGCCTCAATAACGACCGCTCCAACCTCATTGGTGTTGTCGGAGCAAATCTCAGTTCTCCCTTCATTTCGAAACAGCTCGATTTCCTCAGCATCGGTCTCTTGCGCCGTGGCCTGCAATGCCTGCTGCTGAATGCGGCAGATGCGCGCAAGGACATCGCACCGCTCATCGAGCGTCTCTTCGAATTCCGCGCGCAGGCCATCATCGTTCTTTCCGGTGAACCTCCGGCCTCTATTATCGACGAATGCATCGCCAACGGCGTGCGTCTCATCCTCATCAACCAGCATCTCGACCGCACCGATACGAATATGGTGCTGAGCGACGATTCTTACGGCGCCAACCTGGCCGCCATGCGGCTTCTGGCTGCCAGGTGCGGAAAGGTTGCGGTTGTCTCCAGCGGCAGCCAGACGCCCGCGCAGTTGCGCCGCGTCAACGCTTTCACCGAGCGCATGACCATGGAGGGTATCCAGGTAATTCCATGGTGCGGCGGCCCCACCAGCTATGACAGTGGCTATCAGGCCGGGCGAGAATTGCTCGCGGACAGGAGCATCGACGGCGCCTTCTGTGTGACCGATCTGCTGGCACTTGGTTTCATGGACGCCGCCCGGCTGGAAATGGGCCGCCGGGTGCCGGAAGATATCTCGATTGTCGGTTTCGACGATATTCCGCAGGCCGGCTGGAAAAGCTACCAGCTGACGACCGTTGCCCAGTCTTTCGACGCGCTGACCGAAAAGGTTTTGACCGCGCTCGATAGCGATGAGCCGGAAACCCGGCTTCAGGTCGTGCCCGTTTCCATGGTCGAGCGCATCACCGCGCGCTAGATGTCCTTCCGGGCAAAAATCTTCAGTTCAAACCGCAACCCGTTCATGCTGCGGTGAGAGCCCAAGCTCCAGATCGCGCGGACTGCCTTCGGCACGCTCGAGAAACAGGCCGAGGGCTCCGAAGAAGATTTCGAGAAAGCTTTCGACCGAACCATCGTGACGATCCCGCTCGCGGCCGAAGCGCTCCGCCAGCGTTCGATAAAGTGAAAGCCGCTGCGGCGAGATATGCGGCAGCGCCAGACCTACACCCTGGCGCAGGCAATACCAGTCGGCAATCAGTTCGAACATCGGCAGGTCCAAGGACAGGATAGCAGCGTCAGACAAGGAAAGGCCTTCCTCTCCCAGCAGGTCGAGAACCTCCCGAACGCTTTTATCGGCGATTGCCGTGACGACCGCGGCCGGCCATTCCCTGGGGAAATAACGATGCCTGATCAGCGCCCGCTTGTGGCCCAGCAGAAATTCACCGTAATTGCCGGCAGCAAAAGCCCGGTCGTTCGCCTCGCCCGCCAATGCTGCCTCCTGTGCATAGCCATCGCAAATGCGGCCATTGACCGGCAGCGCGGCCATCTCCACCGTCTCGACAAGGATTGCCTGCCGCGACGGGTGGACGACCTTGAAGGCGGGCGGAAAGGCGACGAGCGACGGTACGGCGATATTGGTGAGCGAATTTTCGCCCTCCCCGCGCCGGGTCACGCCTTCCACGTGCAGGTGCCCGCTGAAATGAACGGCAAGCCCGGCCTGTAACAGCGCATGCTCCACCGCCTTGCGTGGCGTACGGCGCACGACATTGGTTTCACCGAACAGGGCGCCCTCCGCACCACTTGCGCCATCGAAAGGATCGAGCGCAGGATAGTGGGAAAAGCCGAGCAATGTCTTGCCGTGCAGTTCCGCCCTGCGGCGCACATCAGCTATCCAGTCGATGAGGAAGGGCTTGCAGCGCAAAAGCGCATTCCAGCCACCGGAGGTGCTGTCGATGAAAGCCGCCTCCTCGCCCGCTTCGAACTCGCCATCGAGCGGCTCGAAAATATTGGCGTCGATCATCAGCAGCCACAGGCCCGGCTCCGGCTCGACCAGATAGGAGGCATCCATCAGGCGGTAGACATTGCGCCCATCGGGTGAGCGCACCACGTACAGCCGGTCCTCCGGCGCATCGGAAACACCGAAAGGGGTTTCCCAATGCAGATAATCCGGCTGGCGGAAATAACCGAAAGCCGCCATCGGGCCAAGGCCCGCAGGATAACCTTCGCAATACATCCCGTCGCTCACGACAACGCGCTCACCGGCCCGCCGGGCATCGCTTGAAACGGAAAGGCATTTGCCGTTCTCCGTCAGAAACTCCTTGGTATGGTGCCGGCCGCATGGGCCGAAAATATCGTGGTTTCCGGGCAATGCGTAGAAGGCCGTGCCGTGGGCGTCGCTGTGGCGTTGCAGAATGTTCTTCAGCGTTTCAGTCGTCACCCGCTGGCCATCATCGGTATAGTCGCCAAGCAGAACCACATGGCGAATGCCGCGCTGCCGCACTTCTTCCAGCGCCGCATGCAATGCATCGGCGCTTTCATTGAAAACCCGGGTGGATTCACGCGTATCCGACCAGCTGCGCATGGTGATGCGCTGGCCATCGATTTCGATGCCGGGAAATCCGAAATCGGCTGCCGTGTCATGGAAATGCGCGTCTGCGATGACGGCAACGGAGGGAAGCGTGCGTGTCAGCATGGTTGAGCGGTCTTTCTGCCCTCGACCATGTCGATCCAGTCGGAAGCACGGCGAGCGGCGGCGTAAAGCATCGGTTTCGGCGTCTCGAACCATTCGTCTGGCCGCAATTCCCGCTTCGTGCGGATCACGGCCAGCGCATCGTCGAGGGTCGGATAGAGATCCGGCTGCTGCTTGTGCAGGAAAAGTGCCACCAGTGAGACGGAACGGCTGCGGCCGCTGCGGCAATTGACGAGCACATTGCCGCCATCGGCAAAGGGATAGGTTTCCCGCTTCGGCATGGTCTGTCGAAGCGCGCCGTCGAGAATGTAATAGGCGCCCAGCATCATGGTGTCGGGGCTGCCCTCGCCATCGATAAGGCCGAGCTTGTAATAACGGATGTCGCCATAACCCACGGCGCGCCTGTCGCCCTCTTCCGCCACCGCCTGCACGAGATTGATATCCAGATTGACGGCGCAATTGACGACAGTGGTGATGCCATGCCGGCGCAGGAGCCCGAGATCGCTCGCACCATCGCTGCCGCCAATGTAAAGCGCGGCATTGTGCGGGCCGAGCCCTTCCGCAATCAGGCTGATTGCAGGCCGGGCATAAACGGGTCCATCCATTTCATTCCTCCACATGCATGAAGCACGAGGCCCCCTCTGCAAAAGGGCCTCCGCCAGGAATCACGCCGATGCCGCCCGCGGACGATCCGACAGCTGCCGCGCGGCCAGCGCTATATTCGATGCCTGGCTGACGCCTTTGGCAACACCGGCGGCTGCGGCCAGCACGGGCCCGCCCTCCCTGAGACTGCCGATCTCCAGAAAAGGGCACACATCGCCGCCAGCTTCGCTGACGAGTAGCAGCCCTGCAAGACAATCCCATGAATTCATATGCAATTCGAGATAGCCATCGGAACGGCCATCAGCCACATAGGCAAGCGCCAGCGCGCCGGAGCCGGCGCGGCGGACATTGGCGCCCATGTCGAGCAGGTTCCTGACGACATCGAGATAGGTCGCATTCGCGATACGGGTGGACCACCCCATCTCGATCGAAGCGGCATCGAAGCGCTCCGTTTCCGCAGTCCTGATCGGTTGCCCGTTGCGCGTCGCTCCCTCGCCGCGGCGGGCGAAATAAAGCTCGCCAAGGGCGGGATTATAGATCGCCCCGATTTCGGTCTGGCCGTTTTCGACATAGGCGATGGAGATGCAGAAATGCGGAATGCCACGGGCAAAATTGGCGGTGCCATCGATTGGATCCACGACCCAGACGCGCTCACCGATCTCGCCGCCGCCCTCTTCCCCGAAAAAACTGTCTTCCGGGAAAGCGGCCGTGATCGCGCCGCGAATATGCGCTTCCGAGGCAGCATCCGTCACCGTTAGAAAATCCTGCGGCCCCTTCATCGAAAAGCTGCGCGTCGCCTCGCCCTGAAAACCTTTCAGCACCAGTTCGCCGGCGGAAAGAATAACGCTGCGGCACAATTCGGCACGCGCCGCCAATGTATCGGGATAGTGGATCGAATCCATGCGCAAGAACCATTTCTCAAAGTTTGAACACGCGTTCACATTGCACGCGCGTTCAAAATTTTCAAGGGGCGTTGAAAGGGAGCTGACGGACATTGGAAGCGGGCGGGCCGATCATGCCAATTCGATGGAGTTGCCGCAACTCATGGCATGAAGCAAAGGGCTTCCTCCCCCATCAGGAATATCCCCGCAGGGAACATTTAATACTGAAAACATTGGAATGTTGCGAAACACAGCGCCTGCATCTTGTGGTTGATGTAGTTGTCTGTCGGTTAACCCTGTGTATTTCCGATGATGTAACGGGAATTATGTTACGAATGCCGCTCTGTATTTGAAGAGCCATGAATGAAAATACTGACCGCCACACAAAAACTGCAGGACTTCATGTCCGTCCGGTCCGACAATCCTGATCTGCTGAAAGCACAGTACCGCGCTTTCACCCGACAGATGCCGATGATGTATTTCATCCTGCTTTCAAGCACATGGGCGCTTGCCGTGACACATATGCAATTGGCGCCGCCTTGGCTCACCGTTGGAGTTCCCGCCCTCTTCACACTCGGCTGCACGCTCAGGGTCGCCTTCTGGTGGAGGACGCGCGGCATGGATCCCGAACCGCGGGTGGCGCATGCAGCCCTTCGGCGCACAAATCGCCTCGCTGCCGGCATCGCCATGGCATTCACCCTCTGGTCTTTCCTGCTGGTGCCGTATGGGGATGCCTATATGCAATCCCACGTCGCCTTCTATATGGCGATTACCGTCATTTCCTGCATTTTCTGTCTGATGTATGTGCGCTCGGCCGCCTTCACTGTGACGCTCATCGTCAATGGCGCCTTCATCGCCTTCTTTCTGGCGTCGCAGCAACCGACCTTTGTTGCCATCGCCATCAACGTTTTGCTGGTCTGCACCGGCATGATGTCCATTCTGCTGACCAACTACCGCAATTTCGAGCGCATGGTCATTTCACAACAGCGCACGGAAGCGCTCAGCAACGAAAACCTGCTGCTTGCCAATATCGACAGCCTGACGGAACTGCCCAATCGCCGCGCCTTTTTCGCTCACCTTGAGGCCGAGCTCGAAAAAGCCAGGGCCAACGGAACCCGGCTGGCGCTGGGTGTGATCGATCTGGACGGGTTCAAGCCTGTCAACGATCTTTACGGACACTCCGTGGGAGACAGGCTGCTGGTCAATGTCAGCAAACGCCTCACCGACAATCTGAAAGCCAGCAGGGCCTTTCGGCTGGGCGGTGACGAATTCGCCATCGTCGCCCCGATCATACCGGATGACGCACAACTCGTCGCAAATGCCAATGCGATCTCCGAGCAGTTGAGGGCGCCTTACCATATGCCGGAAGGAACCGTGCATGTTTCCGCTTCCATGGGAATTGCCGTGTTTCCAAACCTCGCCTCAACGCTCGAACAGCTTTTCGACAGGGCGGATTATGCCCTCTATCACGCCAAGAAAACCCGGCGTGGCGATGCCGTTCTGTTCGATGCGGAGCACGAAAAGCAGATCAATATAGAAGCCCGCGTCGAGCACCTGCTCAAACAGCGGGATATGGAAAACGAGCTTTCGGTCGTGTTCCAGCCGATCGTCGATATACGCGACGGAAGGACGGCAGGGTTTGAAGCGCTGGCGCGCTGGCACAGCCCGGTTCTCGGACATGTGCCGCCTTGCCAGTTCTTCCCCATCGCGGAACGGGCCGGCATCGTCGGTTCGCTGACGCGGCCGCTTCTCAAGATGGCGCTCGCCTCCGCCGCCAAGTGGGAACCCTCCCTGCGCCTGTCGTTCAACCTTTCGGCCCAGGACCTCAATTCCCACGAGGGCGTGCTTTCCCTGCTCGGCATCATCGAAAACAGCAGCTTCGATGCACGACGGCTGGACCTTGAAATTACCGAGACGGCTTTTGCCCATGATTTCGAACAGGTGAGGCAATCGGTCGAAATGCTGCGCCGCCTCGGCTGCGGCATATCGCTGGACGATTTCGGCACCGGCTATTCCAGCCTGACGCGACTGCATGCATTGCCGCTGACCAAGATCAAGATCGACCGCAGCTTCGTCACGGATCTGCACGAAAAACCGGCCAGCTACAAAATCGTGAAATCCCTCCTCACCCTCAGCCGCGACATGGAACTGGAATGCGTGGTGGAAGGGGTGGAAACACCAGCCGAGCTAACCGCACTCGAAGGCCTCGGCGCCACGCTGGTGCAGGGCTACATCTATGCACCGCCGCTTCGGGAAGAGGATGTCGGTGCGTTTCTTTCGGGACAGGCGAGTCCCAAACATCGCACCAAATCCATAGCTCTCAAAAATCCAAACAAGGCTTGGTGGTAAGCTCCGATGCGCTCCCAAGTAAAACTTCCCCAGCACCGGAATAGACATCACCGATGAGCCAACCTGGGTCGGGGATACATCAAGCGCCAAAGAGATGATACGTGCCTCATCAAGGACATGCAGCCATATTGCAGCGTCCCGGTGGCGGCCCATGTGTCTCGGCATTGTGGTTCGCCGCTGTAGTTGTCGGGGGGAGGCTCATGCCATTTCCCTCCCGGTCCACGTTGCTGCGATTTTAGAAGGCCTCAGGCAGACCCCGCCGCATCAATAACATTCGAAGCCTTCGAAAGCTCGCAACTCAGAGATCTGGGTGTTCTATCCGTTCCCAAGCCGCACCATCGAAGCGGAAAACATCTTTCGATGCGACGACCCAAAGCACGTTTTCGATCACTTGCGCAAAAAACGGACCATTGTCGATAGATTCGTTATCATCACGATTGCTCAAGCGCGGAAGAGGAGGATCAAATCTGCCAAAACGTCCTGTCTTGGGATCATACTCATAAAGACCGCCGGGACGAACGCTCGCCGCCATGACAAGTTTTTCCCGATACGGAGTGATCATGTGAAAGAGATTATGCTGCTGCCGTAATGCGACAGGCGAAAATCCCCGTGTGTGACTTCCGTGTATGAGAACACCTTCTCTCCCACATATCCAGACACTGTCAGGATTCTCGATGTAAATTCCGGTCAAAGCGGCTACCGGAATTGGAATTTTCAGTTCGTGCAACTCATGACCATCCCAGAAACAAAGGACCGGTTTGGTACCGGGCCCCTCCTCCCCGCAAAGATAGATGGCTTCTTCCGACAACCCGTTTATGTCAAAGAACAGTATATCGCGGGAGGCTGGATTGAGGGCCGACCGAGTGACCCATTCCTGCCATTCCGGAGAAAGAAATTCCGGCTCTTTTTCAGGCTTTGCTTCCTCCTGCGCATTTGGGTTCAGCAACAATTTATCGGTCAGGAGACGCCAATCATTGTTCCCCTTGCGAACATAGATTTGCCCCCCCTCTCCGCAGGCATATAGGTGTTGCCCGATCTCGCGGATGCGAGTGAGACGCCCGTAGCCTTTCGAATCGTCACTCCAACTACCGGCTCCGTGAATTTTCTCTTGAAAATTCTCCTTCCAGTAGGTGTGATAAACGTCACCCTCCGACGACAGCAAAACGAAATAACCATCTGGCGTAGCGTGCTCAGCGCTATGATACACAGTCATGCTTTGAATATGGAAACCGAAGTCGGAATACGTCCAGTCCTGCGGCGGCACGTCGTCACGATCATACCGATAAAATCGGCCATCAGGATCGAAAGGTTCAGCATTGTCTCTCGTTGCGACAACGGCGAGCGTTTTGCCCGACCTCGCATATGCTCTCGTGAAATCGATAGGCAGCTTGGTTTTCATGGTTTTCTGGTCGCTCCTTCAACAGCTCCAGACTTCAAAGCCGATATGGTTTCTTCAGGAAGGGGAGGATATTGTTTAGCTCGTAAAAGCTGGAACGGATTTTTTCCAGCATATTGGGTCGTCAGGGCTGCCATAATCTCTTTTGCACAATCGGGCCTCACGCTTATCATAGCCTGGGCCGACGCCTGAACTACTTTATGTAAGGGTGCCGTAAAAGGTGGCGTTGAATTTCTACCGGCATTTTCGATCGCCTTGTCCGCCAGATGACCACCCCAGTGCTCGGTTTGCTCTACCCGGGCATTGCCAATAACACATATAGCCATACCATCATTAAGGCTGGGCATATTCGGAATGCGCTTATCGGCCTCCTCTCTCGCGCCATAACGAAGCGTCCAGTCCGGAACTATATGGTGAGCCTGCATGCCGTACTGACCGCAGACGCTCTTCATCTTGCCGTAACGGTCGACCTGACACTTCTTGCGGTATTCGTCCCGATCGGAGACACGTACGGTTTCGCTTTGGGGTAATGCCTGTGGCCGACTTTCTGGTTCCTCACGCACTCGCTGCCGATGTCGACGGAGCTCCTCCATCGCCCAATCCCGCATCTCCCAGCTGTCATGTCCGGCGTCGACACCCTCGTCGAACATTTCTTTGATCCGCCGCTCCTGATCGTCCCGTGGGACGACGTCAGACAGATTTGCACCATTATCGGGGATAAGGACGCTTGATAATATCCCGATGACATTTAGGCGGCGGGCCCAAATGCCCACCCTCGCGAGACGGCCAACTTTTGCAAGATCGCTCACAACCCTGTGAGGCGGGGTACGATACCACTGAGGCGCTCGGGCGGGTCCCGGGGTTATCACCCTTCCCGGACCACGAGGAACAGTCTGGGGGACAGTCGGCCTTGTCGCCGGCATTCCTCCGCGAAGTGCTTGCGCAGAGTTTTGAGCTGCCCCAGTCGTCGCTGCGGCAGCCGATCCCGCATAAGCGTATTTCTCGCCCTCTTTAAACGGCTCGGGCGACGCATCGCTCATAACCCGGCCTTCGTCCGACCCGTCCTGCCATCTAAGCGATCCCCGCACCGGATCATCGTCCTTGGGAGGATCATAGGTCTGCGTGCTGCGGACGAAGATCGCCTCACCCTGGGTATTCCTGCTGTTCATATAAAAACGATCGAGGTGGCGAATGACATGCGAGCCTTCGGCACGCACCTGATCAGCGTGCCCGATGGGTTCGCAGATGCTTTCCACCGTGCCGGATTTTACCCCCTTACGGTTACCGGGCGCGTCGCCGTGCACATGTGTCGTACACGAACGCATCACCATTGCCTTTTTGCCGGTGAACCGAACAGACGGCGTGTAGTTTTTATCATGGCCGCAAAAATCCACGACCGGATAGGGAATAGGCACCACCGACGAGCCAACCGGTGTCAGGCATACATCAGGCGCCAAAGAGACGATACGCGCCTCATCGATGTCACGCAGTCCCTCACGCGGTGTCGCCGTGGTCCATGTGCCGGGATATTGGGGCTCTCCGATATAATTGTCGCTGGGGATACTCATGCTGTCTCCCTCTCGGTTAAAGCCGCTTCGGTTTCGGGCGACTTCAGACGAACGCGCGTCAGGGTGAGTTTTGTTTCACCGGCATCGGGAAGAGGAAACCTGATGCGCCAGGTCAGAAGCACCCGTCCGTCATTGCGCCAGTCGAATTGCACGCCATCGAGCTTCAGCACATGCCATTCATCGCGATCTTCGCGAGAGCAATGGACACCGAGGGTAAGGCCAGGCAA
Source organism: Rhizobium sp. NFACC06-2 (assembly GCF_900101425.1). Classification (NCBI taxonomy): domain Bacteria; kingdom Pseudomonadati; phylum Pseudomonadota; class Alphaproteobacteria; order Hyphomicrobiales; family Rhizobiaceae; genus Rhizobium; species Rhizobium sp. NFACC06-2. The sequence continues at coordinate 125,080 of NZ_FMVA01000010.1, read as the reverse complement.
CGAGCCTTTCGCGACCGGATGCTTAGAACTCAGATTAACGAGCTCGTAGTTCTCGTCACCCTTGAGGTGAGGCGTCGCGATGAGATCAGGATGGGCCGCCTGCCAGAAGCGTGGATCAAAATCACGCGGCAAGAGGGGGTGCCTCTCCTCCCGCCAACCGTCGTCATAAGTTCCGGAATATTGCTGACGGAACTGCCACCAAGGCGAAACGAGCCCAAATCCCTGCGGTTCCGGCGTGCTCCGCCAATCGGAATGCTCACCAACGGCAGCGATCTGCGGAGCTGGAACAGGCCCGGCGTCGGCAGGCGTCTCAAGATTGACGATGCCGCACCCAAGCGGGTTTCGGCGCTCCACGTCAATCGGTGTTTCCGTCTCCGCGTCACCTGTGCCAGGGATCGCGCCGCCATAAGCGTTGCGCCAGCATATGGCCACGCTTCTAGCCGGTTCAGGATCGCTCAGTTTCCAATCCGCTACCACACGTTTGGCTTCCCTGGCAGCAAAACCTGCCCATTTCTCCTTAACGACAGGTTGCCAGAAGCGTCTGCCGAAAACCTCGATTTCCTTGGAAACATCACCAACGCGGATGGAGGCACGCCAGGATTTTTCCGGCTCGCCACTCGCAGACCACGCATTGCCGAGAAAGGTTATATCCGTGCCGGGCTTGTCCGGGGTAAGGTCGCTTTGGCGCAGGAGGACGGTCTGGTGCGGATCGCCCTCATAGGCATCCTCCCACTGGAAACTTTCCTGCTCGGCTGCGACATCCAGCGAACCGCCCTGAGCATGCGTGAATGTTGCACGCACGGAGACGATACAATCGAGCCCTCCTTCGGCATCGAACTGACGGAAAGCCATGGCGGGAAACGGCAGGCGGTTCTGAAGTTCCAAGACCCGGCCTCCGTCAGTTCAGATCGATCGGCTTGCCGCGAAGCTGAAAATGATCCGTCGCCACGAAGTTGAAGGTCTTGCCAAGAATGATGACCTCGCCATTCGCCTTCATGATGAATTTGGAATCGCCGCATTCGATGACGAACTCTTCACCGACTGCAATCTTCTTGAACTTTCCGACGCTCTCCAGCGACGTCTGGCCTACATTCGTAACCTTGCTGACCCCGATCTGTTCAGCCCGCGCCACACCGACGCTATCGGATTTGAACGTGCTGACGATCGTGTTCATGATGCCCGGCAGCGGAAACAATTCCGAAGCATCGGAACCGACGCCCGAGCCGGAGCCGGCTAGCGCCGTACCCGCATCCGCGCGCGGGCTCGGGCCGGAAACGACCCCCTCACGCGATGAAAGACCGCTGGCACCGAGGAAGCCGAGTGCGGACGAGGCAAGCGTGGTGGCGAAGGCCGCGACACCGGGGCCACCGCCGCCGGCGATCTGGGCGGCCTGCGAAAGCAGCCCCGCCGTCTGCCCGGAGAGCGCCTGCACGCCCGCCATGGCCATCATCGCCATCGGCCCCGTACCGCCGACGACGGTGTTTACCGAGCCGCCGATCTCGTGTTTCTGGTTGCCGGAAACTTCCACCGCCCGGTTGCCACCAACCGAGGCGACCTCGTGCCGGTCGATGCGCTTGGTCCGGTCATTCAATACCCGCGTCGTCTGGTCCTTCTGGGCGTGGAAGAACTGGTTCTCCTTGCCGGCCTCATCCTCGAAGGTGATTTCGTTGAAACCGTCGCCCTTGTGGCTGTTGGAGCGCAGCACCATACGTGTCTTGTTGGCGGGCAGGTCGTAAGGCACGGAATTGGCCGGATTGTTGACCACGCCGATGACCAGCGGCTTATCCGGGTCGCCATCGACAAAGGCGACCATGACTTCCATGCCGATGCGTGGAATGACCTGCGCACCCCATGTGCCGCCGCCCCATGCCTGGCTGACCCGCACCCAGCACGTATCCGTGCCATCCTTCTTCGCCTTGCGGTCCCACGGGAACCACAGCTTGATGCGGCCATATTGGTCAGGATGGATTTCCTCGCCTTCAGGTCCGGCGACAATCGCCACCTGCGTGCCTTCGATGCGCGGACGCTTCGTCGTCCGGTGCGGCGTCAGCGGCACGCGGGCCGGGATCGCCTCGAAGTGATTGCGATATTCCGGCTCGTTGCTGTTTGTCTCATAGGAGAGGTCGACGATGCTGTGGCTTGCCCTGATGATCACATGTTCTTCGTAAGCATGCTCTGGATGGGCAACCTCATAAGGCGTGAAGCGGCGGCCGGCCTCCAGAACGCGCGAGGTCGATGAACCGAACACCCGGTCATGATCGGCCTCGATCGCCTGGGTGCGCAGTTTTTGCGCGCGCTCGGCCTCTTCCACCGTCCTGATGCGGGCCGGATATTCGTAAAGCTCGCGCTTCGTCGCATCCGGCATCTGCACCAGAGACGGCGTCATCGTGCCCGGCACCATGCCCGGCGTCTCGAAATTCCAGTCCGCACCCGCCCGCTGGCCGGAGACATAGGAAAAACGCCGCGCCCAGTCGTTGATGTGGTTGCGGTCCGATGACCCCTGCGCCAGACGCACCGTCCCCTCCCCCTGGGCGGCCGGCGACGGCCCAAGCCAGCCGCTGGCGCTATCGGCCACATGCAGCTTGTGGGAACCATCCTCATGGCTGAACCAGTAGAACAGGCCGTCCTCTTCGAAACGGCGGGTGAGATAATCGAGATCGGTCTCGTTCCATTGAACGCTGTAATGCTGTGCAGGCGGCGGAGAAATGATGCCCGATGTATCGGGGGCGGGAATACCGTGTTCCGAAAACAGCGTCTCGACGATCTCCACCGCCGTCTTGTCCATCCAGATACGGCAATCCGACCGGCGCGACAGAAGCCACATTTGCGGGCGGATGGTCAGCGCATAAGAGCGCATGCCGCGTGTGATCGGCGGGCCCTCATGCAGCTCCGTCACCAGGCCGTTGAAGGGGCGGCGAACACCGCCGCCCTCGCCCTCGCCCTGGCTGATTTCGATGGAGATATCGACCAGCCGTCCGATCAGCTCTTCGGGCTTGACCGCTTCCTTCTTGGCACGCACCGTCAGACGAATGTCGAAGAGCTGCGATACGCCCTCCTCGACGGACAGGCGCTCTGGCAGAAGCTGGTCTTCGCCGAGTGGCGAAGACACCTTCAGAACGCGGCTCGCCTGAACGAAATCAGAAAAAGACGGCTGGTCGTTCATGGGATACTCCTAATCAGGACCCGCGGCTGGACTGCAGGGGCCAGAACCAGATCGTTTCCGAATTGTAGTAGCAGGCCGAAGCGCATTGGGTGGCTTCGGAGCCGCCCCGCACAAGATCGATATGACCGCCGCCGGTGTAGCCGGGGATATTGTTGAACGCCACGACACCGTTGCGCGCGCCGATGCCGTTGCGCGCCGTCGCGGGGGTGAAAGGCTCGGGTTCGCCAAGATAGCTCGTCCGCTTCATCAGGTTGGCAAGGCGGCGCATGTTCACCTCTATGCCCTTTCCGGCATAGGGGCCCTTCTGGATGCGGTGCGAGGCGGGCACGATGTTGATGCCCGACTTCACGAAAGCGATGCTGACGCGAATGGCGCAGGTATTGTGATAGTTCGGATTGCCGATGAAATCGTCCCAGCCAATTTCCGTGAACAGATCACGTTGGCTGAGATAGTTCGGATGCGACGGGTCGCTGCTCGGATAATTCTTATAGAGAGTGTCAAAGTTAACACGCATGGTTCGTCCCACTAGTTACTTTTCTGCTCACAGGGAAAGGAGACCTTGAGCGCCTCCCGCACGAGAGTGGCTGCCTGTTCATCCAGTTTTTCCGCAGGAAGATCGCCGAGATAGGTGTAGATCCGGTCGGTGAGTTCATGGGGCGCCACGGCACCCGCACCGCACCAGTCCGATCCGCTTGTCAGATCGGCCACACCGGCGATGTAGGCGCTCGATTTTGCGACGGAAACCAGCCGCCGCATTTCCGGATCAGACACTTCCGGGGCAAGTTTGCCCTCGATGGCCTGCTTGAGTTCAGCACCGGAGAATATCCAAGTCCGTTCCTCGGCAGCCGCCTGCGAAAGACCGGACAGAGCCAGAACAACCGGCACGGAAACAAAAAACGCATATAGGGAGCGCATTAAAAACCCGCCTCGTCCAACGTGGATGAGAAACATCACGACGTGAGCTGCAAAACTGCAATGAAAACGTTCCGGTGCCGGCAAATACCGGCACCGGGTCGCGTCGCTATCAAGCGGCCTTCGTCGTCGCCAGATCGTAAGAGGCGATCATCGGAGACTGCGGCGAGTTGTTGTCGTCGAACGGCGTGTACTTCACTTCCATCTTGGTGAAGTTGAGCTTGATGGTTTCCACCGGACGGTCACCGCTGGAATCCACCGAGTAGCTGGCGATGAGCGTGTTCGTCAGCAGGTACTCGATATAGGTGTTGCCCGGATTACCCGTGGTCACCAGATGGATGGTTGCGAGCTTGCCAGTGCGGCCAGCGCAGGCTTCCTGGAAAAGCTTGGTGGAAGAAGAATCGCTAACCTTGGTCAGAATGACTTCCGAAATGGTCGGTTCGGATGCTTCGCGGTTTGCAGCAGAACCGGCAGAAGTGTTCATGTTGCGCGCTACGTTCCAGTGAATGGCTTCGATGTCCATCCACTTGCGGTGTTCCTCATGCGTGGCGTCGCCCTGGATACCGTCAATCTGCAGATAAATTGGCATGCTGTAAGCTCCTGTAGCTGAAATGACCTCTTGCTTCGAGGCCGCGTTACCCTTCGTTTAATGCCGCATGCGTCGGGTAGCCCCTTCCGACGCGGCAACTTCATCCACCCCACCCTCTTCGGGCGCGGCGAATTCATCTGTTTCCCCAGCCGCTTCGGCACGAATGCCGAACCTGTTTTCACCAAAATCGACAACGATCTTGCCCACGCGTTCTCCCGCGATGACTTTTTCGAGGAAAAAGCTGGAAAGAGGCGGCAGGAGATCCTTGCCGATCATGATTTCGATGGCGCGTGCGCCAATTTCACTTGCACCGGCGCGCGCCACCAGCGCGTCGCGCGCGGCATCGGAAAGGGTCAGGTCGGCGCCGTATGTTGCGAGAACGCGTTCCCTGATCTTGCCGATCTGCATATCCACGATCCTTGCAAGTTCTTCCGCACCGAGCGGCATGAAGGGCAGGATGATCGTGCGCCCGAGGAATGCGGGCTTGAACTGTCTGGTCAGCTCCGGCATCAGCAGCGCTTCCAGCGCCTCGCCTTCCGGCATCGTATCCGGATCGGCGGAAAGCGCGGCCAGCAGTTCCGAACCGGTATTGGCCGTCATGAAGATCGTGGTGTTCTTGAAATCGACATCGCGGCCTTCGCCATCGCGAAGCACGCCCTTGTCGAACACCTGATAGAAAATATCCTGGACGCCGGGATGGGCCTTGTCGATCTCATCGAGAAGGAGAACGCCGAACGGCCGGCGGCGCACCGCTTCCGTCAGCACGCCGCCTTCGCCGAAACCGACATAACCGGGCGGCGAACCGAGAAGCAGCGAAACCTTGTGCTCCTCCTTGAACTCCGACATGTTGATCGTCGTCAGATGGCTGTTGCCGCCATAGAGCAGATCGGCCAGCGACAGCGCCGTTTCGGTTTTGCCCGTTCCGGACATGCCGACAAGGAAAAACACCGCCGGCGGGCGGCGCGGATCGGACAATCCGGCACGGGCGGTGCGCATGGCATCGGCAATCCGGGTAATTGCGGCATCCTGCCCCACCACCCGCTGCCGCATGCGTGCATCCAGCGTGCGGGCACTTTCGATCTGGTCCGCCAGAAGCTTCCCGAGCGGAATTCCGGTCCAGCGCGATACGACGGATGCAATCGCTTCACGGTCGACCACCGTCGGCACAAGTCTTTCGACGTTTGCCGGCTTGGTCTCAGCCGCAGGCCGCAAGCGCGACACATTCGATGCGCCGGTTTCAACGGGCTGCTCTTCGCTGAGTTCAGCCATTTCCGCATCGTAACGGCCGCGCAGATCGTCGATCCCGCTCTCCAGCTTCTCGACTTCGTCGCGTATCGACTGGATACGGCCCTGCATCTCGTCATCCTGCGGTTCACGCAGAAGCCAGTTCAACTCATCGGTCAGAAGACGCCGCTCGCTTTCCATGGCACGCAGCCGTTCCGGCAGGGTCTGCCGCGCCAGCGAAACGGCGGCCGCTGCCGTATCGAGAAGGCTGACGGCCTTGTCCGGCAATTGCCGCGCCGGCATGTAACGTGCGGATAATTGCACCGCCGCCACAATCGCCTCGTCACGAACCACAACGTTATGATGGCTGACGAAGCTATCGGCGACACCACGCAACATGCGGATCGCGGTCGTCTCATCCGGCTCGCGCACATGCACGGGCTGGAAACGACGCGTCAGCGCCGCATCCTTTTCGAAATATTTCTTGTATTCGCTCCAGGTCGTGGCCGCGACGGTGCGCACTTCTCCCCGCGCGAGAGCGGGCTTGAGAATATTGGCCGCATCGCCCTGTCCGGCTGCACCGCCGGCGCCGACAAGCCCATGCGCCTCGTCGATGAACAGGATGACCGGCTCGGCCGAGCGTTTTACCGCATCGATCACGCCATGAAGACGGCGCTCGAACTCACCCTTCACGCCGGCACCGGCCTGCAGCAGCGAAATATCGAGGTTCAGAAGGCGGACGTTGCGCAATTTTTCCGGCACATTTCCGGAAGCGATTTCCAGCGCCAGCGCTTCGGCGACCGCCGTTTTGCCAACCCCGGCCTCACCCACCAGAATGGGATTGTTCTGACGACGGCGCGTAAGAATATCAACGAGTTGGCGCAATTCGTCATCGCGCCCGATCACCGGATCGACCTTGCCGTTCCGGGCGTCGGCTGTCATGTCCTGGGTGTAAAGGCGCAGAAAATCGTTCTGGCCGGCGGCCGGCGCGGCACCCGCCGCCGCGGCAGGAACCTCTCTTCCGCTGCTGTCTTCAACCGAACTGCGAAGGCGTTCGAGAGCCGCGCGATCCATCGCCTTCAGCGACGGAAATGCCGAGCGGACGAAAGAGCGAAGCGAGGTTTCCTCGTCCATCGCCAGAAGCAGATCGCAAAGCGTCACGCGGTCGCGCCCGGCCTCCAGCGACGCGAGAACCCATGCCTCACGGCCCGCCGTCAGAATGTTCTGTGAGAGCGACAAAGCCTCGCCATCACCGATAACGGCCTCTTCCAGGCTGCGGCCGATTTCCGCCTGCAATACCGGAAGTGGAATTTTTAATTCCTCGAATGTTTTCGCATAGATACCGGCATCTACAACCGCCAGCAGCCAATGCGGGATATCCACGTACCTGTGCCCCATACGCACCGCAACGGAAGCCGCTGCTTCAAGCGTGACGCGCAGGTCAGGCTCAAGCGCTTCAACGAGGCGATTGAGATCGATATGCGACATGCAATGAGCCTCCTGCCCGGGTTCATTCCACAACGTGACGTGGAATAACTATGATGATGAAACCGGGTTGTCCACCCCGAAGTTTATTTTTTATCGGGTTAGATTAGGCAGTAGACGCCACAATTTAGACACATTTTGAATAAGTCTGTCTGAGGAATAGCCTTACGTAAGGGAAGTAACTACAAAAAATCCATTACTATTTTCTGGGGATAGACTGCTCTTGAACGCGCCGCATGTTAAAAGAGATATAGAGTTTTTCGGAGATTGCGGAGAAAACATCCGCATCGATTCAAGAACGCGTGAAATATACTACAGAATTAAGGATGAAAGAAACCAGGCACGCACAGAAGAGCGCGCCGCGTCCCCACAGGATAACTTAAAGATCTCCAGTAGCTGGGACAGTGTCAGCAATCTTGGATTGCAGATTATATATTCCGAAAGCAAGGACGTAGAAATATTGGCGTGGCTTGCCGAAGCAAGCCTGCGGCTGCGCGGCTTTCCTGGACTGCGAGAAATCTATGAGCTTTGTGGCGATCTTTTTTACAACCACTGGGACTCATTGCACTCCATCAGCGATGATAATGATGAGGAAAAATTTGCACCTTTTGCGGGATTGAACGGCATCGGCACCGAAGGAACGCTTGTGCAGCCGCTCCGGCTTGCGCCGCTGATCCCCGGAGGAAAATTTGGAGAGCACAGCCTCTGGGATTTCCAGCTGGCGCAGCGGCCAAACGAGAGCAAACGGCGCGAAGAACTGTATCGGCTGGCATCCGAAGCAGGCGTTGCCGCCATGTCTTCCCATCTGGCCGAGGTAAACGCCTGTCTCTCCAGCTTCGACGCCATCATGGCGGTTCTTACCGAACGCTGCGGCCAGTCTGCGCCACCCAGCTCCAATATCCGCAACACGCTCATCGAAGCTGCTGCGGCCATCCGCACGCTGGGCGGGCGCGAGCAGGAGCCGGCGCCGGTCGAGCAGGCGGCAGCCGCGGTTCCCGAAACCAACGACAACGGACAACCGGCGGCACGAACAGCCGCGACGTCACCGGAAGGCATATCCTCACGCGATGAAGCATTTGAAACTCTTCTTTCGGTTGCGCGTTACTTTCGCCGAACCGAACCGCATTCGCCGATCTCGCTATCCATCGAAACGCTGGTTCGCAGGGGACGCATGGATTTTTCCGAACTGCTGGCGGAGCTTCTGCCCGAAGCGCAGGCCCGCAATGCAGTTCTGACGGCCGCCGGGATCAAGCCCGGTGGAGACAACAACGGAAAATAACGAGCAAGGGACGGAGACACCGTCCCGTAACAGTCAGCCATGCCAAGGGGCATCAAGGAGGTTGAAATGGCAAGTGTACACGAAAAGCTGGAACGGGTTCGCAAGCCCCGCGTCCACATCAAATACGAAGTCGAAACCGAAGGCGCGATGGTGGTCAAGGAATTGCCCTTCGTCGTCGGCGTTCTCGGCGATTTCTCAGGCAATCCGACCCAGCCGCTGAAGCCGTTCGGCGAACGTAAATTCGTTCAGATCGACCGCGACAATTTCGATGAGGTGATGCGCCGCATGACGCCTGGCCTCAACATTGCCGTTGCCAACACGCTGCAGAAAGACGGCACGGACATGCAGGTCAACCTGAAGTTCGAAAGCATGGACGACTTCGAACCCGGCGCCGTCGTGCAGCAGGTTCCCGCCCTCAAGGCGCTTCTGGACGCCCGCAACGAACTGCGCGACCTGCTTTCCAAGGCCGACCGTTCGGAAGATCTGGAGCGGATGCTGGAAGATATTCTGCAGAACAAGACCGATCTCGCAACGCTGGTTTCCGAACTCAAGGAAAAGAACGGCGCGAGCAAATAATCGCCTGTGCGGAGGAAAACCTCCCCGAACGGCCCCGATTGCGGGGCTTCAACTGTTCAAGCGGCATTTTTTCAAAGCCGCATGTGGAAGGACTGAAACATGAGCGCTGAAAGCCTGCTGAAAAACGAAGCACAGGCAACGACCGCCGAAGATCAGGGACTGCTGTCCAAGGTGGTTGCCGCAACTCGCCAGACCGAACCAGACCGCGCGCAAAATCTTCTGCGCACGCTGACAGACCAGGCGCTGAAGGGAACGGTCAAATACGACCGCAACCTCACCGTCACCCTCAACCATGCCATTGCCGAACTGGACCGGACGATTTCCGAACAGCTCGCCGCCATCATGCAGGCGCCGGAATTCGCCAAGCTCGAAGGCACTTGGCGCGGGCTCAACTATCTCGTCAAGAATTCCGAAACGAGCGTCAACCTGAAGATCCGTGTCATGAACGCCGGCAAGCGGGAACTGGCGCGCGATCTGGAAAAGGCCGTAGAATTCGACCAGTCGCGCCTGTTCAAGGCGATCTACGAAGACGAATTCGGCACACCCGGCGGCGAACCGCTCGGCGCGATCATCGGTGACTACGAATTCGACAATTCCTTCGACGACGTGCAGTTGCTGCAGGGTGTCTCGTCGATTGCGGCGGCCGCTTTTGCGCCGTTCATCTCGGCGGCCAGCCCGCACATGTTCGGCTTCGAGGATTATCGCGATCTTGCACGCCCGCGCGATCTGGAGAAGATTTTCGATACGGTGGAATATGCCAAGTGGCGCAGCTTCCGCGAAAGCGACGATTCCCGTTTCGTCACGCTCGCTCTTCCGCGTGTTCTGGCGCGCATGCCCTATGGCCCGAAAACCAACCCGATCGATGATTTCGCATACGACGAAACCAGGGGTGCGGTGAATGGCGACCTGCAGCATGACGAATATTGCTGGATGAACGCCGCCTATGTCATGGGCACGAAGCTGACCGACGCTTTTGCAAAAAGCGGCTGGTGCACCGCTATCCGTGGCGCGGAAAATGGCGGCCGGGTGGAAAATCTGCCCATGCACGTCTTCTCCAGCGATGACGGCGATCTCGATCTGAAATGCCCGACCGAAGTGGGCATCACCGACCGCCGCGACGCCGAACTCGGTAAACTCGGCTTCCTGCCGCTCTGCCACTACAAGAACACGGATTATGCGGTGTTCTTCGGCGCCCAGACCGCGCACAAGCCGAAGCTTTACGACAAGCCGGAAGCCACAGCCAACGCCGCCGTTTCAGCCCGCCTGCCCTATATCATGGCCACGTCGCGCTTCGCGCATTACCTCAAAGTGATGGGCCGCGACAAAATCGGCTCCTTCATGGAAGCGTCCGACTGCGAAGTCTGGCTCAACCGCTGGATCGCCAACTACGTCAACGCCAATGACGAAGCGGGCGAAGAAAGCCGGGCGAAATATCCGCTGCGCGACGCCAAGGTGACCGTGCAGGAAGTGCCGGGCAAACCCGGCGCCTACAATGCGGTCGCATGGATGCGGCCCTGGTTGCAGATGGAAGAACTGACGACCTCGCTGCGCATGGTCGCCCGTATTCCGTCCAAGAACTGAGCCCGGACCGGGGTGGTCCGCCACCCCGGCCCCGTTCGTCACCCGGAGCCCGCTCATGGCGCATCAGTCCTTTCCGGACGCCCGCATTTTCGCCGACCAGCTCATCGCCCTCATCGACGATGCGCTGATCGGCCAGGTGAACGCCATTCTGCACCACCCTGATTTTCAGGCGATGGAAGCGAGATGGCGCGGGCTTGCCATGGTCGTTCGCGAGGCTGGCCGCGGCGCAGACGTCAAGGTGAAGCTGCTGAACGCCAGCTGGCGCGATCTTGCCCGCAACACCGAACGCGCCACCGACTTCGACCAGAGCCATCTTTTCGAGGTCGTCTATAATCGCGAATTCGGCATGCCGGGCGGCGAGCCGGTCGGCCTGTTGATCGGCGACTATGCGTTTTCCCCCGATGATCTTCAGGGCGCCGATTCCATCACCACGCTGTCGCAGATCGGCATGGTGGCTGCGGCCGCCTTCTGCCCCTTCGTCGCGGCGGCAGCTCCTTCCGCCGTCGGCCTGCAGGATTTTGCCGAACTCAGCCGGGTTCACGACTTTTCCTCGCTGAAGCAGGATAAATCGCGGCTGCGCTGGAATGCGCTGCGCGCACGCGACGATTCCCGCTTTGTCGGCCTTGTCGCGCCGCGCGTTTTGCTGCGCTCGCCCTACAGGCCCTATGCGCGCGGACGCGATGACGGATTTCCATTCCGCGAGCATGTGGCGGAAAGCGGCGAGACCCTGCTGTGGGGCAATGCCGCCTTCGCCTTTGCCACGGTGGTGGTACGCAATTTCGTCGATTCCGGCTGGTTTGCGGATCTGCGCGGTGTGACGCAGGATGCCGTGGATGGCGGCATGCTCTCTTCCCGGCAATTGCCGCCGCTCGATCTCGGCATCGAAAGCAACGGCCTTTCCGCGCAGCCGCCCGTCGAAGTGCAGCTGACGACCGGACAGGAGCAGCAATTTTCCGATCTCGGCATTGTGCCCGTCTCCACCACCTACCTGTCAGGCATGGCGATCTTCAACGCCAACCAGTCCCTGCATGCACCCGGCCATTATTCCAGCGAAGCAGCAAGGCAGAACGCCCGCCTCGCGGCCATGCTGCAATATGTGCTGTGCGCCTCCCGGTTCTCACATTACCTCAAGGTCATCATGCGCGACGATATCGGCCAGCTGAGCGATGCCTCAACGATAGAGCGCAAGCTGGAAGGCTGGCTTTCCTCCTACACGCTCGGCAATGACGATGCGGAAGCTGCGCTGCGCACGCGCTACCCGTTGCGGTCTGCCGGGATCAATGTCTTCGAGGTTCCCGGCAAGCCCGGAACATTCTCCTGCACCGTGCGCCTCCAGCCGCATTTCCAGCTCGATGACGTCTCCACGAGCTTCCACCTCATTGCCGAAACCATGATGCCGCCCGCCGCCGCATCCCGGTCTCCAGCCGAGCCGCAAAGGATACCCGCATGACGCTGCGCGACGATATTTCCCGCCTTCTCGACGATGACCGGTTGCAGGACGCAATCGGTCTTACGCGCGACCACGTCAAAGCAAAGCCCACCGACAAGGATGGCCGCCATTTCTATATCGATCTGCTGGTCCTTGCCGGCGACTATGAGAAGGCCGATGCGCAATGCAATCTGGCCGCAACATTCTCGCCTCAGGAAAGCGTCGGCTTTTCTCTCTTTCGCCATCAGCTGCGCGCCATGGCCGCACGCAATGCGTGGTTCGAAACCGGCGCGGTGCCGGATTTCCCCGGCGGTCCGTCCGAACTCGATCAATTGGCCATCCGGGCGAATATCGCCGCACGCAGCGGCGATGCGGATGCCGCCAGAACCGCACTGGCTGAACTCGATGAAAAACGTGGCAATGTACCAATCGGCCGCAACGGCAAGAGCGCCGGCGATATTCGCGATCTGGACGACCGAATTCCGCATGCGCTGGAGGTGCTGACCAATGGCGGCCGCTACCTCTGGATCGATTACGGTCGCATAGAAAGCCTCGCCATCGACCCGATGAGCCGCCCGCGCGACCTCGCTTTTCGCGGGGCTGAGTTGACATTGCGCGACGGCGCGGTCGCATCCGTGCTGCTTCCGGCCATCTATCACGGCGCGAAGGACGATGTCGGCCTCCTCCTCGGGCGGGAAACCCGATGGAGCGAGGAAGACCAGCCTCTGGCAACCGGGCGAGGCCAGCGCTGCCTGCTGATTGGCGACGATGTGGTGCCGTTCCACGAGATCGGTTCCCTTTCCGCCGCCTCCGACGATGAAAGGCAGATCGCCCGTGGTTGATCCGCTCGAGCAATATCGCGCGCGGCAGAGAACGCTGTCGCGCTCCGTTCTGGACCGGCTGCTCGATGACGCGCCGGATGCGGAAACGGATATGCTCGTGAGCCTGAAGGATCAGGCACGCGAGATGCGCGAGGTGATCCGCCGCGATCTCGAGGCATTGCTCAATACCCGCCGTAACCCCGCCGGCCCGCCGGCGGCGCTGAAGGAACTGTCCGATGCGCTGGTGAGCTATGGCGTGGACGGCATTCTTTCGGCCAATCTGGTGACGGATGCCTCCAAGGCGCGGCTCGCACGCAGCATCGAGCGGCGTATTTCCCTGTTCGAAACCCGCCTTGCGGACGTGCATGTGACGATCCTCAAAAACCGCACGGATGGCGACCGGGCGCTTCGCATGCGTATACAGGCAAGTTTCCGCCTTCAGGAAGGCATGCCGCCGATCAGCTTCGAATCCCGGATCGACCCGTCAACGCAGCGTTTCCTGGTGGAGGCGACGAATGGCTGACGGCTTTCTCGAAAAATACAATGACGAACTCTTCGCGCTCCGAAAACGCGCATCGCGTTTCGCGGCGGCGTTTCCGAAGATTGCCGGCAGGCTGCGCATGACGGGCGATGTCGCCGACGATCCGCATGTCGAGCGGCTGATCCAGAGTTTCGCCTATTCCGCTGCCCGTGTGCGCCAGAAGCTGGACGACGAATTTCCCGAACTGTCGGACAGCCTCTTGGAAACGCTCTACCCGCATTATCTTGCGCCGATCCCGTCCATGAGCGTGGTTCAGTTCACCCCAAGCACGGCGCTCGCAACCGTGCAGACACTTCCCCGGCACAGCGAAATCCTTGCCGAGCCTGTGGGTGGCGAAAGCTGCCGTTTTCGCACCACGCAGGCGGTGGAGATCGCGCCGCTGCAAATCGCAGCCGCAACGCTGTCCGGCCAGCCGATCGACGCGCCTTTTTCGGCCTCGTTTGCCGGCGCCGCTAGCTGCCTGCGGCTTTCGCTGCGCAGCACGGCGCCGCGCGGCGGCACCTTCCCGGAAATGGGCCTGACGAAGCTTCAGATTTTTCTGTCCGCCGCCTGGCAACAGGCCACGGCGCTTTACGAGCTTTTGACCAATCATTGCGTGGGCATGGCGCTTGCGCGGCACGCCGAGGACAAGGAAGCCGTTTTCCTGCCCGCCGGCAATCTCACGCCATCCGGTTACACGCGCGATCAGGCCATGCTGCCCTATCCGGCCAACAGCTTTAACGGATACCGGCTTCTCACCGAATTCTTCGCGCTGCCGCAGAAATTTCTCTTTCTCGATATCGACGGGCTGCACAAATGGAGCGGCGGCGACTGCGAACTTTACATCTATCTGGATGCGGCGGACACGCAGCTTGAGCGCATGGTATCGGTCCGGGATTTCGTGCTGAACGCCTCGCCGGTTATCAACCTGTTCAAGCAAAGCTGCGAACCGCTCAGCCTCGATGGCACGCGCACGGAATACCGCCTGCTGCCGGATGCGCGGCGGCAGCGGACCCGCGAAATCTATGCCGTCGAAAACGTCCAGCTGACCAGCCGTTCCGGGCAGACCGAAAAGACCTCCCCGTTCTTCGGCCGCACCCAGCGCAACAACGGTGCAAACGTTTTCTGGCAGATACAGCGCCGTTTCGATGACGACGGTTCTTCCGATACGGACATCGCTTTCGTGGATCAGAAGCGCGGACCGCTTGGACCGCTCGACATGGTGGCGAGCATCGATACGCTGTGCATCAATCGCGAGTTGCCAAGCCAGCTCCCCTTTGGCGGCGGTCACCCCTTCCTGCAGCTTTCGTCCGGCAACGAGGCTATAAAATCCATCCATGCGCTGATGCCGCCGACGGCGGCGATCCGCGTCAACGAGCGCTCGGCGCGTGAATGGCGGCTGATCTCGCATCTCCTCCTCAACCATCTCTCCCTCACCGACAGCGGCGGCGCGCCGCTGAAGGACATTCTTTCGCTCTATTCCTTCAGGGACAGCCCGGAGACCCGGCAGCTGGTGGAGGCGATCAGCAATGTCGAGGCACAGAATTCCCATGCCCGGATCGGCTCGGCCATGGTGCCGGGAACGGACATCACCGTGGAGTTCGATCCCGCGCTGATCGCGCGGCCCGCCGCATTTGTTTTCGCCAATGTCCTCAATCATTTCTTCGGGCTCTACACCTCGATCAACAGTTTCACGCGGCTGACGGCAACGATGCGCGGCCATTCCAAACCGATTGCCCGCTGGCCGGCCCGCGCGGCCGACCGGCCGCTGCTCTAGGAGACCGGGATGGAACAGCAGACGCCAACCATGAAAGACCGGCAGGCGGCGCTTCTCAGCGACGATCCCGGCCGTTTTGAGCCCGCCACCGCGTTTCGCGTCGCCCAGTTGGTTTCGGCGGATGACGGGATTGTCGTTGGCGCTCATGGCGGAACACAGCCGACCCCGCTGGCGATCAGCGGCTTCAACCACAAACGCGGCCAGGCGGAACTGAAATCCGCCTTCGCGCCCATTGTCGGGCCGCTCGGTTCGCTGCCGCCGGCCTATGGCGAGTTGTTGCAGCGGGAAGAACGCAATCGCTCCGGCGCGCTGGCGAGCTTCTTCAATCTGTTCGCCGCAAGGTTCAGCGAACTGTTCGTATCCGCGACGGAAAAATACCGCCTTGCAAGGGGATTGCGCTGGTCGGCCGAGCAGAGGGAGAACGGTTTTCGCAAAACCCTGCTTGCACTCACCGGGTTCCGCACGGCCGGTCTGGTGGAAAAGGCAGGCGTGAGCGAAGATGCGCTCCTGCGGTTCAGCGGTCTTCTGGCCGGCCGCAACCGCAATGTTTCGGCCCTGACCTCCATGCTTTGTGAATTCACGGGACTTCCGGTGCATGTCGAACAGTTTCGCCGGCGATGGGTGGCTTTGCCGCTTCACGAACAAAGCCAGCTCGGACAGGCATCCGGGCTGAGGCTCGGACAGAACACGACGGCGGGAAGCGCTGTCGAAGATATGAGCGGCGGCTTCCGGATCGTGATCGGTCCCGTCGCTTATGCGGATTATCTCGCCCTGACGCCCGGATCGAAACGGCTTGCGGAGATATTTTCGCTGACACGCCTGTTCGTCGGAAGCGCATTGCATTTCGATGTGCAGGTGATCCTGAAAAAGGAGGACATTCCCTTTTGCCGCCTCGGCCAGTCCGATGCCCCCGCCCGCCTCGGCTGGAATAGCTGGGCTCGCGTGGCGCCCGCAGAAAAAGACAGCGCCGATGCTGTGGTGACCGAGCGGGAAGGCTCGGCGATTTCCGCGTGAGGGCATGGATATGAAGCTTGCACTCAAGGACACACGAAATATCGGAGCCGCAAGAGCCAGTCAGTGGAGCTTCGAGCGCGGCCGCCGCGTCATCGGCCGGTCTCGCGATTGCGACTGGCAGATCGACGACAATGAGCGGCGCGTTTCCAAGCTGCACTGCACGCTCAGCCGCGATGGTGAAGGTTTTACGATCCTTGACCAGAGCGCGAACGGCACGCTGGTCGATGGCCGCCTGCTGCTGGAAGGCGAAAGCGCGCGTCTCCGCGACGGTTCGCAAATCAACATTGGCGGGCAGGTTTTTCAGGTCGCCATCAGCGACGATGCCGAGCTGGATTTTTCCGATCCCGATGCTTCCCTGCGCATGAGTGACGAGCCGCTGACCATTTCCGCGATCCTTGCCGATATCGCCCCGAATGGCCGTTCGGCCGGCGGCGTGATGGGCAACACCGCCTCCGCCGACGACTGGTCCGAAACATGGCGCGAGGGCGCGAACCGGAAGGCAAAATCCATTTCGCGAAATGTCGAGATCGGCTGGAGCGAACCGCCCGCAGCGCGCGGAATTGGCGCGGTTCTGCCTGATAACTGGGACGAGGAGCCGGTTGCGAGCAGCGAGCACGAACATACCGACGCACTGAACATGCCGGTGATGATCTCTCGTCCGGTTTCGGCCTCAGGTAACGAGGATTTCGACAGCGTTTTCCCGGAAGCAGACGAAGAGCTGACCCCAGAGGGCGCCTCGGCTGCGGGCTCTTCGACCGCGCAGGAGATCGGCGATCTTCTGACCGCACTGGAGCAGGAAAGCGCCGATTGTCTGGCCATTCTCGACATTGAAGGCGAGCGCGCCGGCCACGGTTCTTCAGCCTCCCTGAGCGAGCGGATGGAAACGCTCATCCGCCAGCAGCGGCGGCTCGCTGTCTCGCTTGAGACCCTGATCCACGGCTGCACGCAAAAACTCGAGCCGAGGCTGCTCGAAGCCTCCGTCGATGCCGGTAACGATCTTCGTGCCAAAATCGAGCGCCGCGACTGGCAGGGGCTGATCATGAAGACCGATTACTGGTCCACTTACAAAAAGCAATTTGAGGAAAACGGCCGTCCATTGCCGGTCAGGCAGTTCCTGCAGCGGGCAGCGCGCGGTGAAGCCGCGCCCACGCAGGAACCTGACGCGATAACGGCCGATGCAAAGGGGGTAAACAACCACGATGAGACATGAGAACCGCGTTGCCTGGAGCGAGGGCATGTTTCTTCGCGTCCAGCATTTTCAGCAATCCGACCGCTGGACCGAACGGCTGGTGCGCAACACCACGCGCAACCTCTCGCCTTACCCGTGGGGCATCGCCGAAATCGGCGTGGACCGCAGCGCGCTGTCGATAGGGCAATTCGCCCTGTCGAACCTGCGCGGCGTTCTTCCCGATGGAACGCCTTTCGAAGCGCCGGAGGATTCCGACCTGCCGCCGCCGCTCGATCTCGACGAAAGCGTCAAGAACGCCGTTATCTATCTCGCCCTGCCGGCCCGGCAGCCGGGCAAGGCCGACATGTCCGCCAGCGGCCGCAACGATGCGAACAATGTGCGCTTCACCGCTTCCAGCTATGAGGTCTCCGACACGAATATCGAGACGGATTTCGTGGCCCCCATCGATGTCGGCCGTCTCAGCCTGAAATTCCTGAAAACCGGCGACGATCTTTCCGGTTACGATCTCATCGGTCTTGCAAGGGTCATCGAGGTCCGCTCCGACCGTGCGGTCATTCTGGACCCGGATTTCATTCCTCCGAGCCTCAGCTGCGCGGCGGCGCCCCGCCTCAACGAATTGCTGACGGAGCTTCTGGGGATCGTGCGCCACCGCGCCCAGGCGATTGCCGAACGCATCGGCGACCCGACGATCAGGGGAACGGCGGAAGTGGGCGATTATTTCCTGCTGCAAATCCTCAACCGGGCCGATCCGCTGCTGGCGCATCGCTGCGCCAACGCCACGCGTTTTCACCCCATCCGTTTTTACGAAGACTGCATCCAGCTTGCCGGCGAGCTTGCAACCTTCACCACGGACAAAAAGCGGGCGACGGATTTCCCGCCCTATCGGCACGAGGACTTGAAAGCCACCTTCGGGGCGGTTTTCGACGATCTGCGCACATCGCTGTCAGCGGTTCTGGAACAGGCAGCCGTTGCGATCGAGCTGGTGGAGCGCCGCCACGGCGTCCGCGTCGGCACCATCCACGACCGCACGCTGCTGCGCGATGCCGGCTTCGTGCTTGCCGTGCGCGCGGATATGGCCGCCGAAGACATTCGCCGCCGCCTGCCGGCACAGATCAAGGTTGGGCCGGTGGAGCGGATTTCCGAACTGGTCAACGTGGCGCTGCCCGGCATTCCCGTGCGCTCCCTGCCGGTCCTGCCGCGGCAATTGCCCTATCGGTCCGGCACCGTCTATTTCGAGATCGACACGCAATCACCCCTCTGGAAGCAGCTTGAGACCTCTGGCGCGATTGCCCTGCATCTGGCGGGCGAGTTCCCCGGGCTTGAGATGGAAATGTGGGCGTTACGCGAATGAGCAAGGAAAACCCCTCTTCCTGGCAGGATTTGCCAACGGTGGTCGAAATCACCGAGGAAAGCCGCAGACGCAACCAGAACGCCCGCAACATGGCGGCGATCCTCGAAGACATTGTCGAGACCGACGGGCCGGCCGGGCGACCGAAGGCAAGCACGGCCGCCATGCCGGTCGATCAGCTGCTCTCCGGTTTCCATTTCGGCGGCGGCGATGTGCCGACGCTCGTGCAATCGGCCGCTCCCCTCCTCAACCTCGCGCATCTCCTGCGCTTCAGCGATGCGGAGCCGGATCCCGATCAGCTTCGCCGCGCCTGCATTGAGGCGATCACCCGCTACGAGCGCGACCTCGCTTCCGCCCGCATCAGCCCCGAGCGGGCAAGAGCGGCGCATTATGTCGTCTGCGCCACGGTGGATGATGTCGTTCTGAGCAAACCCTGGGGCGTGCGGGCAGGCTGGGCGCGCTCCGGCCTTGTCTCCACCTTCCACAACGATGTCACCGGCGGCGACCGGGTTTTCGACATTCTCGACCATTTCCATCAGTCGCCCGGCGCCAGCAAGGATCTGCTGCTGCTGATCTATCTGTGCCTGTCGCTGGCTTTCGAAGGGCGCACCCGCGTTTCGCCAAAGGGTGCGCTGGAGCTTTCGCGCATCCGCGACAGCCTCTACAAGACGCTGATAGGCCAATACGGCACCTTCGAACGGGAGCTTTCGCCGCACTGGAAAGGCGTGGAAGCCCGTCATACGCCATTGCGCACGATGGCCGCGCTGTGGACCCTGCTGTCCCTGATGGCGCTTGCCTTTGCGCTTGGTTATCTTTTCTTCACGCTGTCGCTCAACAACGCATCCGATGTCACTTTCGAGAGGCTCGCCCATCTGCCGCCGAACGAGACGCCGAGCGTGCTGATCGCAAGCCCGCCTCAGCCACCGGCGCAGGTCGAAACGCCCAAGGTCGTGGAACCGCCGAAGACGGTGGAGCCACGGCAACCCTCCCGGCTTGAAAAGCTGATGGCCTTCCTTCAGCCGGAAGTCGAAAAGAAGCTGGTCACGCTGGCGGATGTAAACGGGCGGCTGCGCATTCGCATTAACAATTCGGGCCTGTTCTCCACCGGCAGCGCCGATGTCAGCCCGCAGTTCCGCGATCTCATCCAGCGTATCGGCGGCGCGCTTGCGGCCGAGAAATTCCGCGCCGTCGTCATCGGCTATACCGATACCGTGCCGATCAAGACGGTGGAGTTTCCGTCCAACTGGCACCTTTCCGAAGCCCGCGCCAAGGCGGTCGGGGACATTCTTTCACAATTCACCGGCCCGGAAGCGATCCTGACGGAAGGCCGTGCCGACAGCGACCCGATCGCCGACAACAAAACGGAGGAAGGCCGCCAGATCAACCGCAGAACGGAAATCATGGTCCTGACTAATCCCGATGAAAAACTGAGCGACGCCGGCATTCTCTCGCCGACCATCCAGAACAGTTCGGGACAGCAGCCGCAAGAGGCACAGCCATGAATCCATTGAGCTATTTTTATACGATCCGATCCTATGTCGAGAGCTATGCCGCTCTCGTCGGCCGTCGTTTCCTGTCGCTGTTATGGGTAGTCGCGCTCTGCATCGTCATCTGGTTTTACGGCTATCTGGTCGCGCTGGGCGATTTTAAGCCCTTGGGAACGACGCAGGCCCGGCTCATCGCCATCGGCATCATTGTGGCGATATGGCTGGTCTATATCGCCGTCACGATTTATCGCGGGCGCAAGCAGGACAAGGAACTTGTCGACAGTATCGAGCGGGAAGCCCTGGCCAACCGCCAGGCCGAAGTCGGCGAAATCCAGATGCGTCTCAAGGAAGCGCTGGCGCTGCTGCGGCGGGTCACGAAAAAGCGTTTCGGTTATATTTACGACCTTCCCTGGTACGTGATCTTTGGCGCACCCGGCTCCGGCAAGACAACGGCGCTCACCAATTCCGGCCTGCAATTTCCGCTCGGCGATGCGCTTGGCGAAAACGCGGTGAAGGGCATTGGCGGCACGCGCAACTGCAACTGGTGGTTCGCCGATGAGGCGATATTGATCGACACCGCCGGCCGTTACACCACGCAGGACGATCTCGATGGATCATCCAAAGCCGGCTGGGAAGGTTTCCTCGGTCTCCTGAGACGCTATCGCCGGTCGCAGCCGATCAATGGCGCATTGGTGACATTGTCCATCCCCGATCTTCTCACCCGCGATCCCGAGGAACAACGGCAGGAACTGCGCTCCATCCGCCAGCGGCTTTCGGAACTGGACGAATATCTGCATGCACGCGTTCCGGTGTATATCGTGCTGACCAAGGCCGATCTGCTGCATGGTTTCGTCGAATTCTTCGACGGTTTCAACAAGACCGATCGCCAGCAGGTATGGGGCACGACCTTCAAGCTGGATGAGAGCTATACCGCCGAGAACCTGCCGCAACGCCTGACAGAAGAGTTCGAACTGCTGCAACAGCGGGTCGATGCGATGCTGATCGAGCGCCTGCAGCAGGAGCAGAATGCCGAGACGCGCGGCCGCATCTTCCGTTTCCCCGCCGAACTCGCGCGGCTGA
This sequence comes from Rhizobium sp. NFACC06-2, assembly GCF_900101425.1. NCBI lineage: Bacteria > Pseudomonadati > Pseudomonadota > Alphaproteobacteria > Hyphomicrobiales > Rhizobiaceae > Rhizobium > Rhizobium sp. NFACC06-2. The sequence goes on along the minus strand of NZ_FMVA01000010.1, from coordinate 103,606 downwards.
AAGACCGGCTCCATGAGGCCCTGACCGAACTTTGCGCACGGTCTCCGCTGATCGAAGCCCCGCTTTTGCGGGGCGTTTATCTCGCTTCGGGAACGCAGCCGGAAACGGAAAGGTCTCCCGCAGCGGCCAGAACTCGCCGAAGCTACTTCCTGTCACGGCTGTTCAAGGATGTCATCTTCCCCGAAGCCGCGCTGGTGATGCGCGACAAGCGCCTTTCCGGCCGGCAATTGCTGGTGCGGCGCATCGCCTATGGTGTTTCGGCCGCCGCGGTCGCCATCGTCTTCACCGGCTGGATTTTCACCTATTTCGCCAATACGCAGGCGCTTGCCGAAGCGGATCGCAAACTTGGCGCCTATGAACAACTCGTTCAGGGCATTCCCGTGCGCGATGTTTCCGACGCCGATTTTCTCCGCATCCTTCCGGCGCTCGACAATCTGCGCGACGTCAATTCCGGCTTTGCCCGCGAGAGAGTGTGGAACGTCAGCTTCGGGCTCGATCAGGAAGACAAGATCGCGGGACGGCAGCGTGAAGCCTACCAGCGCGCGCTCAATGCCCTGCTCCTGCCGCGCATGATCGTGCAGCTCCAGAAACAGCTCAAGGATGAAAAGGATGTTACGCGCACCTTCAATTCGCTGAAGCTCTACGGAATGCTTGGCGGCATGGGTACGCTGGACCCCGATTTCCTGACCGTGCAGACGCACCAGATGTTCGCATCCCTCTATCCCGGCGATGGAAGGGCGGCGGCGAGACAAGCGCTCGACCAGCATGCGAAAGCGCTGGCGGACGGCGTGCTCGCCCCGATTGAGCTTGATGCACGGCTCATCGCCACTGCCCGTGAAACCATCCGCGACCAGGCCGCCGGCACGCGCGCCTATGATATTCTCGCCGGTCTTCCGCAGGCGCGGGAACTGATGGAATGGACACCAGCCACGGCCTTCGGCCCGCTGGGAGAGCGCGCCTTCGAGCGGCGCAGCAAAGCGCCGATGGCGGAAGGCATCGAAGGTCTTTTCACGGCGGAGGGATATCGCAGCGTCGTCATTCCGCAGGTCGCCCATGCGGCGCGTATCGCGCTTTCCGAAGGGTGGGTGCGCGGTTCCGATGATGCCATAAGGGGTGCCACGGTCGAGCAGGTGGCGCAGGCCGCACTGCAAATCTATTTCGACCGTTTCGAGAAAAAATGGGCCGATACGCTGGCCGACCTTCGGGTCAAGCCGTCCCAAACCCTTGGCGACGCGGTGGAAACAACCCGCGCGCTTGCCAATGAACGCAATATCGTGGCGGAGGCTGCCAGATCGATCGCGGAGGCAACCGATCTGCGCCCCGGAGCAAACCCCGCCGCCCTCGCCTCCGCCGCTGAAGGCGACGCGACCGCGGCCGTTCTGGCCGCCACGGTGAACGCGGCCGACCCCTATGCGAGACTGCGCGACATGCTGGTGGCGAAAGGCGCGGCCACAACGGCCGAGCAGGCCAATGGCGGCAAGGCCGGAGGCTCGCCATCGGAACAGTTGCTCGCGCATTTCAAGATGCTGAACGAGCAGCTTGCCCGCTCGGCAACCACCTCCGACGAAGTCGCCAAGGTGTTCGACGTGGACAGCCAGCTCACCAAGGCCAATCAGGATCTGTTGCAGCAGGCCCGTGAATTGCCGGCGCCCCTCGATGTGTGGGTGGCGGGCGTGGCGGCGGATGTCGGCTCGCTTGCGGTCAAATCCGCCCGCAGCCGCATTGCCGAACTCTGGGCGGCCGATGCGGCATCGCTCTGCTCTTCCATCGTGACCGGGCGTTATCCTTTCGACAGGTCGTCTTCCCGCGATGTCGCCATCGCGGATTTTACCCGTCTCTTCGGGCCAACCGGGGTTTTCCAGTCCTTCTTCAAACAGCGTATGGAAGCCTTTGTCGACAAGACCACCAACCCCTGGAGCTGGAAAGGCACTTTCGGCGCCGCCGGCATTCCAAGCAGCGCCGTCGCCCAGTTTGAAAATGCCGACAAGATTTCGCGTGCCTTTTTCCCGAATGGCAGCGAGACGCCGGCGGTGTCGATCAATGTCAAACCCGTTTCGCTCACCAATGCCTCCAGCGCGGTGATGCTGGAAATCGAAGGCGAGCGGGTGGTTTATTATCACGGCCCCATTCAGGCGAAATCGATCACCTGGCCCTCGCGTGAAAACACGGCGAGCCTCTCGCGCATCGCCTTCCAGCCGGGCGGCTGGCAGCAGGCGAAAACCGAAAACGGCGACTGGTCGCCATTCCGGCTGTTCGACGGCGCCGACATCGAAAACCAGTCTGGTGACCTGCTGCGGGTGCGATTTGCGAATGGCGCTCAGGCTGCCGAATTCGATATTCAGTTCGGCTCGGTTCTCAACCCGTTCAAGCTGGACGCCATCGCCGGCTTTGCCTGCCCCGCACAATTTTAGCGGCGGGGCGGCGCACCGTTTTTTCAAGGAGGGGATCTATGATGAAAGCAAAGACGAAAAGCACCGCGGTCAATAACGACTGATGGCCAATCAGGCATCGAGGCCCGCGGAGACCGCAGCGGAAAGTGATCGCATCGGTTTCTTCGGCAAGGTCCCCAGCCATGGCGACTTCATTTCCGACGGGCTTGAACGGGAGCTGATCGGGACATTTGACGACTGGATGCGATCCGGCCTGCACGCCTGCGCGGACCTGTTTTCAGGCCGATGGCCCGAAATATTCACGTCATCGCCGCCCATACGCTTCATCATCGAAAGCGGCATATGGGGAAACTGTGCCTATGCCGGTGTGCTGGTGCCCAGTGCAGACCGGGTGGGACGCAAATATCCGCTTGCCATCATTGCCCAGCTCAATAGCTTCCGGAAACATCCGAGAACGCTTTATCTCGACGACACCTGGTTCATGGCCGCCGAGGCGCTGGCCGAGACATCCATGACGGGCGATTTCGACATGTCCCGGTTTAACACCTCCGTTAAAAAACTGCGCCTGCCAAAACCACGGGAAGAGGATGACGCCCCGGAAATGGTGCGCGGCCGCGCACCGAGCAGCCTCTGGTGGCGCATCGATCCCGTCAGCCGCCGCGCCCGCGGCCTCAAATTCGACGGCAAACCGAAAGCTTCCGATTTCCTGCGCCTCTTCAGTGACATGGCGGGCAAGGGCGAAGAGGACGGCTCGACACCCGTACAGACGCGGGAAAGTGCGAGACAAAAAACTCCGCCCGTAATGACGCCTGCGCCCGCACCGCCAACGGAACAGCCGTCGTCGCTCATCTACAGCTATGCCACGCACCCGGGAACACGGTTTTCCCTGAATGCGGATTCGCTCTTCGTTTCCCAGAGCCCTGCCCTCTTTGCCATAGCAGATGGACAGGGAGACACGCACAGCGCCGTGGAAGCAGCGCGTCTGGCCACAAATATTCTTGCCGAGACCCCCGATGCCGAAAGCCCCGAGGTGATGGCGCAGCAGATCAGGGGAAAGCTCGGCACCGTCAACAGCCTGCTTCTTTCCCGGCAAACCATGGGCGCTGACGGCAGGCCGATGGCAAGCGTCATCATTGCCTCCATTATCGGCCGCAGGGTGAGTGTCCTGTGGTCCGGCGACGCGCGCGCCTATCTCCTGAAAAACGGAACCATGCACCAGCTTTCGCGCGATCACGTCGTTGTCGGCATGAAAAGGCAGCTCTCGCAATGTGTCGGCCTTTCCCAGCAGTTCCGCCCGGACATCGTCGGGGAAGACTGGGGTTCGCAGGACAGGCTGCTCCTGTGCAGCTATCCGCTGGTACAAATCCTGAAGGAGCGGGCCATTGCCGAGATTGTCGGCGACACCCCGATCAAGGATTGCGCCAGCGCCCTGATCCAGGAAGCATTGATCGAGGACGCACGCGAGAATGTCAGCGCCATCGTGATTGGAAACCGGCTTGAGCAAGGGTAAACAACCGGGCGACGGGTCAGTCTATCCGCAGGTTGCCGAGCGCTTCTCCGATCTGTGGCAAACCATCCGCCATGACGGCACGCGGGAAAGGCCAGCCGAAGAACAGAAAGACCTGATCGATCAGGTCAGAAATGCGCTGGACCGGAAAATCTCGCATTTTTCCGGTGCGAAACCCGGCTGGATCGCCGACAGTTTTGCCCTCGACCGGATTGCCTACGAAAGCGAAAACACGCTGCTGTTGCAGGTGCGGCACCGCGATCTCGGCTCTCTTCACGCCCTGAAAACCACGCCGCCGGCGTTGAGAAACGATGCGGCGCTGCTGCAAAGATTACGCGAGGAGGCGCAGCTCGGCCTGACATTGCGCCATCCTTGCCTGGTGGAAACATCGGCCCTGCTGAGACTGGCCGATGGCCGACCGGGCCTGTTGCAGCCATGGTTTCCGCAATCATTGGCGTCGCTTGCATCGCAGCGGCCGGTTAGCGCGCCACAGGCGATCACAATCCTTCGCCGCCTGCTGGAAGGACTGAGCGCCATACATGCACGGGGATATGTCCACTGCGATGTCACGCCAGCCAATATTCTCCTGGAGGACGGCGATTTTGAAACGGGCAGGCTTGGCGATTTCGGCATTGCGCTGGAGATCGGCCAAAAACACGCAGATCGGGGCATGAGCTTTGCCGCCTCGCGCGAATTTGCAGCGCCGGAACGGATGCGGGACGCAACCGCGAAGCCGGATCAGGATATATTCTCCGTGGGGCGGCTTGCCCGGCGGCTTATCGCTACGGATGAGATGCGAACAACGCAAAGGCTGGCGGATTTTGCGGACGCCTGTTGCCACGACGAACCCGCGTCGCGGCCGCAATCGGCGATGGAAGCGCTACAGCTTCTGTAGCGCTTCACTCGTCAGTTGCCGCTGCCGGGAAGCGGTGCTGCCGCCGTCGGCACGCTCTTCTGGAACACGGTCAGGAGCTTGGCCGAATCCACCAGCGGCGCGTTGCTGGCATAGAGCACATCGCCCTTCTGCATCTGGAAGAGCTGCATGAGGGCAATGCTGGAAGCATCGCGCATATTGACGTGATAAATCACCGGCCGCATGGTCGTGGCCGTCGCGACCGGGCCTTTCGCGCCCGATACGGTTGCCGACGGCACCTGAATGATCTCGTTGCGGAAGACATAGACATTGCGCGCGTCCGCACGGTCATCCAGCAATCCGCCGGCGCGGCCGACAGCCTGAGCGAGGGTCAGTTTTCCGGCTTCGAACTGGAATTCGCCGGCGCTCTTGAAAGCACCGAGCGCGGTGTAGCTCGCCGCATCGCCATCGATCATGATCTGATCGTCCGGCGACAGGCGGATATTCTGGCGGTCCTCCCGCATGACGCGGTCAAGCGGCGCGCTCGCCCTGTGCGAGCCGCGAACAACGGTAACCGTGGCAGCGCCCGGAGCGACGGTCGGGCCACCAGCCTGATTGAGCGCATCGAGCACCCGCTCCTGACGGGCGGTGAGCGTTATTTTTCCGGGATTTTTCACCGCACCGCTCAGCATGACGGCGCTTGTCGGCTTGTCGACGACGGTGACGACGGCCTGCGGGTTCACGGCCGATCCCTTGAGCCCGGCAACGACCTGCGATTGCAGCCCCTCGGGCGTCGAATCCACCACCCTCTGCTTGCCGACGAAGGGGATATTCACCGATCCGCTCTGGTCCACCGTAAAGCGTCCAAGATTGAGCGTCTTGCTTTGCGTCGGGGAGAAAAGCCCGTCTTCGCCGGTATCGAGCACGGTGATGTCGATCACGTCGCCGCGACGCAATCTCTGGGCGTTGTAACCGGTGTTGCGAAGTGCTGTGAGGCCGGGGCCGGAGGCATTCTGCAGGCTTCCGGCGGATACCGTCGCCGCCGGTGCATTCGCCAGCTCGATGACGGGGATTTTTTCGTTGGTTCGAGGGAAAGTCGCAGATCGGATATTGCCTGCGGTCGGTCCGTCAGATGGCTTTGCACATGCGCTCAAAAGAGCCACCAGCAAAACCGCCCCCAACTTTTTCATCCCTCATCCCCTTGATGATTCAACCTGACGCAGAGATAACATCCAGACACGTCATCGCAACAACTTTAGCGGTTGCAATTTAGCGAAAACTTGTCTTCCGGAGAAAAGGTGTGACCATTCCGCAACCTTTTCGGAACCGCCTGCCGCAAACCCCAACAATGTACCGATGAGAAATGACCGGTCCTCACCGACTGGCACCGGCCAGCGACATTCGATGGAACGGTTTTGCAGTCGGGGAGTTTGTTTTCTGCAAACCAAGACAGGAGCAAGAACAATGGATCACACCAATCACGTACGCCTGGTTGAAACCGAACTGACGCCGTCCGTTCTTGAAGGCGCCACCGTTTATGGTGCAGACGATCACAAGGTCGGCAAGGTGGATCATGTCCACGGCGTCGGGGCCGGCAGCACCGCCATCATCGATGTCGGCGGCTTTCTTGGTATCGGCGCAAAGCCGGTCGCAGTGCCGCTCAGCGATCTTGATTTCATGCGGGATGAGGACGGCGATGTCCACGCGGTCACTTCATGGACCAAGGACCAGCTGAAAGAAATGCCCGAGCATCGTCATTAACAGCATTGTCATTCATTAGGAGGAGCGCCCGGCTTTTTGCCGGGCGCTCTTTATTTTCGGGCAGGTGTTTGCGCATCAGCTCCCCGCAAATGTCAAACGGCGAGGAAACCGCCATCGACCGGCAATACTGCGCCGGAAATCATGCGGCTGTCATCCGAAAGGAGCAGCGCGATGCTCTGAGCCACCTCTTCCGCTTCGGCAAACCGGTTGAGCGGATGGCGAACCATCATCGGCTGGCTTTTCGCCGGATCGTTCCATGCTTCCGCGGCCAGTTCGGTGAGGGTGATGGTGGGCGCAACCGCGTTGACGCGGATGCCGTGCGGGCCAAGCTCCTTGGCAAGAACGCGGGTTGCCCCTTCCAGCCCGGCCTTGGACGCCGCGTAGCAGAGGTGATCCTGAAAGCCGCGGTGACCGGCGATGGAAGTGATGTTGACGATGGCGCCGCCGCCGCCCTTCGCAACGCGGGCGCGGGCAAATTCCTGACATGCGACCAAGGCCGCGCGCAGGTTGATACCGAGGACGGCTTCATAACCCGCATCGCTCATATCCAGCACGCTTTCGAGCACGTTGATGCCGGCGCTGTTGATCAGGAAATCGCAAGGGCCGGCTTCCTTCATGGCGGCGCGGGTGGCCGCGACATCGGCAAGATCGACGCGGATCGAACGGCCGCCGATTTCACTTTTCAGGCTGTCGAGATCGGACTGGGTGCGGCTGATCGCCACCACTTCCGCACCGCGCGCGGCCATCAGGCGAGCGCAGGCGCGGCCGATGCCTTTGCCTGCGCCAGTGATGATGACGGATTTTCCGGAAAACTGCATGGAATCCTCTTTATTTTGCGGCCATGACGGCCGGATGATCTAAACTTTTGACAGCGCTCAGGAATGGCTGGCAGAACGAATGGCGCGCGCCGCATTTTGCAGCGCCAGAAACGCGTCGTAACGCGCCTGATGAACCTTCTGAAAATCTGGATCTGGCGCAGCACAGCTGTCGATACGCGACATCGCGGGCATGGCGACCATCAGGTCCCGATAGGTTCCGGCGGCGACGGCACCCAGCATGGCCGAGCCGAGAAGCACAGGCTCCTCGCATTCAGTCAGTTCCACGGGAAGCCCCGTCGCGTCCGCCAGCAGCTGCCGGGCTAGCGGATGCGCACCCGCCCCGCCGCTGACGCTGATGGTTTCCACCGACGCACCATTGCGGGCCTGCGTTTCGATGATCTGGCGAAGTCCATAACCGAGGCCGAGAAGGCCGGCCACATAAAGCGCCACAAGGGAATCCACGCCGGTCTCGGTCCCGTAACCGGCGATGACGGCGCGGGCATGGGGATCGGCAAAGGGCGCGCGGTTACCGAGAAATTCCGGCACCACGTGAAAATCCTCGGCGATCTTTACGGTAGCGGAAGCGGATGCGGCAAGATTGAGCGCCCGGTCAGCGAGCCATACCGGCAAGGCTTTGCCTTCCCTGTCGGCAAGCGCCTTCGCCGCTGCATAGGCCGGGTGCAGCTGCACCAGGTAATCGATGGCAGCGCCGGCAGCGGACTGGCCGCCTTCATTGAGCCACGCGCCAGGAACCATGGCCGAATAATAGGGTCCCCAGACGCCGGGCACGAAGGCGGGTTCGGCGGTGGTCGTCATGGTGCAGGACGAAGTGCCGAAAACATAACCGAGGCATCGCGACGCATCGCCGCCCGCGGCCACCGTGCCGACGCCGCCGGCATGGGCGTCGATCAGACCTGCCGCAACCGCAGTGCCCACAACCAAACCCATGGCTTTTGCCGCGTCTTCCGTCAAACCGTTACCCAGCGCCGTGCCGGGATGGACGACGCTTTGACCGATGCGGCGAAAGCCCTGTTCGGCGAGATCGCCAAGCCCGATGCGGGTGAAATATTCCGCATCCCAACGGTTTTCATGGGCAAGATAAGTCCATTTGCAGGTCACCGTGCAGGCGGAGCGATCAAGCGCGCCGGAGGCCTTCCACGTCAAAAAGTCCGTGAGGTCGAAGAAGTGCTCTGCCCGGGCATAGATGTCCGGCCTGTTTTCGCTGAGCCACAGCAGTTTCGGCGTCTGCATTTCCGGGGAAATACGGCCGCCGACATATTTCAGCACGGCGTGTTCGCCGGCATTGATGCGCTCCGCCTGTTCGACGGCGCGGTGATCCATCCAGACGATGATGTCGCGCTCGGGATGATCGGGCGCGCCAACCGGCAGGGTCTCGTCTTCCGGTCCACGCACCACCAGCGAGCAAGTGGCATCGAAACCGATACCGGCGACCTCGGCGGGATCGATGCCGGCACGGGAAACGCTTTCCCGAACGCTGTCGCAAACGGCCTGCCATACTTCGCCGCTCGATTGTTCGGCAATGCCGCCATCCTCGCGATGCATGCTGATCGGGCGTTTGGCGGTGGCGAGAAGCTTGCCCGCGACATCGAAGACACCGGCCCGCGCCGAGCCGGTCCCGACATCGACGCCAATCAGATACGAAGCCATTTGCGATACTCCTCGGAGCGGATCATCCGGTGCTTGAACAGGGTTGAACGGCGGGACCATTTCCGGTCTTTCCGCCGCTCCAGAGATTTTTAAACGCGGTCGAAGTTGGTCGGCAAGACCAGCATGTCGCGGATGGTGACCGTGCGCTTGCGCGTCAGCATGTAGACAACGGCATCGGCCACTTCGCTCGCGTCGATAAGGCTGCCGGATTCCTTGGCTTTGCGGAGATTTTCCTCCGGCCAGTCCGCCAGAAGCGCGGAAACGACCGGGCCCGGCGAGACCTGCGCGACACGCACGCCGTGCGGGATCATCTGGCGGCGCATGCCCTGCACGAAGCTGGTGATCGCCCATTTCGAACCCGAATAGACCGGCTCCCAATAGGTCGGAAAGTGGCCGGCAATCGAGCAGGTGACGACGATATCGCCGGTCTTGCGCTCCGACATATGCGGCACGACGGCATGGACGTTCTTCATGACGGCGTTGACGTTGAGATTGAGCATCTTGTCGATGGCTTCCGGCGTCGTCTCGGTGAGATCGCCGCCGATATAGGTGCCGGCGTTGCAATAGAGAATGTCGATATGATCGACCTTCTTGAGGATCTCGGGGATCATGGCGTTGCAGCTGTCGGCATCCAGCAGATTGGTGACCTGCGGGATGGCGCGGTCGCCGAGCTTGGTAGCGAGTTCATTCAAGGCTTTCTCATTCCAGTCGACCATGACCACGGTTGCGCCCTGCTCCAGCAGCGCTTCGGTGGTGGCAAGCCCGATGCCGGATGCGGCGCCGGTGATGACCGCAATCTTGCCTTGCAGCGATTCAGACATTTAATTCTCCTGCGTTTATGAAGATGTTTCCGGGCCGGCTTAGCGCCATTCGCGCCCGATATAGATGGCCAGCAGAATGATGCCGCCCTTGATGACATCCTGCAGATAGGGGTTGATACCCATCAGATTGAGGCCGTTATTGAGGATGCCGAGCAACACCGCACCAATCAGCGTGCCGAGAATGAGACCCCTGCCGCCGGCAATCGCCGTGCCGCCGAGAACGACCGCTGCGATGGCGTCCAGTTCGAAGCCGACGCCGGCATTCGGCTGACCGCTCATCAGGCGACCCGTAAGGATAAGCGCGGCGAAAGCGGCCGTCACACCCGAAATGCCATAGACGGCGAGCTTGACGCGCTGGGTCTTCACGCCCGAAAGACGCGCCGCCAACTCGTTTCCGCCGAGAGCATAGACATGGCGGCCGAAAGCCGTGCGCTGCAACAGCACCCAGGCGATGGCATAGATCACCACCATGATGACGACCGGCACCGGAACGACACCGATACGGCCGACGCCGAACCAGGAGATCCAGCTCGGAATGCCGCTGACGGGGTAGCCGCCAGAATAGATGAGGCCAAGGCCACGGGCCATGCCCATGGTGGCGAGCGTGACGATGATGGCGGGCATCTTGCCCCAGGCGACGAGCGCCCCGTTGAAGATGCCGATGCCGAGACCGATGAACAGGCCGGCCGGCAAAGCAACCGCGGGAGACAGGCCGGTATTCACCATAAGCCCGGCCGACAGCGTGCCGACAAGCGCCATGACCGCACCGACCGACAGGTCGATGCCGCCGGTGAGGATGACGAAGGTCATGCCAACAGCGAGAATGCCGACGACGGAAACCTGCCGCAGCACGTTCATGATGTTGTTGAGGCTGAAGAAATTGTCGCTCGCAAGCCCCATCAGGATCGATACGACAATCAGGCCCGCCAGAGGCAGGGCAAGCGGCGAACGCAGCATGGCACTGAGACTAAAACCGCCCGTTTTCGCGGCAACGCCGGTGTTTGCATCAAGCAACATGTTCAACTCTCCCGGTGGTGGCGTTTGTCATTATTGTTTCTGAATTAATGTCTTCGCCCTCGACGGTGGCGACGATGCCGCCGGAACGGAAGACGCAGACCCTGTCGGACATGCCGATCACTTCCGGCAGCTCCGAGGAGATCATGATGATCGAATGGCCCCTGGCGGCGAATTCCCGCATCAGCGCATAGATTTCCGCCTTAGCGCCAACATCGATGCCGCGTGTCGGCTCATCGAAGATCAGCACGCGCATGTCATGGTTCAGCCAGCGGGCGATGACGATCTTCTGCTGGTTGCCGCCCGATAGCGTGTCGACGCGCGCATAAGGCCCCTGCGCCTTCACCTGCACCTGCGCCATGGCCTTTGTCGTGTGTTCCAGTTCCTTTTTGAGATCGAGGAACCAGTGGGCCTTGCGGTATTTGCGGTAATTGTTGAGTGAAATATTCTGCAGAATGGAGAAGCTGGTGATCAGCCCCTCCTCCTTGCGGCTTTCCGGCAGCAGGCCAATGCCGCGCATCAGCGCTTCATCAGGCCCGGAAAAACGCGTGTCCACGCCATCAACCCTGATCTTGCGGCGCGAGGCGGAATGCGCGCCGAGCATGGCGAGAACCGTTTCCGTGCGGCCCGAGCCGACAAGTCCGGCAAAGCCGAGAATTTCGCCCTTGCGCAGCGCAAAGCGCGACACCGGGCCGCCCTTCTTCAATTGCAGCTCCACCTCGATCACCTTTGCGGCGGAAGGATCGAGCTCTGGCTTCGGCGGGAAACTGGCTTCGATGCGCCGGCCGACCATCATCTCGACCAGACGGTCATTGTCGACCTCCGACGTCAGGCAGGAACCGATAAGCTCACCATCGCGCAGAACGGTGATGCGGTCGCAAATCTCGAATATTTCTTCGAGGTGGTGCGAAATGAAGATGATTGCCACGCCCTGACGGCGCAACTCACGCATGACCTTGAACAGATGTTCGGTCTCGGAAGGCGTCAGCGTGGCCGTCGGCTCGTCGAGCACGAGAATGCGGGCATCCAGTGACAGCGCCTTGGCGATTTCGACAAATTGCTGCTGGGCGACGGAGAGCCGATGCACTGGCACATCAAGCGGTACATCCACGGCCAGACGGCTCATGATCTCGGCCGCGCGCTTGCGCATCGCGCCCTTGTTCAAAAGGCGAAGCGGCCCGCGGATTTCGCGGGCAAGAAACATGTTTTCAACGGCATTAAGATAGGGGATCAGGCTGAATTCCTGAAACACGATGCCGACGCCGGCGGCAATCGCCTCATCGTAATTGGCAAAGCGGCGATCCTTGCCGTCAATGCGGATCGTTCCTTCGGATGGCTGCAAAATGCCGCACAGGATTTTCATCAGCGTCGACTTGCCAGCGCCGTTTTCTCCCAGAAGCGCATGCACCTCACCGGCGCGCGCCTCTAGGTCGACGCCGCGCAGGACTTCGATCTTGCCAAAGCTTTTTCTTATTCCATTCAGTTCCAGCATTTCACCCTCCTCAATGGTCGGGATTTAACCCCGCCCCCATACGAGATGGGGACGGGGCCTGGGAGGAGTTCTTACCAGCTGAACTCGCCGGCGTTCTTGCTATCGACGACCATAACGTCGATCGGGACTTCCTTCGGCACGACGCGAGCGCCCCACTTCTGGGCGAGCGCCATGGCAAGGCCAACGCGAACCTGGTCACGCGGGAACTGCGCGGTGGTTTCGATGAAAGGACCACCCTCGGCAATCGCCTTCACAGCTTCCGGAGCACCGTCGACCGAGGTCAGCTTGATGTCCTTGCCGGAACCCTGGATCGCAGCCAGAGCGCCCATCGCACCGCCATCATTCACAGAGAAGATACCGGCGAGGTTCGGACGCGACTGGATCATGTTTTCAACGACGCCGAGAGCAACGGAGCGGTCCTGACGGCCGTTCTGCGTATCGACGAGCTTGATCTCGGGGAATTCGGCGAGAGCCGCCTTGCAGCCTTCGACGCGCTGCAGGATCGGAACGACCGGAATACCGTCGAGAATGGCGACCTCACCCTTGCCGCCGAGCGCGTCACCGAGATGCTTGCACGACTTGTAGCCCGCGTCACGGTTCTTCGAGCCAACGAAGGTGTCGACCGGGCCGTTTGCGTTGGCGTCTACAGCAACGACGATTACACCGGCAGCCTTGGCAGCGTGAACGGCGGCTTCGATGCCGGCGCTGTCGGTCGGGTTGAGAAGCAGGATGTCGATCTTCTGCTGGAGCATGTCTTCAACGTCAGAAATCTGCTTGGCCACATCGTGGCCGGCATCGGTCACGACAACGTCAGCGCCGATACTTGCTGCGGCTTCCTTCAGCGCTTCCTGCATCGACACGAAATAGGGGTTGTTCAGCTCCTGGAAGGTCATGCCGATCTTCAGCTTTTCCTGCGCCAGCGCCGGAGCGGCCATCATTGCAATTGCGGCTGTCGCCATCAGAAACTTGGATTTCATTTTCATCTCACTCTTCCTCCCGGTTGGAAAATTGGGGCAACAAGACCCCGTTTCCGGACAGCCATCTGCCCGAATTCTTAGAAATTGGCGATGTGTCGCTGGTTTAATCCGCCATGACCGCTGCCTTCTGGGCTGCGAATATTGTGCGGAACCTCGACGGCGACATTCCCTTCAATTTCAGGAAATGCCGGTTGAAATTCGAAAGATTGGAGAAGCCCACATCGTAGCAGACCTCCGCCACCTTGACCTCCTGATCCGCCAGCAGCATCTGGCAGGCAAGATCGATGCGTAACTGATTGCGATACCGCACCAGCGTCGTTCCCGTGTGACGCTTGAAGGCGCGGGAAAAGGCGCTCTGGCTCTGGCCCACCATGTCGGCGAGGTCGATTTCCTCGACCTGTTCGGTCAGGTGCTGGCGCAGATGCGACAGCGCGCGGTTGATGCCGCTGTCGCCGATGCCGGTCAGGTCCAGCTCGTAGCTCAGGCTTGCAAGCACCTCGGAAGACGGCGCGTTGACCAGCAGATCGAGAATTTCCCAGAAAAGCGCGAGCCGCGTCAGCCCCTGCGCCTCGATCAGCCGAAGGATCAGCGGACGAACGCGATCGCTTGTCTCATCGTCGAACAGAATGCCGCGGCGGCTGCGGTCCAGCAGCGCACGCACCACCTCCATCTCCGACATGGAGGCGCAGGCATCCTCGATAAAAGCCTCCGGAAACTGGATCACGAGAGAGCGTGTCGGCACGATTTCGTCCGGCTCGATCTCGCTGATCCAGTTCTGGGGGAGATTGGGACCGGTCATGATGAGCTGACCGGGGCCGAAACGGCCGACGAAATCGCCGATATAAAACGTGCCTGACGTGGCGACGACCAGATGGATTTCGTATTCGGGATGATAATGCCAGCGCACGGTGCGGAACGGATAGCCATGCCGCCAGGCGGCGAAGGATTCGCCCTTGCGGATGTGCACCAGTTCCAGATCGGGCTGCATCATAGTTCCTCCCATCACTCGCGTCCGCCGTATTTGCGGACAGGAGCCATTTCCTCTTTATGGCTCGTCCCAGGCGTTGATGAGGAGCATATGGCGGGCGGCTGCGGTACATCCACATCACGCCGAAGAAATTGCCGATACTTTTTTGACTCTTTTTTGTCGAAAATTGAAGAGTGGCCCGAAAGGGCTGACCATAAACGCGGCGATGGGACCGATTTTTCCGCTCAATTTGGCGTGATGCGCTCAAACAATGCGCAACCAGAAGCGATTTTCGTTGAAATTTTGACGTGTAGCCTGCCGGATGCCGGCAGGCTACACTCATACTTTTCCGCAACGTCTTTGCCGCTCAATCATCAGCGGCTGGCTTCGTTACTGCGGCATCACGATCTGCAGTTTCACATCCGTTTCCCGTGCTTCAACCGCACGGTCGAAACCGGCAATGCTGTCTTCAAAGGGAATGGTCGCGGAAATCAACGGCTTCAGATCAACCTTGCCGGAGGCGATGAGCGCAACGGCCCGGTCGTAAACATTGGCATAACGGAAAACCGTTTCGACCCGCAGTTCCTTGGCCTGCAGGCCGACAATATCGACCGGAACCGGATCGACGGGCATGCCGACCAGCACGATCGCGCCGCCCGGCCGCGCCAGCTTTGCCATGCCAAGCACGGCGGGTGCTGCGCCGGAGCATTCGAAGACGATATCGCAGCCCCAGCCGTCGGTCGCCGCCGAGACGGCCTCGGCGAGATTGCGTTCGCGGATGTTGACGGTTTCGATGCCATCATATGCACCGATGATATCGAGCTTCGGCTGGGCGAGATCGGCAACGATGACCTTGGCGCAACCGCCGGCAAGCGCCGCCAGCGCCACCATCATGCCGATCGGACCTGCCCCCGTGACGACAGCAATATCGCCCGGCTGGATACGTGCCCTGAGCGCTGCCTGCATGCCGATGGCAAAGGGTTCGACCATGGCGCCTTCGGCAAAGGACACATTGTCGGGCAGCCTGTAAGTAAAGGCGGCGGGATGAATGACCTCAGGCGTCAGGCAGCCATGGATGGGCGGCGTCGCCCAGAAGCGGACAGCCGGATCGACATTGTAGATGCCGAGCTTGGAGGCGCGTGATGTGGGGTCGGGAATGCCGGGCTCCATGCAGACGCGGTCGCCCACCTTCAGATGCGTCACCTCGTCGCCGGTCTCGATCACCGTTCCCGAAGCTTCGTGGCCAAGCACCATGGGCGCGTTGACGACGAAATGGCCGATTTTGCCATGGGTATAATAATGAACGTCTGAGCCGCAGATGCCGACCGTATGGGTGCGGATGCGCACATCCTTCGGTCCGAGTTCACCGGATCCGGCTCCACCGGGAATATCAAAATCCCTGAGCGAGAGCTTGCCTTTTTCTTCCAGCACCAGTGCCTTCATCTCATCCTCCGTGGTTTGCGATACGCCTGGCAGCGAATTCAGTGAGCGTGATGGCGTGCAACCCCGGCAAAAGTAAACAGAAATCGGCCGGAGCGGCCGGTTTTTCTTCACTCCGGAAAAACTGTATCGGACAGCCCACGATTTCTCATCATCCGCGGCGCGACACGATCCTTAAGAGGCAGGAAAACCGGCATGATTCGTCCGCCCATTTCGCGATCATCGCGTGCTTGAAAGCCTCTGGGACCGGTAAACCCGTTCGCTCACATTTTTTCGCCGGGCAACACGCTTGCCTGTCTCACCCACTCCACGAACTGCGCTTCGTCAAACGCATCCTCGTGGATATCGAGGTAACGGACTTTCGGATGTTTGGAGGCGCCGGGCGGCAAGGGCTGCAAGGATGCGCCGTTAAGGAAGGTCACCTTGATATATTTCGTAAAGCAGTGAAGGCTGAGGAACCAGATATCGTCCTCCATGCCGTACAAGGGCGAATTCCACTTCACAGCCTTGCGCACACCGGGCACGGCACCTTCGATCAGCCTGTCGATACGGCCACCGACCGCGCTTTTCCAACCCGGCATGGCGGCGATATAGGCCTGCACCGGGGTGTCGCCATATCCTTTTGCAATCTGGGGATTGCCGCCCGACAAAAGCTTCGGCGTCGCAACCGATGGCTCGCTTCCGGAGACTTTGTCTGACTTCTTGCCGACCATCACCTTGGCCTCATGGGTGTCACAACAAATGCTACCAATAACATGATCTGTGTCTATTCCAGATCTTTCTACACATTTTCCGTGATGATCGCCTCGCCGACCCGGAATAACAGATCGGCAGCTGTGCGGGTCAGTCTTTCCTGACCCGCAATCCCTCCAGAAAGGTCCGGAAACTGCCGACAGCCCGTTTCGAGGTCGTTTCCGGGTCGTCGGAATTGGCTATCCATTGGGCGGCGCTGCTGCTCGCCGCATTGATGAAGCGGGCGCATGCCTCCGGATCGATGTCGCCGATGGTGCCTTCTTCCCGGAGCGCATCCAGGCTTCGGGCGACAGCCGAGATACAGCCATTGGCATTCGGCCAGCGCGACGGATCGCCGAGCACGGCCGGTCCGTCACGAAACATGATCCGCTGGATTTCCGGTTCGAGGGCCATGCGCACATAACCCACATTCTCCTCGACGAAACCCTCCCATCGGGTCGCGGCCCTTGAGGAGATGTCGCAGAGCCTCTTCGTCATCTCCGCATCGATCTCGGCCACGACCGCCAGCAACAGGCCTTTCTTGTCGCCGAAATGGTGATAGAGCGCGCCACGGGTGAGACCGGCTTCGGCGGTGAAGTCGTCCATCGACGCTTCCGCATAACCGATGCTGCCAAAGGCCTTGCGGCCGGCAGCCAGAAGCTTCGCCCGCGTCTCGGCAATCATTTCACTGCGAGGTTTGCGCATTTCTTCTCCATTCTCCACATACGACGCGTATATTAGTTGACATACGCGTCGTATGCAATTATCTCATTCACATACGCCACGTATGTATGTGGTGGACACCCTTAGAACAAGGTGCATCCCGATGTCTAATCCATACAGAGAAATTTTCCGGGCTCCAGGCGCAAAAGGCTTTTCCGCCGCCGGTTTTTTCGCTCGCCTTCCCATTGCCATGGCGCCGATCGGCATCGTCGCCATGCTTTCCCAGACTCACGGTGAATATTGGCTGGCCGGCGCCGTCTCAGCAACCTTCGCATTGACCAACGCCGCCCTCTCCCCGCAAATCTCCCGTCTGGTGGACCGCAAAGGACAGAGCAAGGTCCTCATCCCCGCCACCATCGTCTCGGTCATCGCCTTTGCGGCGCTGATTATCGCGACAAATCAGAGATGGCCGGCCTGGACGCTGTTCCTTTCCGCCTTCCTCGCCGCCGCCATGCCGAGCATTCCCGCCATGATGCGCGCCCGCTGGACGGAAATCTTCCGCGACCGGCCGGAGCTGAACACTGCCTTCGCCTTTGAATCCGCCGCCGACGAACTTGTGTACATCTCCGGCGCGTCGCTTTCCGTTGGCCTTGCGGTTTCGCTCTTTCCGGAAGCGGGCATGATGATCAGCACCACCTTCCTGGCGCTCGGCACCTTTGCTTTCCTCCTGCAACGCTCGACCGAGCCCAAGGTGCGGCCGGTTGAAAGCGGCCGCCGGCAGCGTTCGGCCATCTTCCTGCGGCCGGTCCAGATCATCACGCTTGCGCTGATCTTCGTCGGCTCCACTTTCGCCACGGCCGAGGTGAGCGCCGTCGCAATCACCAAGGCGCTCGGCCAACCGGAAGCCGCCAGCCTCGTCATCGGCGTCTATGCCATCGGCTCCTTCGTGGTCGGCCTCATTCTCGGCGCGCTCAACCCCAAAATGCCGCTGCAACGGCAATTGCTCATCGCCGTCAGCGTGCTTGCACTCACCGCCCTGCCGCTGCTTGTCGCCAACATCTCGGTAGCACTCCTCGCTTTCGCCGTTTTCCTCAGCGGCGTTGCAATCTCGCCGATTTTCATCACCTCATTCGGCCTGATCGAACGCCGCGTGCCGGAATCGATGCTGACGGAAGGCGTGACCTGGGTGATGACCGGAATCGGTATCGGCATGGCGCTCGGCGCCTTCGTCTCCGGCTGGGTGATCGACAATTTCGGCCCGGATAACGGTTTCTGGGTCTCCGTCGCCGCAAGCCTTTCGACAGTCGCCATCATCGCGCTCGGCCAGCGCAGCCTCTCCGGAGATCGCGGACGGTCCGGCCCGGTAGCTGCAATGCAGCAGCCCGCGGAGTAAGAACAGAGGATCAAGGTCATCCCGGGCGAGAAGCCGCTCGGGATAAACCCGAATTTTCATGGGCTGGAACTGCGCATTCAGCCCATGCGTTCGGATACATGTTCTCCGGGAGACGCGGGAAAAACGACCGTCCTGTTTCCGTTCAGGAAGACCCGGTGATGAATGTGGGCGTGGATGGCCCGTGCAAGCACCTGGCTTTCCACATCCCGGCCGAGGCTGACATAATCCATCGCGCTCTGGGCATGGGTCACGCGGATCGTATCCTGCTCGATGATCGGTCCTTCGTCGAGATCGGCGGTCACGTAGTGGGCGGTAGCGCCGATCAGCCGCACGCCGCGCTCATAGGCTTGTTTATAGGGATTGGCGCCCTTGAAAGACGGCAGGAAAGAATGGTGGATGTTGATGATACGGCCAGACATTTCCTGACATAGCCGGTCCGACAGGACCTGCATGTAGCGTGCCAGCACCACGAGCTCCGCTCCGGTATCCTGCATCACCTGCAGGATCGCGGCTTCCGCCTCGGGCTTCGTTTCCGGCGTGACACGAATGTGGTGAAACGGAATATCCTCATTCACCACCTGCTTCTGGTAATCCAGATGATTGGAAATTACGGCGACGATCTCGACCGGCAGCGCACCGATGCGGGAGCGATACAGCAAATCGTTCAGGCAATGACCGAAGCGCGAGACCATGATCACGACCTTCGTCTTTCGCGAAAGGTCATGAATGTCATAATCCATATCGAAATCGGCCGCGACGGGCCCGAACCCGTCAAGCAGCGTATTGCGTCCCGATCCCTGTTCGGAAACGAAGCTCAGCCGCATGAAGAAGCGGTCGGTCTCCTGGTCGGTGAATTGCGAACTGTCGTTGATGTTGCAGCCGGACCGGGCAAGATAACCGGAGACGGCGGCGACGATGCCGCTGCGCGCCGGGCATGCGACTTTCATGATATAGGTGGTCAAATCCTGCTCCCCTGGGTCTTTGCCGCGCGGACGGATCGCCCGCGCTTTCGCGCCGATTGCCGATGAACCGCCGGCCGTGGCCAGGACGGCGATTGAGACTTGCCGAAGCCCGGCAGGGCCGCTTACGAACCGTAGATCGGGAAGGCGTCGCAAAGCGCTGCAACTTGCGCCCGCACGTCGGCCTCGACTGCGGCGTCACCCTCGGCATTCGCCGCCAGCGCATCGATGACACGCAGAATCAGCGCACCGATCTGTTCGAATTCGGCGACGCCAAAGCCGCGCGTGGTGCCGGCGGAGCTGCCGAGCCGGATACCCGAGGTGACGAAGGGCTTTTCCGGGTCGTTGGGAATGGCGTTCTTGTTGCAGGTGAGCCCCGCCCGCTCCAGCGCGATTTCGGCGATCTTGCCGGTCACGCCTTTCGGGCGCAGATCGACCAGCACCATATGGCTGTCGGTTCCGCCAGAGACGATCCCCAGCCCACCATCGGTCAGTACCTTCGCCAGCGCCTGTGCGTTGGCGATGACCTGGCCGGCGTAATCGGAAAATTCCGGGCGCAGTGCCTCGCCGAAAGCCACGGCCTTGGCGGCGATGACATGCATCAGCGGGCCACCCTGATTGCCGGGGAAGACCGCCGAATTCAGCTTCTTGGCGAGATCGGCATCGTTGGTGAGGATCACGCCGCCGCGTGGGCCGCGCAACGTCTTGTGGGTGGTGGAGGTGACGACATGGGCGTGCGGCACGGGGTTCGGATATTTGCCGCCGGCGATCAGACCGGCATAATGGGCCATATCGACCATAAGGTAGGCGCCGACTTCGTCGGCTATTTTGCGGAAGCCGGCAAAATCGATCTGGCGTGGATAGGCAGATGCGCCCGCCACGATCAGCTTCGGCCTCGTTTCCAACGCTCGCGCGCGCACCTTCTCCATGTCGATCAGATGCGTCTCGGCATCGACCTCATAAGAAACGACATCGAACCACTTGCCAGACATCGTCACCGGCGAACCGTGGGTCAGATGACCGCCATGGGCGAGCGACATGCCCATGATCCGGTCGCCCGGCTGCAGCAACGCCAGGAACACCGCCTGATTGGCCTGCGCGCCGGAATGCGGCTGCACATTGGCGAATTCCGCGCCGAAGAGCTGCTTCAGCCGGTCGATGGCGACCGCCTCGACCTTATCGACGAATTCGCAGCCACCGTAATAACGCTTGCCGGGATAACCCTCGGCATATTTGTTGGTCAGCACCGAGCCTTGCGCCGCCAGAACATCGGCGGAGACGATGTTTTCCGAAGCGATCAGCTCGATCTGCGTCTTCTGGCGATCGAGTTCCTCGGCGATGGCGTCGGCGATCACCGTGTCCGAAACGGTATTATGTGACAGTCGGTTGAGCATTTTTTCTCCTCCGGATCAGGCGATGTCCGCCGCAAGTTCCTTGCAGCCGGTTTCAAGCAAATGGCCAAGATGCCACACGAAACTGTTCCAGACATCCATGCGGAAACGGTTCTCCGCATCGCGCCACAGCACCACGGTCACGCCGTCGAAAATCGTCCGGCGGCCCTCGCCGACGGCAATCGTCTCGATGTCGCGGGGGCAGCCCAGCGTCAGCAGTTCGGAAGCCCGCGGACCCTCGATCAGCAGCGTCACCTCGCGCCCGGAAATATCGACGAGGCTGTGCGGATGGCTGGCATAAATGCCCGCGCAGGCGGCGATCAGCCGGCCGGTTTCGGTGATCGGCGCAAGGATGGTCCATTCATCCGGGCCAAGCCGCAGCGTCTCGGTTTCGCCGGAAGCGGCGCGAGCGCCGATCCGCTCGGGCAAGGTCACGCCAAGGGCGGCGTTGAGCGGGGCCAGATCGCCGCGCGCCCTGAGCGACAGCCGCGCCGGCGCGGCCAGGACGCTGACCTTGGCAGCTTTGCTCTCGGCCAGTACGCCTGGAACGGGGGAGGAAACGCGCATGTTCATTGTCATCTCCAACTTCAGATTTTCAGGCGGGTGTTTTCGGGATCGACAAAGACCATCCCGGTGATTTTCGCGGCGATGGTGCGGTCCAGCATCGGAATATAGACGGTCTCGCCCATCCGCTCATGCCCGCCTTCGACCAGGGCGAGCGCGATCGGCTGGCCAACGGCGTCCGAATGATAGGACGAGGTCACATGCCCCACCATTTTCATCGGGATCGGTTGTTTGGGATCGAAGACGATCTGCGCGCCCTCTTCCAGCTTCGAGCGGTCTTCCGTCAGAAGGCCGACGAGGTGGCGGCGGCCCTTGGCGGCGAGATCGGGGCGGGCAAGCCCGCGCTTGCCGACGAAATCGGGCTTGTTCTTGCCCACGGCCCAGCCCATCGCCGCATCGTAGGGCGTGACCGTGCCATCGGTATCCTGGCCGACGATGATGTAACCCTTTTCGGCGCGCAGCACATGCATGGTTTCCGTGCCGTAAGGCGTGATGCCATATTGCTGGCCGGCCTCCCACAGGATTTCCCACAGCTTGCGGCCGAGCGGCGCCGGCACATTGACCTCGAAGCCGATTTCGCCGGTAAACGACACCCGGAATAGCCGCGCCGGCATGCCGGCCACGGTGCATTCCACGCAGGACATATGCGGGAACGCCTCTTCCGTCAGTTCGACACCTTCCACCAGAGGCGCGAGCAGCTTTGCCGCATTCGGGCCGTTCAGCGCAATGGTCGACCACTGTTCGGTGGTCGAGGTCAGCCAGACATTGAGATCGGGCCATTCGGTCTGGAGGTAATCCTCCATCATGTTCAGCACGCGGGCGGCGCCGCCGGTCGTGGTGGTGACATGGAAACGGTCCTCGGTCATGCGGCCGATAACGCCATCGTCGCGAATGAAGCCGTCATCGCCGAGCAGCAGGCCATAACGGCAGCGGCCGGCGGCAAGCTTCGTCCACGGGTTGGTATACATGCGGTTCATGAACTCGACCGCATCGGGACCGACAACCTCGATCTTGCCGAGCGTCGAGGCATCGAAAATACCAACGCTCTGGCGCACCGCCCGGCATTCACGGCTGACCGCGGCATCCATGTCTTCGCCCGGCTTCGGGAAATACCAGGCGCGACGCCATTGCCCGACCGGCTCGTAAACCGCGCCGTGCTCCTCAGCCCAACCGTCGATCTGCGTCTTGCGCGTTACTTCGAAATGCGCACCGCGGTGATAACCCGCAAAAGCGCCGAAGGTCGTTGGCGTATAAGGCGGACGGAAGGTGGTCAGTCCCACCTGCGGCTGGCGCTTGCCCAGCGCTTCCGCCGCGATGTTGAGACCGTTGATGTTGGACATCTTGCCCTGATCGGTCGCCATGCCGTTGGTGGTGTAGCGCTTGACATGCTCGATGGAACGCATGCCCTCACGCACGGCGAGCCGCAGATCCTTGGCGGTCACGTCGTTCTGGTAATCCACGAAGGCCTTGGCCTTGCCGGCATCGCGGTCGCTCGGCAGTTCCGTGTGCGAGACGCCGCTGCCGGTACGGTCATGTTCCACCGCATGGCTGGAACTATTGGCGACCTTGCCGAGTGCGGCGGCGACTTCGCGACCCCGTTCCGCACCGTCCTTCAGCGCGGCCTCGATGCCCCACAGCCCTCGCCCGGCCCCGGCAATCACGCAATCCTCGTTAGTGAGGGCAGGAAGGAACGTAGTCCGCTCGTCGTCCCAGGCGATCTTGCCCTGCGTATGGGAAAAGAGATGCAGCGACGGCGTCCAGCCGCCCGACATCAGCACGGCATCACAGGCAATCTCCTGTCCCGCACCGACCGACGCGCCACTAACCGCATTGACCCGGACGGACTTGACCCGCAGCCGGCCCGAGGTCGCCGTGACCGTATGCGACAGCTTGACCGGAATGCCGAGCGCGCGCGCTTCGTTCACCAGTTCCTCGCGCACCTTGGCGCGGGTATCGACAATGGCCTGAACACGCGCGCCCGCACCGTGAAGATCGAAGGCCGCATACCAGGCGCTGTCATGGCTCGTCACCACCACCGGCCGGTTGCCGACCTTGACGCCGTAACGGTTGAGATAAGTCTGGGCGGCGCCCGCCAGCATCACGCCCGGCCGGTCGTTGCCGTGGAAGATCAGCGGCTTTTCCAGCGCGCCCTGCGCCAGCACCACCTGGCGTGCCCGAACGCGCCACAGGCGTTCGCGCGGCACATCCTTCGGTACGGTCTCGAGATGGTCGGTCAGCTTTTCGCAGAGGCCGATCATGTTCTGGTGGTAATAGGCAATCGCCGTCGTGCGGGTCATGACCCTGACGCCGCGCTCCTTCAGCGCCTTCAACTCATCCGCCAGCCAGTTCCATGCGGGCTTGCCGTCGATCTTCGCCTGCGGCTCCGACAGCAGCGTGCCACCGGCTTCGGCATTTTCATCGACCAGCACGACCTTGAGACCATCGACCGCCGCCGCACGCGCCGCCGCAAGACCGGCAGGACCGGCGCCGACGATCAGCACATCGCAATGCAGGTTGCGCGAGGCATAGGTGTCGGGGTCCTCCTCCGTCGGCGAAACGCCGAGACCCGCGGCCGCGCGGATGAAGGGCTCATAGACCTTGTTCCAGAAGCTCTTCGGCCACATGAAGGTCTTGTAGTAGAAGCCCGCCGAAAACAGCATATAGGCCATGTCGTTGACCGCGCCGATATCGAATTTCAGGCTCGGATATTTGTTCTGCGAGGTGGTTTCCAGCCCGTTCCAGATTTCCTGCACCGTGGCGCGGGTGTTCGGCTCGAAACGTTCGGCGCTGCGGCGGGTGCCGATCAGCGCATTCGGCTCTTCGGAACCCGCCGCCACCGGGCCGCGCGGGCGGTGGTATTTGAACGAGCGGCCCATCAGATGCACACCATTGGCGAGAAGCGCGGAGGCGACCGTATCGCCCTTCACGCCGCGATAGGTCTTGCCGTCGAAGGTGAAGCTCACGGAGCGGACGGCATCCACACGGCCACGGCCGGAAACGCGATAGGAGTTCATTTCGACACCTCGGAACTGGCTGGTGCACGGGTCAGGGAAGAAAGTTCAGGACGCGGCTCGCCCGCCCGATAGGTCGTGAGGAAACGGTCGCTCACCGTGTCGCGCACGGCGTTGAAGAAGCGGCCGCATCCATGCAGGTGCCGCCAGCGCTCGAAATGCGGACCTTTCACGTTTTCGCGGATGAACAGGAATTCCTCCCATTGTTCATCGGTCTGCGACGAGGGATCGGCGGCGCGGCTAATATGGGCCTGCCCGGCATAGGTGAATTCGGCTTCGGGCAGTGTTTCGTTGCAATAGGGGCAGCGGATCAGCAGCATGGTTCTATCCTCAGTGCGCCACGGCGGCGGCGGCCGCTTCATCGATCAGGCGGCCGGAACGGAAGCGTTCCAGCGTGAAGGGCGCGTTGATCGGGTGCGGTTCGTTCTTGGCGATGGTCCAGGCGAAGGTATGCGCAGCGCCGGGCGTGGCCTTGAAACCGCCCGTACCCCAGCCGCAATTGACGTAAAGCCCGGCAACCGGCGTCTTGCCGAGAATGGCCGAGCGATCCGGCGTCACATCGACGATGCCGCCCCATTTACGCAGCATCCGCATGCGGTTGAAGATCGGGAAGATTTCCACGATGGCGGCGATGGTGTGCTCGATCAGCGGCAGGCCGCCGCGCTGCGAATAGGAGGTATATTGGTCCGTGCCTGAACCGATCACCAGTTCGCCCTTGTCGGACTGGCTGATATAGGCGTGAACCGCGTTCGACATGACCACGCAGGGGAAGATCGGCTTGATCGGCTCCGACACCAGCGCCTGCAACGGATAGCTTTCCAGCGGCAGACGCACGCCAGCCGTGTCCATGACGACCGAAGTGTGACCGGCGGCCGAAACCGCGACCTTCTTAGCCTTGATAAAGCCCCTCGCCGTCTCGACGCCCGCGACGGAGCCGTCCGCATTGCGGCGAATGGCCGTGACCGGGCAGTTCTGGATGATATCGACGCCTCGGGCGGCGGCGCCGCGGGCATAACCCCAGGCGACGGCATCATGGCGGGCCGTGCCGGCCCGTTCCTGAAGCGCGCCGCCCATGACCGGATAGCGGGCATTCGGCGCAATGCTGAGCGGCGGGCAATAGTCCTTGCATTCTTCCGGGGTGAGCCAGCGATTGTCGACGCCATTCAAACGGTTGGAATGGATATGGCGCTTGAAGCTCTGCACGTCATGGACGTTATGCGCCAGCATCAGCACGCCGCGCCTTGAATACATGACGTTGTAATTCAGCTCCTGGCTCAAGTTCTCCCAGAGATCGACGGCGTGATCGTAAAGACGGGCGCTCTCGTCATAGAGATAGTTCGAGCGGATGATCGTGGTGTTGCGGCCGGTATTGCCGCCGCCGAGCCAGCCCTTGTCGATGACCGCGACATTGGTGATGCCGTGCTGGCTGGCCAGATAATAGGCAGCGCCCAGACCATGGCCGCCGGCGCCGACGATGACCACGTCATATTCGGCTTTCGGCTGACTGTCGGGCCATTGCTCGTCCCAGTTCTTGTGGCCGGTCAGGGCATTCCGCAAAAGATTGAAGGCATTGAAACGCGTCATGAGCGGACCCGATGGTTGGAAAATCTCGTGTCGCAAAGGCTAGGAGCATTTGCCGCGCCCCGGCTGGACAATCGCGTCTGTTTGCATGAATATTTGCGTCATGACCTCACACCGCGCCAGAAAACGCCTCAGCGTCGCCTTCCTGCTTGCCGACCGCTTCACGCTGTCAGCCTTCGCGAATTTCGTCGATGTGCTGCGCCTTGCGGCCGATGAGGCGGACCGTTCCCGGCCTATCCTGTGCGAATGGTCGGTGCTCTCGGCAAGTTTGAGCAGCGTTCAGTCGAGCTGCGGCGTGAAGGTGCAGCCGGATACGCGGCTGATGGACGCCGGGCACTACGACTATATCGTCGTTGTCGGTGGCTTGATCAGCGATCACAGCGCCCTGCCGCATGAAGCGCTGCGCTTCCTGAAAGAGCGGGCGGCGGTGGGCGTTCCCATCGTCGGGCTATGCACCGGCGTTTTCATCCTGCACGAGGCCGGCCTGCTCGACGGTTATCGCTGCTGCGTAAGCTGGTTCCACCGCCAGGATTTTCTCGACCGTTTCGATACCGTCCAGATGATCTCCGACCAGATCTTCGTCATCGACCGCGACCGGCTGACCTGTTCCGGCGGCCACGGCGCCGCGCATCTGGCAGCCTTCCTCGTCGAGCGTCATGTCGGCCAGTCCGCCGCCATCAAAAGCCTCAACATCATGATGATCGACAGCGCGCTGAGCGGCGAAAAGCCTCAACCCGGCCAGCAGAGCGCGCGCAAAGCCAACGATTCCCTCGTCAAAAAAGCAATCCTGCGGATGCAGCAGAATATCGAGGTTCCGAGAACCGTGCTGGAACTGGCGAATGATCTCGGCCTTGGCCGCCGCAGCCTCGAACGGCGTTTCCTCGCCGACCTGGGCGCAACGCCTTCGAAGGTCTATCTCGAGCTTCGGCTGGATCGCGCTCTGTCGCTGCTGCGCACGACGCGTGACAGCATCACCCAGATTTCGCTCGCCACCGGTTTTTGCGATGCGCCGCACCTTTCCCGCACGCTACGAGCCGAGCGCGGTTTCACCCCCAGCGAATATCGCAAGACTCAGGCCGGCCACGTCGCAACCGAAGAGGAATTCGCCGTCGGCGTGCTGCTTCCACAATCCTGAAAATCTTGCCTCTGTTCTAGGAACCCGCACCCATGAAGGTCACCCGGGTAAGAGCCGTGTAGTTGGATTCCGAGGCCATCAGGGCTGCGAAGACGAGCACAAGAACCGGCGGAAGCAGGATGACGTAGATCAGGACCAGCCGTTCCCACGCCATGTGCATGAAAATCGCCATGATCAGCCCCGCCTTCAGGATCATGAACAGGATGATGAGAGACCATCTCGGATAGCTCTGAATGCCAAGATAATCGACCATATAGGAGAAGGCGCTGAGGACGAAAAGCAGTCCCCAGACCACCATGTAAAGTCTTATCGGATGCTGCTGTCCCTGTTGTGACTGTTGCTGTGCCATGATGCCATCCTCACTCACCACAGATAGAAGAATGCGAAGATAAAGACCCACACCAGATCCACGAAGTGCCAGTAAAGCCCGGTTATCTCGACGATCTCGTATTGGCCCTTGCGGCTGGTGAAGAACCCCCGCCTTTCCTCATCGAAATCTCCCCGCCACACCTTGCGCGCGACGATGAGAAGAAACAGGACGCCGATGGAAACATGGGTGCCGTGAAAGCCCGTGATCATGAAGAAAGCCGAACCGAACTGCGCCGCACCCCACGGGTTTTCCCAGGGGCGAACGCCCTCTGCGATCAGCTTGCTCCATTCGAATGCCTGCATTCCCACGAATGTCGCGCCAAGCGCTGCCGTCGCCACCATCAGCGCGGCGGTTTTGCGACGGTCGCGGCGATAGGCGAAGTTGACGGCCATGGCCATTGTGCCGCTGCTGCTGATGAGAACAAAGGTCATTATGGCAATCAGGATCAGCGGAATGTGCCTGCCGGCAATCGTGAGCGCGAAAACCTCGCTAGGATTGGGCCAGGCCGCGGTGGCCGACATGCGCGCCGCCATATAGGCCAGCAGGAAACAGCCGAAAATGAAGATATCGCTCAGGATGAATATCCACATCATCGCCTTGCCCCAGGAGACGTTCTTGAACGCCCGCTGGTCCGATGACAGATCGGCGGCGACACCGCGCAGTCCCGCCGGCCGCAGATGCGGATCACTTACCGGTCTTTCCTCCATGGATGCGGCCATGATCGACACTCCTCAGGTGACCAATTGACGGCAGAGATCGACGAAACTGTTCGCCCAGCCGGCGAAAAGCGCAAAAAGGACCAGCCAGACGACCAGCATGAAATGCCAGTAGATGGCGCACAGCTCCACACTCAGGCGCATCCTTGCCGACAAGGGCTCGCTCCGGGCACGGATTGCGGTGCGTCCAAGCACGAAGAGCCCGCCCAATATATGCAGGCCGTGCAGGCCGGTGATCATGTAGAAGAAGCTGTTCGATGGGTTATCCGCCAGAATATAGCCTGCGGAGATGAGTTGCTGCCACGCCAGGAATTGACCGGCGACAAAGAAAACAGCCGTCGCAAAGGCTGTCACAAGAGCCGCATTCAGCCTGTCGCGATGATCTGGACGGGTTTCGGTTTTCGCCCATTGCAGCGCCAGACTGCTGGCGGCGAGCGCCGCGGTGTTCACCCATAACAGTCCGGGGATCGGGATACCCCACCAGTCGGCGCCGCCCATGCGGCCGAGATAGGCGCTGATGAGCAAGGTGAACAAGGCACCGACAACCGCCAGAAATATCCCAAGTCCGACTTTCGCGATTGTCGCCGACGATCCCTGCATCTGCGGCGCATCGCCTGCCAGACCGACTTCCAGCCAGGGCTTCGAGGCCAGCCGCTGCCGCGCCATCCACCAGCCGATGATGCCGGCGATCCCGGCCATGAAGACGAGGATGGCGCTCATGACAGGGCCCTTTCGGACGGCCCGGCCGCAGCCGGCTGGTTTTGCGGCAGGAAATCCTCAGCCGCGCCGGGCACGCTGTAATCATACGGCCAGCGATAAACGACCGGCAGTTCCTTGCCCCAATTGCCATGAACCGGCGGGGTCTGCGGCGTCTGCCATTCCAGTGTCGTGGCCCGCCACGGATTGCCGACCGCCTTTTTGCCCCAGCGCAGGCTCCACTCGAGATTGAACACGAACAGCAGTTGAGCAGCACCGACAATGAGCGCGGCCACGGTGATGAATATGTTCAACGTGTGCGCCGAATCTGGAATGAAAGCGGTTTCGCCCAGCTCGTAATAGCGGCGCGGCACGCCCATCAGCCCAAGATAATGCATCGGGAAGAAGATGGCATAGGCACCGAGAAAGGTGATCCAGAAATGGACGTGCCCCATTGCCTCGTTCAGCATCCGGCCCGTGACTTTCGGATACCAGTGATGAATCGCACCGAAGATCACCATGATCGGCGCGACCCCCATCACCATATGAAAATGGGCGACCACGAACATCGTATCCGAAAGCGGCACATCGACGACGACATTGCCGAGGAAGAGGCCCGTCAATCCGCCATTGATGAATGTGACGATGAAGGCGAGCGCAAACAGCATCGGCAGGGTGAGATGGATATCGCCGCGCCAGAGCGTCAGCACCCAGTTATAGACCTTGATCGCCGTCGGCACGGCGATGATCAGCGTCGTGGTTGCGAAAAAGAACCCGAAATTCGGGTTCATGCCACTGACATACATATGATGCGCCCAGACGACGAAGCTCAGCGCCGCGATGATGACAATCGCCCAGACCATCATGCGGTAGCCGAAGATATTCTTGCGCGCATGGGTGCTGATCAGATCCGAGACGATGCCGAAGGCGGGAAGTGCAACGATATAGACTTCCGGATGGCCGAAGAACCAGAACAGGTGCTGGAACAGGATGGGACTGCCGCCCTCCTGCTTCAATTGTTCGCCCATCTCCACGATGGCCGGCATGAAGAAGCTCGTGCCGAGCAGCCGGTCGAACAACATCATGACGGCGGCGACGAAGAGCGCCGGGAAAGCGAGCAGCGCCATGGCGGTCGCCGTGAATATGCCCCATATCGTCAATGGCATGCGCATCAGCGTCATGCCCCGCGTGCGTCCCTGCAGCACGGTGACGACGTAATTCAGCCCGCCCAAAGTAAAGCCGATGATGAACAGGATCAGCGATGACAGCATCAGGATGATGCCCCAGTCGCGCCCGCCCGGCGTTCCCGAAAGAAGCGCCTGCGGCGGATAGAGCGTCCAGCCGGCGCCCGTCGGCCCGCCGGGTGCGAAGAAACCGGCCACCAGCACAAGGACGGCGGAGAGGTAGAGCCAGTAGCTCAGCATATTGGCATAGGGGAACACCATGTCGCGCGCGCCGAGCATCAGTGGGATCAGGTAGTTGCCGAAACCGCCGAGAAACAGCGCGGTGAGCAGGTAGATCACCATGATCATGCCATGCATGGTGATGAACTGATAATAATGTTCCGCATCGATGAAGGAGAAATAGCCGGGAAAACCGAGCTGCAGGCGCATCAGCCAGGAAAGCACCAGCGCCACCATGCCGATTGCGATGGCTGTCAGGAAATATTGAATGGCAATGATCTTGGCATCCTGGCTGAAGACATATTTCGTCCACCAGCTTTTCGGGTGATAAAGCTCGACGTCCTCGACTTCGGCGGGCTGAATGACCTGCCCGGCGCCGGATCCAATCTCGACCATGTTCCATCCTCCCTGTTCCCCCGATGCGGTCTTCCCTTCCGATATGCGCGGCGCTTATCTGGCCGCCGACGTTTCCGCCGAAGCCAGCAATTTCGAGAAAGTCGGCTGCTGCTGCAGCCAGGCTTGATAATCGGTCTCGGTATCGACGACGACGGTGCCGCGCATCTGCGGATGGCCCACACCGCACAGTTCCGCGCAGAGAACCTCGAAGGTTCCCGTCCGGGTCGGCGTGAACCAGTAATAAGTGACCGAGCCGGGGATCATGTCCATCTTGGCCCGGAACTCCGGCACATAGAAATCATGCACGACATCGACCGCGCGCAGCAGCATTTTCACCGGCCTGCCGGCGGGCAGATGCAACTCGCCGCCTTCAACGATGACATCGTCCATTCCGGCGGGATCGTTCCTGTTCAGGCCGAGCGGATTGTCGGGTCCAATAGCGCGCGTATCCGCCCGCCCAAGCCTTCCGTCCGCTCCCGGCAGGCGGAAACTCCATTGCCATTGCTGACCGACGACTTCCACTTCGCTCGCACCGTCCGGAACGGTTACGAACTGGTTCCATACGAAGAGACCCGGCAGAAGCATCGCAGCCACCCCAACCCCGGTTCCACCCGCCAGCCACCATTCCAGGCGCTTGTTTTCGGGCTGGTATGCCGCCCGGTTTCCGGCGCGGTGCCTGAAGCGGAACACGCAATAGGCGACGAACAGCACGACGGCCGAGAAAACGAAGCCGGTGATCCAGAAAGTGATGATGATCGTATTGTCGATATAGCTCCAGTTCGAGGCTATCGGCGTCCACCACCACGGGCTCAGCAGGTGGAATACGATCGATCCCACCACCAGCAGAACGAGAATCACAACGACAGCCATCGTCTCCTCCCGTGACCCGGCCACGAATACTTCTACAACCCCATCGCGAAGTATATTAGAATTATCTCATAAATTGATCAGGCGGGCAATTACGGTGGCGCCTGCGGCAGTATCCTCTTCCTGTGCTACGGCCTCAATCGGGAAGGCAATCGCGAAAAGCAGACAGATCGGAAGAAAACGATACCACATGGCATCCCCGCACTCTCCATGGCAATCCCACCCGCCGCGGCTCCCCTCAGCGGGCCGCAACGGCAGGGAGGATGATCTACGGATAGATTTCCTTTACGAATTCAGGGCGTACGGCTTGGATAATCGGACACGATCAGTTTCCGATAGAGGTGCCAGGTCGAGTGGCCGAGGATGGGCATGACGACCGCGAGGCCGATAAATACTGGGATCGTGCCGACGACGAGCAAGGCCGCGACGATCAATCCCCAAAGCGCCACGGGAACCGGGTTGGCAAGCGTGGCGCGGATGCTCGCATCCACCGCCGCGACTGCGCCGACATCCCGGTCGAGCAGCAGCGGGAACGCCACCACCGTTGTCGCCAGCACGACGACCGCGAAAACGAAGCCGGCCAGATTGCCCCAGACGATGAGGGAGAGACCTTGCGAGGTCGTCAATACGTCCGACAGAAAGGTGGAGAGCGAAACCGGACCGGTCGCATCGAAAGTCGCAGTGTAGATGCTCTGCGCAACAATCAACCAGACGACGAAAAGCACGAACAGCATGACGGCGACCGCGATGATCGACGGCAGGGCCGGAGAGTGACGAACCTCCAGTGCATGCCGCCAGGAGCTATCCAACCCCTGCTCGCGTCGTCGACTGATTTCATAAAGCCCGATGGCCGCGATCGGACCAATCAGTGCAAAACCCGACATCAGCGGATAAATAACCGGCAGCAGATTGGCGCCGGAACTCCACATCACCAGAAAAACACCGGCGATCGGATACATAAGACAGAGAAAAACATAGTGGGACGGCTTTTCTTTAAAGTCCTCAAGTCCCAGCTTCAACGCATCCACAATATCCGGGATGCCAATCTTGCGGACTTCCGGGCGGGCAAATTCACCACTCGCACCGGCCATGACATGGAATGCCGTCATAGCACTTCTCCTCCTGCGCCATGATCCGGCTGGCGGTACAGGAACGCTCGGTGACTTCTATCGACGCGTCAAACCGCAACCGGCTGTTTTGTAATTTATCAAATTCTGTCGCCTTTGTCGCCTGTTCTTTAAATTGGAGAAATCAGATGCCCGCTGCCGGCACGGTCGACGGAACCGTACTTGTGCAGGTTTTGGATCGTTGCCAGCTCCGCGCACTGTCTATGGCGCGTGCGAAGCGGGCATGGTCTTCGGCATCGACCGATCCGTCGGGCGCGAATATCTCGGCATCGCCTCGCAGGGCCGCGACATCGACGCCGCACAGTTCCGCCAGACCGAGCGCCGTCAACTCGCGCATGGCAGGCACGCAAATGGTTCGACCGCTGGCGGCGGCCAGAAAGCGGGCGAAATAGCGGCTGTTCGACAAACCGCCATCGATGGAGATCGTGTCGCCTATGGGGGCGACAGCCGATGCCGCCTCGATCAACCGCGCCGTCAGCAGGGCAATACCTTCCAGCACGGCGCGCACCATGTCACGCCGCTCGGTCGCGTGGTCCATGCCGATGAACAACGGCACGGCCTGCCTGTCCCAATAGGGCGCGGCAAGGCCCGAAAGAGCGGGCACGAAGACAAGGCCTCGGCGAATGGCCGACGGCCCCTCGAAACCGTCGAGTTCGGCATTTTCAGCATAGAGGCCGATCTTTTTCGCCCATTCGAGCGCCGCGCCGGCATCATAGATTCCGCCTTCGATGGCGAAAACCGCAGGGCCGCCCTGCATTTGCCAGCCAACGGTCGGCAGAAGCTCTCCCGTCAAAGGCCTCCCGTTACCGGCAACGGCCAGCAGAAAGGCCCCGGTTCCGAAGGTTATCTTGCAATCGCCGGCCTTGCGGCAGCCATGCCCATAAAGCGCTGCCTGCTGATCGACGATGGAAACGCGGATGGGCGTTCCCTCGACCGCGCCGAAGCCGCCATCGACAGGGCCGATTTTGGGCAGGCAATCCAGCGGCACGCCGTGAAGCGCGCAGAGTTCCGGGCTCCAGTCTCCGGTTGAAAGGTCGAGCAGACCCGTGCGCGACGCCGTTGCAAGGTCGGTGCGGAAACTGCCCGTCAGCCGGTCCAGAAAAAACGCATCGGTGGTGCCCAGCCGCAAACGGCCTGCGGCGCGTGCCTGTGCCACTGCCGGATTGTGCCTGACCAGCCAGGCCAGTTTGCTGGCCGAAAAATAGGGATCGAGCGGCAACCCGCAAATCTCTTTCGAACGATCCGTTGCCGAAGGCGGCAGGGCGGAGAGCGCTTCGGCGGTGCGGGCATCCTGCCAGACGATGACCGGCGACAGCGCCTCGCCGCTCACGGCATCCCACGCCAGGCAACTCTCGCCCTGATTGGCGATGGCGATGGCATCCACCGGCCCGGCGGCAGCCAGCACTGCGCGGATGTTGCCCAGCAGTTCATCCGGATCATGTTCCACATGGCCGGCGGCCGGATAAAATTGTGCGTGACGCCGGCTGGCCACGACCTCCGCCGTGCCGCCATCGCTCACCACAAGGCACCGGGTCGATGTCGTTCCCTGATCGATTGCGGCAATGCGCATCAATTGGCCTCCTGAAAGTGAAAAGCAATCTGCCCCGCTTCAAACGCCGCGCCGGGAATGGGCACCAGCACACGGCGTTCAGGACGCCAACGGCCGGTCTTGCTCCACACGTCCGTTCCGTCGAGATGCAGCGAAAGCCGGCCTTGAATACGTCTGGTGAAACGAAGCTGAAAGTCACGAAATGCGGCTCTGTCGAGCCCACCCGGCCGCAACATGGCTGGAACCGCCAGCTTGAGCGGGTCGGCGAAGGTGACCGGCACCCCCGGCGCGCCGCATGGTTCCCGGGCGAGATCGTCGGCCACCGCCGCGCCAACCCGACGCCCTTCGCGAAACGCCCAGCCGCCCGTTTCCACGGCCCGCAAGACATTCCCGCCGGCGAAGAAGATCGGATTGGCCATTCGCCCGTCCTGGTCGATCAGCGGCCCGGCGCTGCCTGCCGCAACCTCGACGGGGGATGCATTGAGAAGCGCTGCCTCCGGCGTGAACCGCCCGGTGAGCAGGATACCGTCGCATTGAACTGTCAGGATGCGACCATCCGCCAAACGGATATCGGCCTCCTCGACCCGGCCGCATCCGCGAATATCTGTGAGTACCGCGCCACAATGAAAGGGCACCCCGGCCAATCGCGGAAACCAATGGAAAGGCGACCGCGCCTGCGGATGCGGTTCCGGCTCGATCATCGCCACCGGCCGGGCGCGATGCGTCAGGCAGGTCAGAAGCGCGGAAAAGGAAACCAGTTCCGAACCGACGATAAGCGGCCGGCGAAAGGGTATGATGCCGTGGAAGGCGACATAGGATTGCAGCGTGCCGGTGGTGACCACACCCACCGGCCGGTCG
Organism: Rhizobium sp. NFACC06-2; assembly: GCF_900101425.1. NCBI lineage: Bacteria > Pseudomonadati > Pseudomonadota > Alphaproteobacteria > Hyphomicrobiales > Rhizobiaceae > Rhizobium > Rhizobium sp. NFACC06-2. The sequence continues at coordinate 68,487 of NZ_FMVA01000010.1, read as the reverse complement.
CCGGGTAATAGCCGCGCGGAGCGCGGTTTTTCCCGAGCGCCGGTGGCAAGCACGATACGCCGGGCCTTCAGTGTCTCGACGCCGCGCGCCGACGTCACCAGCAGCGCGCCATCCTGCCCGAGTTCCACCACGGAATGACCGGTGCGGATATCGACACCCGCATTCTGCGCCTGCCGCTGCAGGCGTTGCGCATAGGCCGGGCCGAAATAGACGCGTCCGAACTCACGCATGCCGAAGGGCGAATGCACGCAATGCCGGGTTGCACCACCAAGGGCCGGCTCGCGCTCGAGGATCATCACGCGGGCGATACCGCGCGCTTTCAGCTCCAGCGCCGCCGCCACACCCGCCGGGCCGCCGCCGACCACGATGACATCCGCACTCATCGGTCGCCTCCCTCGCGAACGGCAAGCGGGATCGCCAGGCGGTCGCCCGTCATCGCGGCCAGCCGGGCGTTGCAATAAAAGCCTTGGCAGCGCCCCATGCCGGCACGGGTGCGCCGCCTCAGCCCGCCGAAATCGCCCGGCGGCACCGGGCTTAAAAAGGTCGCCTCGATCTCGCGCCGCGTGACGAGTTCGCAATGACAGACGATTTCGCCGTGATCGGCACGCTGCCAGTCCCGCTCGCAGGTTTCCGTCAGGTTGGGCATCGTCACGTCAGGAGCCGAGGGCGGTGGGACAAAATGCGTGCCGAAACCTTCATGAAGTCTCAGCGCATATTGCGCCAGACCAAGTGCGGCGCTAAGGCCCGTGGAGCGAATGCCGCCGAGCGTGATCGCCCGCCGGTCCGGCCGGGCGGAAATGCGGTAATGCTTCTTTTCAGACGCGGGGCGCAGACCGGCATAAACGGCGGTTACGGAAACGGAGGCCAGCGCCGAAACGATCTCCGCACCGCGCTCCAGCAGTGCTTCCAGCGTCGCCGTCTCGACCGTCGCGCGCTCCCGGTTTTCCTGCTCTTCCGCCGTCGGGCCGACGAGAACATTACCGAAGGCGGTGGGGCACACCACGATGCCCTTGGTGATTTCGGTCGGAACCGGCAGGACGATACGGGGCACATGCCGGCGGGCGGCCTTGTCCAGCACCACGAACTGCCCCTTGCGGGGCTTGATGGCGAAGTCGGGCGGAAGCCCGAGACGGGCATCGACGATATCGCCGAACAGCCCGGCGGCATTGACAACGCTCGCGGCAAGGATGACACCCGCCGTCGTCTCGATCCGCCAAACGCCGTCGAAGACACCGGACAGGACTTCTGCGTTGCGCACCAGCTTTGCGCCCAGCGCCACCGCCTGCGTGAGATAACCCAGCGGTGCGGACCAGGGATCGATGATATGTTCACCCGGAACGTCGAGCGCAGCGACAAGGCGTTCGGACAGGCCCGGCATGGTTTCACGGGCCTGCACGGCCGTAAGGAACTCAAGCCCGGCAATGCCGTTGCGCCGGCCCTGATCGGCGATCGCTTGCAGTTTTTCCGCCTCGTGCGGATTCCAGGCGCAGACCAGCGCGCCGGTTTCGACGAGGCTGAGGCCCATCTGCCCATGAATGGAGAGATATTCCTCCCGGCCCGCCTTCACCAGTTCCAGTTCCAGACTGCCTTCCGGCGCATCGAAACCGGTATGGAGGATGGCGCTATTGGCCTTGGAGGCTCCGGAGAGAATATCAGGGCCTTTTTCAACAACCACCACCTTCGCACCGGCCAGTGCGAAACGGCGGGCAACCGCACAACCGACGACGCCGGCGCCGATGACGGCGACATCAAATTCCGTGGAGGGGATCTGAGCCATGGGCTTCCCTTTGCTTTCGTCGTTCAACGCGAAATCAGCAGGCGCGACGGATCGCGCCGATGCAGCAGCGGCGTTCATAAACGGGAGTGAAATTCGCGCCTGTGCCAGTAGGGGCAGCCAGCGCCAGCCGGCGGCCCCGCGACTTTATTTCACGAAAGTCTTGGTCAGGCCCGCCGTGCGGTCGACGATGAGGACGACGGCAAGGGTGAGCACGATCAAGAGAACGGAAATGGCCGCAACGAGCGGATCAGCCTGCGTTTCCACATGCTGATACATGGCGACGGGAAGCGTGGTGATGCGCGGGCCGGTGAGGAACAGCGAAATTACCGCTTCGTCGAACGACACCAGAAAGGAAAGCGCCGCCGTCGCCACGACACCCGGCGCGATCATCGGCATGGTCACGCGTCGGAAGACGGTGAGCGGCGATGCCCCGAGTGTCGAAGCAGCCTCCTCGAAGATCAGCGGCAGGCCGGCAAGCGAGGTGGTGAGAACACGCAGCGCATAGGGCAGCACGATGATGAGATGGGCGATCACCAGACCGGTGAAGGTGCCGAGCAGGCCGGCACCGGCAAAGACGATCAGGATCGCGAGGCCGAGAACGATGGTCGGCAGCAGCAGCGGCGCGGTGAAGAAGGCGAGAAGCGCATCCGCCCCAATCACCCGCATGCGCACGATGGCATAGGAGGCCGGCAGCGCTATCAGCATGGAGAGCGCGGTGACGATGATGGCGAGAAGGGTGCTGGTGCCCAGCGCTCCCATCATCTTGGAATTATGCATGAGATCGACATACCAGCGCAGGCTCCACCCGGAGGGCGGAAAGGTCATGTAGCTATCGGCTGAAAATGAGATCGGCACGACGAGAACCACGGGTGCCAGCAGGAAAAGGAACATGACGAAGGCGACGATTTTCAGCGCCAGCGGAGCGGGACGTTCTTCCATCTTCGATCTCCTTTAAAGAATGGCCCGCAGAAGCCGGGAATAGAGCACCAGGGCAGCGCCGAAAATCACGAGGATGATCATCGACAGCGTCGCGGCGAGCGGCCAGTTGAGCGTCACGATGGCCTGATCGTAGATTTCCGTCGCGAGAAGGAAGACGCGCCCGCCGCCAAGCAGCTTGGGGGTGATGAACGAACTGACGGCGAGAACAAAGGAAAGCAGGCAACCAAGCGCGACGCCGGGCATGGTAAGCGGCACGATGATCAGCCAGAATACCTTCCATGGCGATGCGCCGAGCGTTTCCGCCGCCTCTTCGACACGCGGATCGAGCCTGCCGAAACCGGCGAGCAGCGCCAGAATCATATAGGGCATCAGGATTTCCGTAAGACCGATGACGACGCCGACCTTGTTGAACAGCAGCCGCACACCGCTTTCGGCACCGAGCGCTAAGAGGATGTTGTTGATGAGGCCGTCATCGGCAAGGATCGCGATCCAGCCATAGGTGCGCACCACGGCCGATGTGAGCAACGGCGAAATGACGAGTACCAGCAGCAGCGTCTTCCAGCGGCCCTGCGCCCGGTGAAGATAAAGCGCGATGGGATAGGAGGCTATGAGTGTGAGAACCGTAATCAGAAGGCTGGTCAGGATGCTCTGGCCGATCAGTTCAATATAAAAACCGTCGGTCAGGGTGGACGACCAGTTGTCGAGCGTGTGGGCTTCGCCGAGGCCGCCGCCGCCAAGGCTTTCACGGAAGGAAAGCAGGAGCAGGTTGAAGACGGGCATGACGAAGGCCAGCCCATTGACCGCAATGATCGGCCCGAGAAGAAGCGTTGCGAGAAACACCATGGAGGATGTGCGGCTGCCGGGAGCCGTGATCATGACCGCCGCTGTCATTGTCCTGCTCCGAAGACCAGCGTGTCCTCCACCCGCCAGATGAGACTGACCGCGCTGCCCGCCGCCACAGGTGTTTCCCCGCCGGAAGTCGCGCGCTCCACCGACAATGTCTGTCCGCCCGCGGCGATCTCGTAGTGAAGGATATCGCCTGCATAATAGACATCGCGAACCTCACCGGCGATGCGATTGACCGGCGCTCCGTCGAAATCGGGTGCGGCGTCACCGGCAACCGTCATGGCCATACGGTGCGGCCGTACCATAAGGTCGATCGTGCCACTGTGCGAGCCGGGCGCACGCAATACCGCATCCCCGACCGTGATGTGATCGCCGACGGCATTGCCGACCAGCCTGTTGGTGCGGCCGACGAAAGAGGCGACGAAAGCCGTCGCCGGGCGCTCGTAAAGATCGTGCGGCGTGCCGAGCTGTTCCAGACGCCCGCCATTGAGCACGGCGACCTTGTCGCACATGCTGAGCGCCTCCACCTGATCATGGGTGACGAAGATGGAGGTGATGCCGAGCTGTTTCTGGATGCGGCGGATTTCAGAGCGCATCTCATCGCGCAGCTTGGCGTCGAGATTGGAAAGAGGTTCGTCAAACAAAAGGATAGAGGGCTGGATGACCAGTGCACGCGCCAGTGCGACGCGCTGCTGCTGGCCACCGGAAAGCTGGGCGGGCCGGCGATCCTCGCGCCCTTCCAGCCGCACCATGGCAATCGCTTCGCGCGCACGCCGTTCCGCTTCGGCAGCCGGCACCTTGCGCATTTCAAGACCGAACATGACGTTCTTGAGAACCGTCATATGCGGGAAAAGCGCGTAGCTCTGAAAAACGAGGCCAATATCGCGCTTGTAGGGCGCAAGCTGCGTCACATCCTTGCCGTCGATCAGGATCGAACCTGACGTCACGGGGGCAAGGCCGGCAATCATGCGCAGCGACGTCGACTTGCCGCAGCCGGATGGACCGAGGAAGGCAACCAGTTCGCCCTTGGGAATCTCGAGATTGAGATTATCCACGGCGACCATGGTTTCGTAGCGCTTGGTCAATGAACGAATCGAGAGAAATCCTGGCTGCATGATGTCTGAAGTTCCCATTCTGGCTTTTTGCCTTTCTCCAGAACATGTCCCCATCCCGGCGGGGTCGCGGACATGCCCTGTCCCTTGATCTATGCAATCGCGGCGGAAATTCACCTGCACTCTGCGCGGCGTTTTCCCTATGCAGGCCTTCGGGCCACCCTCCATCGATCCCAACACCGACGGAGGAAATGAGCCGGGGGCCATGCCGTTTCCGCATCCGCCCGAAGGGGATGCGGAAGTCTTGCCATTTTTCACACCGGGCGTGAAAGCCTTAGCGGCTGAGCGGGATGACCTTGCGGCGCCAGTCCTGCGTGATCTGGTCACGAACCTTCGAGAGGCCGATCCAGTCGACCGGGATAACCTTGTCCATCGCCTTGACGACCGTGCGATCGCTGACATCGGGAGCCACCGTGGCCTTGGCGTTGGTCGGCGCATAATACATGGCGGCGGTGAAGGCGGCCTGGGCTTCCGGGCTCAGCGCGTAATCGATGAACTTGCGGGCCGCCTCGGACGACGGGCCGCCCTTGACGAGGTTGAGCGTATTGATCTGCAGGATCGTGCCTTCCTTCGGAAGAACGACCTTCATCTTACCCTTGGAACCATCGGCATTCACCTGGCTGCGGGCGTTCCAGCCCACGCCCAGCGACACCTGGCCATTGACCACAGTCGGATAGACTTCCGGCTTCGGTTCCCAGGTTTGGACGTTCGGCGCGACTTCCGCCATCGCATTGATGCCAGCGTCGATATTCTTGATGAAGTCGGTGCCGCCATTCATGTGGTCCATGATGATGGTCGTGCCGATACCGACGATGTCAGGAGCGCTCAGCATGGCGATCTTGCCCTTGAAGGCGCTGTCTTTCAGGGCATTCCAGCTGTCCGGCGCGGTCTTGATTGCATCGGTGTTATAGATGAGAACGAGGTTGTCGAAGGTCACGCCGACACCGGCGACGCCTTCGAAGCGGGCGTTCGGATAGAGGTCGGCAACGTTCTTGGTAACGCTTTCATCGACCTTGTCGAACAGGCCTTCATCCGTGCCGGTCTTGGCGACGGAGACGTCCATCAGCGCGATATCGGATTGCGGAGCAGCTTTCTGGGCGCGCAGCGAGCCGAGCATGGCGGCGGAACCCTGCTGCGGGAAATAGTCGACCTTGATATCCGGGTTGGCGGCCATGAAAGGCTCGATGACGGCCTTGGTGTAACGTTCCTGGAAAAGGCCGCTATAGCCAAGGAACGTCACGGTCTGCTGGGCGTGCGCCGGCATGGCGGCCGCGCCGAGCATGAGAATCCCACTCAGAAGTATCGATTTCTTCATTGTCCTGTTCTCCTCTATTGTTATTGGGAGTGGCGAACGGATCCGCCACCCGAAAGATTGTGTCAGGCGCTCAGCTTCGCCTGGACGAATTTGTTGGCGCCGGAAATATCCGGCAGCTTCTCGCCGTTGCGCAGGCGTTCCAGAAGCACGATCTCGGCTTCCTGCATGCCGATGGCGCGTTCCGCCATGGCACGGGCCTGGCTCGGATGAAGGGCGACAACGCCGCTTTCGTCGCACAGGATCGCATCGCCCGGATTGATCATCTGGCCGCCGACGCTGATCGGAACGTTGATCGCGCCTTCCAGACCAAGGATCTTGGTGGTGATCGGCGACGGGCCGCGGCACCACATGGGCATGTCGACCTTGGTGAACTCCGAGAAATCGGTCGCCGGGCCATCGACGACACCGGCTTTGACGCCGGCCATCTTCATGGTGTTGGTGATGACACCGCCCCAGCAGGCGTGGCGCGTATCACCACAACGGTCGATGAGAACGATATCGCCCGGACGCACGAGTTGCGTCAGGTAGTGGAGCATGGTCGAATCCGCATTCGGGATGCGCAGCGTGACGGCGGTGCCCGCCACGCGCTTGCCCGGAAGAACGGCCCGGATTTCAGGATCGACGAAACCGGAATGAAGCACATGGCCGATCGTAGCGACTTCGACCTTTTCAAGAAGCTCGATGATGTCGGCGCCGATCTGTTCCGGCATGGGGTTGACGATAAACATTGGGTCTTTCTCCGATCAGAGAACGTGGTGGTTCGCCACCGGCACGTTGGCGCGCACCTTGGCCGAATAGTCGAAGTCGAGAGCGGCGCCCGCAGTCCCGACGGTGTCGGAGCATTGCGCGACGATGTGACCCCACGGATCGATGACCATGGAATGACCCCAGCAGGCCTTCTTGCCGCCCGCATGGGTGCCGATCTGGCCGACAGCGAGGAAATAGGTCTGGGTTTCGACAGCGCGGGCGCGGGCCAGCACTTCCCAATGGTCCTTGCCGGTCATCAGCGTGAAAGCGGCCGGCAGAACGATGACATCTGCACCCTTGTCCCGCAGGGCGCGGAACAGTTCCGGGAAGCGGATATCGTAGCAGATGCCGCAGCCGACCGTCCTGTCGCCAACCTTGTAGGTCACGACCTCTTCGCCACGGGCAACGGAATCGGATTCACGGTAGCTAATGCCGTTCGGCGTATCGACGTCGAACAGGTGAATTTTACGGTAACGGGCGACCTGTTTGCCGTCCGTGCCGAAAACGAGCGTCGAATTGTAAAAGCGGTTGCCTTCCTTCTCGACGATGGAACCGGCATGCAGCGTGATCGCGTGTTTTCTGGCCAGATCCGAAAGCAGCGAGTAAATCTCGCCGCCGGGAAATTCTTCCCCGCTCTCATGCATTTCCTGAGGATTATCTCCAAGAAATGCGAAGTATTCTGGAAGAACAACAAGGTCAGGACTATCCGCCTTGACTGCCTTCTCAATTAAATCGGCAGCAACCTTGAGGTTTTCTGCCTTGTCGTTCTGGGTATTCATTTGAACAAGTGAGACTTTCACGTTGCTCTCCTCTCATGTTGCGAGGAGAATTAAGAACGGGAACTGTTTTCCTGACAAACGGAAAAACTCTATCGAAACCCATAAGGTAAGCTTATAGATTAATCATTTTGCGTTGCAGCATAAAATTTAAGCTGCGGCCGTCATCCATTGCGTGGTGGTTTCACTGACGATTTCCGTCGCCATGTCGGCAATGGCACGGGCAAGCGCATTGTCGCCGCGCTCCTGATAAACCGTGTGGAAGGTAAGAGGCGGCACCGCCGGTGTGATGTCGAGAATACGCGCTTCGCCCGATTTGATGATGCCGTCCACCAAAACGCGCGGCAAGGCGCCCACCCCGACAGCCGTGGCCACAAGGCGCGTCATGATCGACAGCGAATTGGAATTGTAGATGCGGCTGTCGGACAGTCCGTGGGAATCGAGAAGCGCCCGCAACGCCTGATGCGGCTGCGAGCCGGTCGAGAAGGTAAGCAGCGGAAAATGCGCTATATCTTCAAGCGTCACACCGGTTTCCGGCAGCGGCAATTCCACCGCACCGACCCAACAGGATTCGAAGGTGCAGAGCGGTGAATTATAAATATCCGCAGCCATGATCGGCCCCATGATGAAACCGACATCCACCTCGCCGTTCTGAATGCGCTGCGAGAGTTTCAGACTGGTATCGATGGTCAGATCGAGGCTGACACCGGGATATTGTTCGTTCACACGGCGGATGAGCAGCGGGAGCCAGGCATAGACGATGGTATCGGCGGCACCGATCCGCACCGTACCCCTCAGCGCCTCGCGGTTACTGACGATCTGCCGGAACTCGCCGGTGAGGTTGACGATCTTTTCGGCATGTTGCAGCGCCAGACGGCCGGCGGGCGTGAGGTTGACGCAGCGCACATCGCGCGTGAACAGCACGACACCAAGCTCCCGCTCCAATGCGGCAATCCGGTTGGATACCGATGCTTGCGTTGTGTGCAAACGTTCCGCGGCTGCCGAAAAGCTGCTCAATCGGGCAGCCCAGAGAAAAGTTTCGAGGAATCGCGTATTCATGGGCTCAATCTTCTCGCATGGCTCCGCGATCCAGCTCCAAGTCTCTGGCTTCGTCTTGCCCTTGGCCTTTGTGGTTCAAGGGGCAGTATGTCCGATGCGCGCGCCCATAGGCAAGCGATCAAAGCCGACGCCTCCCTTTCTGAAGTGATTGCGCCGGCCTCGTTTCCAGGGCGGGAGAATAGTCTTGAGGCGACGGGATGACGGGAGCCCACAGACGCCCGCCATCCCTGCCCGGTTCTTAGTGACCGCCCTGTGTGCCTGCTCGACATACTGATCGAGTGTTTTGACCACGGCCCGGCGACGGCCTCCCGTACCAATGCCGGGGGAAGCCCCCCCGGCCGCCACCTGACCGGCACGTTTTCAGAGCCGCACGCGCTCTATCCGTCACTCAGCAATGGGCTTCGGGAGAACAAGGTCGCCGACGGTGTATGTGTGAAACTCGCTGCTGGAGACGGTGTCCAGTTTCCGGAATTTTTCGACGAATTGCGGATCGGAAAAGAACTCGTCGACATTGCCGGTTCCCTGAATGGCCTCGACATTGACGACCGTTTCTCCGTCGGTGCTTTTCGCAAGGCTGCTCCAGAGAAACCCTTCTTTTCGTTCCGCAACATAGTGAACGACATCCTGAATAATGGCGAAGGCTTCGTCCTGCTTTCCCGGATGGGCATGAATGACGTTGACAACGAAGGTCGTGGGAGCGGGAGAGCCCGCAAAAGCTGCGCTGGGTTTCGTTTCCATGAGTTGTCTCCATTTGAAGCTCGGGCCATTTCGGCGGCGGCGACATCTGGATATCGGAAGCAAAATAGCGGATAAACGAGCTGCTATTCTTAACATACCGGACGAAAATTCCTTAATTGCGGCATCATGGACAAGCTTGGAACACTCGGCATATTCATTCAGGTGACGGAAGCGGGAAGCTTCGTGGCCGCCGGGCATCGCCTCGGCATCTCGGGATCCGCCGTCGGAAAAGCTATTGCGCGTCTGGAGGAGGAGCTGGGCGTAAGGCTGTTCAATCGCTCGACGCGCAGCATGGCCCTGACGGAGGACGGAAGTTTTTTCCTCGATACATGCCGACGCATCCAGTCCGAATATGAGACCGTGCAGGCACAGCTATCGAGATCGCAGGCGGTCCCGCGCGGACAGCTTCGCGTGAGCCTGCCGCTGGCAGGCATGCTTCTGATGCCGACGATATCCGCCTTCATGGAGGCATATCCCGAAATCAGCCTCGACCTCGATTTTACCGATCGTCTGGTTGATGTCATCGAGGAGGGATTCGACGCCGTCATCCGAACGGGAGAGATCAGGGACACACGGCTGATGAGCCGCAAGCTCGGCACGTTCAGACACAGTATCGTGGCGGCGCCTGATTACCTCGAGGCCCATGGACGCCCTGAGATTCCGGAAGATCTTGTCCGGCACCGCTGCCTTCACCATCGCTTCGCCAATTCCGGAAAGCTCGAGCCTTGGCCACTGGTTCGCGAAGGGCGGGAAATCAGGATCGATCTGCCGGTCGCTACCGTTGCGAGCACGCTGGAACCCCTGATCTACCTTGCAGAACGATCATTCGGAATAACATGCCTGCCCTCATTCGCCGTGGCGTCCGAAGTTGCTCAGGGGAAACTGGCATCGCTGCTGGACGACTATATGGCAGATACAGGCACCTTCCGTGTCCTCTGGCCGACCAATCGATATCTTTCTCCAAAAGTCAGAGCATTTGTAGACTACATGGCCGCCAATCTTTTCGCCCGGTGATCTTACCGACGGCAAAGGGCATGGAGAACCACACGAGCTCCCCATGCGATTTTGAATTGCAGGACGATGATCGGGTTGATCCGGCGCTGCCGCGCCAGACCGGGAGCATCGTTCAGCGTGCCGCGACCTTTTCCTGCAAAAGCCGGATGGCAAGATGCTGGAGCAGAATGATCGTCTTGGCATCGCGAATATCGCCCTGGCCGATCATCCGCATCGCCTCGGGCAAGGCGATTTCCAGCACGTCGATATCTTCGCCCTCGTCCGCTGAACCACCACCTGCCCCGACCTTATGTTTCTCGGCATATTCGCCGGAGAAAAAGGCCAGATATTCCGTGACCGATCCGGGACTCATATAGATATCGAACAAATGCGTAAGTTCGGAAACCTCATAACCGGTTTCCTCCATCAATTCCGCACGCATCCGCGTTGCCGGGTCAGCACCCTCCAGCAGCCCCGCCGGTGTCTCGATCAACGATTCCAGACCGCCATTCAAAAGCACCGGCAACCGGAACTGACGGGTCAGAAGGACAGTGTCGCTTGCCGGATTGTACAGCAGGCATGTTGCACCGTTACCACGATCATATGCCTCCCGGGTCTGCCTTTGCCAGCTTCCATCCCTCAGCCTGAGCTCATACTCATACTTGGTCAGCCGCCCCCAATCATCTGCCAATACGCGTTCGGAAATAGGGCGGTACACATTACCATTCATCAAGTCACCTCGTTTTCATCTGTCTTTTCAAAGGCCGTGCAACCGGCCTTCGACATGCGTGCGCGTTTCGCCGCCAACCCATATCTGGCCGGCATCATCGCGCGTCAGGTATATGCGGCCCCGGCGGCCAAGACTCGTCCCCTGCGCCGCGACATAGTCTTCACCAGCCACACCCGTCGCGAACAACCATTGCGCCAAAGACGCGTTGAGGCTTCCGGTAACGGGATCTTCGACGATGACGCCGAGATGATCGCTGAAGAAGGCGCGAACTTCAAATGCGGTTTCGCCGCCTTCCGCGTGAGGACCAACCACACCGATATCGATGTGGCGGGACCAACTGCGGGCCGGCTTGATGCCAAGCACCTTTTCGGCCGATGCGAGCCTGATTCCGAGCCAGCCGGGGCCATTGTCGACCCAGGCGGCATCGATGATATCGCGAGCCTCGATCCCCAGGAGCTGGCGCGCCTCTTCCAGTTCGACCGGCGTCGGTGCGCCGGAACGGATCAGCGGCGGAGCGGCAAAACAAAGTCGTCCATGCGAGCGCCGGATCGTGACGAGCCCCGCGCCGCATTCCTGAACGATAGCGGCTTCATTGCTGGGCATGCCATTGGCGGAGAGCCAGGCATGACAGCTGCCCAGTGTGGGATGCCCGGCAAAGGGCAACTCCCTGTCCAGCGAGAATATCCTGACCCGGTAGTCAGCCTGCGGGTGGGTGGGCCGCAGCAGGAAGGTGGTTTCGGAGAGGTTGAACCATCGCGTCAATCGCTGCATTTCATCCGTCGATAAAACATCGGCACCGCTGACGACCGCCAGCGGATTGCCGGAAAACGGCCCGGAGCCGAATACATCAATCATATGGATCTCGAAGGTCATGACACGGTTCTTTCGGTTGGGATCGATTGGCAATGGGGACGGGTCGGCCTGTCAATTCTGCCAGAGAAGCAATTTCAGCCCCGCGGCGGCAAATACCGCAGAAAGTACGGATTCGATCCAGCGCCGAAATCTGGTATAGAGCGCAATCATCGAGGCGGTGGAAAAGAGAATTGCATAGCTTCCGAACACGATGATGCCGAGAAGGGCGCAGCCGCCAATGATCGCCGGCAACATGCCCGCGGGCGCGTCCTCGCGAAATCCCAGCGACATGATCGCTATCCAGGCCATGATCGCCTTCGGGTTTCCGATATGCATGAGGAGACCCTGCCGGTAGAGCGCCCGATAGGGCGGCGTCGCACGCCCGGTATTCGTCCCGGCAAGGTCGGAGACCGGCTTCAGGGCCGACCGGCCCGCTCGAAAGGCCAGATACAGCAGGTAAATGCCGCCCAATATCTTGATGATGAAAAGCGCCTGGGCATAGGCCGCCAGCACGGCGGACATGCCCGTCGCCGCAAGGATCGCCCAGAAGAGTGAGCCGCTGATGACACCGGCCGCCAAAGCAAGGGCGGGCAGCCGGCCGTCACGCATCGCCGTGCCCATGATCGCCATGTTGCTCGGCCCCGGGCTGGCGGTGGCGACGATATAGGTGCCGTAGACGAGGGCGATCTGGCTGACGATCATTCCGATTTTCTCCGCAAACAGGACACCTCTCCAAGCACTATTGCTGGAGATCTCCGCGATGAACGATGTGGACCTTGTTGCCATCAGGGTCACGCAGATAGGCGCCAAAATAGCCGTCTCCGTAATGCGGGCGTGGCCCCGGACCTCCTTCATCCGTGCCGCCATGCGCAAGGCCGCCGGCATGGGCCGTCTCCACCGCCTCTTTCGACAATGCCAGAAAGGCGACCATGCCGCCGTTGCCAACCGTGGCCGGCTCGCCGTTGAAAGGGCGATAGACATAAAACCGGGGCAACGGGGAGTGTGCTCCTATCCAGCAAAGCGCCGCAGGCCCGCCATCCGGGGCAACGACCCGCTGCGTCAGACCGAGCGGGGCAAGCACGGCATCGTAGAAGTGTTCCGCCCGCTCAAGATCACGCGTTCCGACGGTCACATGGCTGAACATTCGATCCTCCAGGCACGCCGCATGATCGCCGCCCGCCGTAAAGTGTGGATTTCAATCAGCCTCGTCATAGCCTATGTTACACTTGCTGTTTATTGAAATAGTGTAACGTGACACTTTTATCGAAGGTATGATCGTGCTGCTGCAATCCGCCTGGACTCCCCGTCTTGCAGACATTGAGGCGAATGCCGCAGAGCGGCTGGTGCTTGCGCTTGCCGATGACATCATCGAGGGGCGGCTGACGGGCGGCGACCGTCTGCCCGCCCATCGCGATCTCGCATGGAAACTGGGGGTGGGGCTTGGCACGGTGACAAAAGCCTATTCAGTTCTCGAACGGCGCGGGCTGACACGCAGCGTCAAGGGACGGGGAACATTCGTGGCGCTTCAGGAGGCGCACAAGGATGGGCAGTTCGACCTCTCCTCCAATGCGCCGCCGGCCACGCTTAATGCCCGCATTCTGGCCAGAACGCTAACGGGGATCGCCCGCAGGATCGATGCGGATCACATCAATCTTTACGCCCCGCCCGCCGGACATCTGGAACACCGCCGCATTCTGGCCCACTGGCTCGAAACGCTGGGCCTGACCGTCGATCCGTCACATCTGGTGCTGACAAGCGGCGCCCGCCAGGCGCTGGCCCTGGCCTTCGATCTCGCCTGCGGCCCGAAGGGTCTGCTCCTGACCGAACGGATCACCTATCCCGGCGCGATCGCACTGGCCCGGCGTAAAGGATACCGGATGCAGGGCGTTGAAATCGATGCCGAAGGCATGGTGCCGGAAGCGCTTGCCGCAGCGCTCGCCGGCACGACGTCGCGTGACGGCACAGCAGTATATCTGACGCCGACGCTGCATAATCCGACAACCGTCACCATGGGCGCAGCGCGGCGGCAGATCATTGCGGATATTTGCCGCCGGGCGGGCGTATGGATCATCGAGGACGGTGTTTATGCAGCATCGGCCGAGGCCTTGCCGCCGCTCGCCTCATTGGCTCCTGAAATCTCGTTTCATGTGAACGGGCTCTCCAAGTCCCTTGGTCCCGGCCTGCAGATCGGCGTGCTTGCATTGCCGGAAGGGCTGCACGACACCGCCGAAGACCTTCTGCAGGACATGCCGATGGCCCCATCCACACTCTCCTGCGCGGTGGTTGGAGATTGGCTCACCTCCGGCATCATCTCGTCAATCCAGCGGGACTTGCGCCATGAGGCCCGACGGCGCTCCAGCCTGGCTGTTTCACTGCTCGGCACGAACCAGCTTGGCTCGCATCCCGATGCATACAACGTCTGGCTGCCGATGGAACGCGACGCCGCCAATCGTTTCGCATTCGCCGCTGCGGCGATGCGTATCAAGTTGACCCCTCCCGAATCCATGCTGGTGAATCCCGACGATCCGGCGAGCGGTATTCGGCTCTGTCTCGGCGGCCCGTCATTCGACGATCTCACGGAGGCGCTGAGGCTTCTGGCGGGGCTGCTGAAGCGTTGGCCTTGAGGCCACCGGCAAATAAACGACAATACGAAAATTGCATGGAAGCGACCGTATATGATGAGTGATCACCCGCTTGTGCCGGACCAGAATGCGTGGAACCCCTGGAGCCCTGCCGAACTGTCCCAGCGACTGGACGGCGTATCGCGGCCATGGTGCGTTGTCGGCGGCTGGGCTCTCGACCTGTGGCAGGGGAGCAAGACGCGCGAACATGACGATCTCGAATTCACCGTCCTGCGCGAAGATCTGAGTATTTTTCGCCGGAAACTGGGTGACATGGAGTTCTATACCGTCAACGATGGCACTATCGAACCGCTGCCGGCGGACCAGCACCCGGCTCCCGAGATTTTTCAAATATGGTGCTTCGATCGCCCTGCCGGGTGCTGGCGCGCCGATATGATGATCGAGCCGGGGACGAATGACACGTGGGTTTACAAGAGAAATCCGGAAGTAACGCGGCCTCGGATCGAAATGGTGTCGCTGACCGCAGACGGCATCCCTTATCTCAATCCCGCCGCCGTGCTTCTGTTCAAGGCAAAGCACAGGCGCCCCAAGGACGAGAACGATTTCGCAAGCGCCCAGCCAAAGCTATCTCTTTCGGAACGCCTCTGGCTGCGAGAATGCCTTGACCGCCTGCACCCGGCTCACGACTGGGTGCGGGCGCTGCGCCTCCCGTAAGCCCGCTTGCAGTTAAACGGTTCGCGAAACGCCAAAAGCGCCTCATTTTACGACTTTGATCGCCCAATGTTTAGTCAAACATCGCAGGCGCATCTGTTTTATGCAGCGGCACCTATCTAAACGGATAGGTACTGCGCTTTCAAACCAGCCATACTACCCACCCAAAAGAGTGAAGCCCCTATTCGCCTAAGCTCTTTCGTCCGGCGGCAAGCCGATGCACCGTAAGGCATCGGAACAAGCGGCGCAGTCACCGGAGGCTCGGCAAGCGTCGGATACGCAGCTTCAGGCCTGGTTTTGCCCGCATATGCAAGTCGTTGCGGTGCTGAAGGAGATATCGAGAATGCGTGACATCCATGTTCGTGTCGTATCCCCCATCGTAACGCGCGGCTTTCGCAAGCTGGCGGATCTCAAGGCGCTGGAATATCCCGGCATCAGCCTTTCCCACGCCGAAATAGCCACCGGGCCGGGCTCGATCGAAAGCGAGTTCGAGGCGGCGATGTCCGTTCCCGGCACCCTGCTTGAAATAGCGCGCGCCGAACGTGACGGCGTCGATGCCGTCATCATCGATTGCATGGGCGATCCCGGCCTGCGCCCGGCCCGGGAGATTTCCGGCATGGTCGTTCTCGGGCCATGCCAAACCGGCATGCATGTTGCTTCCATGCTGGGACACAAATTCTCCGTCATCACCGTCATGCGCCGCCTGATCCCGTCTTTTGAAAACACCGCCGCCCTTAGTGGCCTTTCCAGTAAGCTGGCCTCGGTGCGCAGTGTCGATATTCCCGTGCTGGAGCTCGAAACGGACCTTGCCGCCACCGCCCGCCGCCTCGTCGAGGAAGGCAGGAAGGCGGTGGAGGAAGACGGCGCGGAAGCCCTGATCTTCGGCTGCACCGGCCTGATGGGATGCGCCGCCGGCCTGCATGAAGGGCTGCTTGCCGAGGGCATCGACGTTCCCGTCGTCGATCCCATCCCGACAGCCGTTTCCATTGCCGCCGGCCTCGTCCGCGCCGGCCTTTCCCAGAGCAAGACGACCTATCCGGCACCGCCGGAAAAGGAATTGATCGGCTACGACGCACTGCACAGGGCCATGTTGCCGCAAGCGGCCGAATGACGGGGGACCACGCAACATGGCGGTATCCGCAATGACGACAACGGACAAGCAGATGGACGGCCTGCCCCTCGCTCAGGTTCCGCCGGCGCGAAAACGCTTCGATGACGGTTTCGGCTTCTGGCTGCTCCTGCTGCCCGCCCTGATTTTTTTCATCGCCTTTTTCGTCGTGCCCACCGCCTCGCTTTTCGCCCTCGCCTTCAACAAATCGGTGGCCGGCGTCATCACATTGTCGAGCGCAATCACCTTCGACAATTTCGTGCGCATATTCACCCGCGCCATCTATTACGAGGCCATCTTGCGTTCCGTCGGCATTGCCGCCGTGGTGGCGCTCGTCTGCCTGGTGCTTGGATATCCGCTTGCCTATGTCATCGCCAAAACGGTCAATCCCGGCCGTAACACCCTGCTGATGATCCTCGTATTATCGTCCATGCAGCTCGACATGGTCATCCGGCTCTATGGGCTGATGGTACTTCTCGGCGATAACGGTCTCATCAACGGCGCGCTCATCCGAATGGGCATCGTTTCGCAGCCGCTGCCGCTGATGTACAACATCTTCGGCGTCGTGGTCGGGCTGGTGCAAATCACGCTGCCTTTCATGATCTTGTCATTGATCGGCATCATCAAATCCATCCATCCGGCGCTGGAAGAAGCAGCCAGATCGCTTGGCGCCTCCCGCATGCGAGCCTTCTTCTCCATCGTGCTGCCGCTTTCCATGCCGGGAATTCTGGCGGGCACGTTGCTGGTCTTCGCACTCGCCATTTCATCCTATGTTGTGCCGGCGCTGATGGGCGGCTGGAAGGTCATGGTCATGCCGATCCACATCTACCAGCAGGTGGCGGAAACCGGGCGCTGGCAATTCGGCGCGGCAATCGCCGTGGTGCTCTTCGTCACCAGCCTGATGGCGATCGCCGTCTATCACCGCGCTGCCATGCGCACCACGGGAGGGCGCAGCTGATGCGTGAAGAATCATCCATTCCGCTTGTTTTCAGGCTTCTGTCGGTCCTGACGCTGACGGTTTTGCTGGTCCCCGTCATCATCGTCATCCTGTCCGGGCTGAACGCCGGCGACTACCTGACCTTTCCGCCTCAGGGTTTTTCGTTGCGCTGGATCTATGCCTTCCTGACCTCGCCGACCTTCCTTTCGGCCTATGGCGTTTCCTTCCTCGTTGCCGGCATCTCGACAGCGATTTCGACGGTACTAGGCACCATGGCCGCCCTTTTCCTGACGCGCTCCTCCGGCCGGCTTGTCGCACCTTTGCGCGCCTTTTTCATGATGCCCATCGTCCTGCCGGGGGTGGTGCTTGGCCTTGCGCTCTATGTGTTTTACGTCACCACCGGCATCGGGCTGGCGCGGAGCATGGCGGGCCTGATCGTCGGCCATGTCATCGTCACCTGCCCCTTCGTCATCGCCACGGTCACCGCAGCACTCGTCGGCTTCGACCGCAGCCTGGAAGAGGCGGCGCGCTCGCTCGGAGCCTCTCCCTTCACCGCTTTCCGCCTCGTGACGCTGAAGATCATTTCGCCGGCCATCTCGGCGGGCACCATCTTCGCCTTCATCATTTCCTTCGGCCAGTTCGAGGTGACGCTGTTTCTCTCGACGCCAAACCTGCAGACGCTGCCGATGGCGATGTATGTGGCGCTGCGCTACGCCTTCGAACCCACCGCGGCTGCGGCAGGCATCTTCGCCATCCTTCTCGTCGTCGTCTCGATGGTGGCAACCTCCAGGCTCATCAATTTGAAGCGCATTTTCGGCGGCTAGGGCTCCGCCGGACATTCAATGAAATACCCGTATCCATAGATTCAAAAACAAGGGGAACATGGACATGACAGGAATGACATTCGATCCCGGCCGCCGCAGGCTCCTCAAGATGGGTGCCGCAGCGGCAACCTTGCCGCTCTTCAACATCAACCATGCCTTCTCGCAGGATGTGACCTATGACGGTTCCGTTTTCGATGCCGGCGGCGCGGTGTTGCGGGTAGGCGAATGGGGCGGCCCCTGGGGCGAACTGGTGCACAAATATCTGCTGACCGACTTCGCGAAAGACTTCAACTGCAAGATCGAATATGATTCCACCTGGCCGTGGTTTCCGAAATTCGTCGCCAACGGGCCGAAGAAACCGCCGCTCGACATCACCAATTGGAACCTGCCGGAAATGTTCAAGACGGCGGCGGCGGGCGATTTCTTCCACACGATCGCCGAAATCCTTCCCAATGTGCCGAACGGCAAAAATCTCTGGCCCTTCGCCAC
This sequence comes from Rhizobium sp. NFACC06-2, assembly GCF_900101425.1. NCBI lineage: Bacteria > Pseudomonadati > Pseudomonadota > Alphaproteobacteria > Hyphomicrobiales > Rhizobiaceae > Rhizobium > Rhizobium sp. NFACC06-2. The sequence goes on along the minus strand of NZ_FMVA01000010.1, from coordinate 49,952 downwards.
CTCGAACGGCGTCGGCGTCACCTGGGCCTTCAACCAGTATGTGCATGCCTATCGCACCGACCTCGTCACGCCGCCGCCGACCAGCTTCAAGGACATGTGGAAGCCGGAATTCGCCGGCAAGCGCGGCACCTACATCACCTCCAACACGCTGCAGATGGACTTCTTCCTCGTCGCCTGCTCGCTGTTCGGCAAGGATCAGTATGATCTCGATGCCGGTTACAAGGCGATGAAGGAATTGATGCCCGCCAAGATTTCGGATTTCACCGGCAACATGCAGACGCTGATGGATCGCGGTGAAGTGGTCATGGCGGTACAGAGCGACGCCGAACCGATGCAGGCCCGCGACAAGGGCGCTCCCTTCGCCGTGATGTACTGGAAGGAACTTCAGCCGATCCTCACCCAGACCTACACGGTCAGCCGCTATTCCGAGCCGACCCAGAAGAAGCTTGCCTATGCGCTTCTCAACCGTGCGCTGGAGCCGTCCTTCATGACCAATATGGGCAAGGAATTCTACCTGCGCCCCACCGTCTCCAACGCCGTCCTGCCGGACAATCTCGTCAAGGCCGGCATCGTCAACAGCGCCGACGCCACCAAGGATTTCTGGCTGCCGGACTGGAAGGCCTATCTCGAAAACGAAGACGATATCGTCGAGACCGTGAACGAAATCTTCGCGGGCTGACCCTCGCACCCGCAGAACGTCGTGGCCGGCCCCGCCGGCCACGCCCCAGAGGGAAAGGACAACGGAAGCCGATGTCGGATATTCAACTAAAAAGCCTCGTCAAATCCTATGGCGACAATGTCGCGGTCGCGGGCATCGATCTGCACATAGAGCAGGGCGAATTCTTCTCGCTGCTGGGACCTTCCGGCTGCGGCAAGTCGACGACATTGCGCATGATCGCCGGCTTCATCCGCCCATCATCGGGGCAGATTCTGATCGGATCGGATGATGTCACCCATCTGCCGCCCGAAAAGCGCGACATCGGCATCGTCTTCCAGAACTATGCGATTTTTCCGCATATGAGCGTGGCGGAAAACATCGCCTTCGGCCTGAAGCTGCGCAAGAAATCCAGGGAGGAAATCGACAGCTCCGTCGCCTTCGCGTTACGCCAGGTCGGGCTGATGGGATATGAAAACCGCTATCAGCGCCAGCTCTCCGGCGGGCAGCAGCAGCGTGTGGCCCTTGCCCGCGTGCTGGTCACCGAACCGCGCATCCTGCTTCTTGACGAACCGCTTTCCGCGCTCGACAAATCGCTGAGGGAGGAGATGAAATACTGGATCAAGGACCTGCAGAAGAAGCTCGGCATCACTACCGTTTACGTGACTCACGATCAGGATGAGGCGCTCACCATGTCCGACCGCATCGGCGTGATGCAGAAAGCCAAAGTTGAGCAGGTGGGCACGCCGCAGGAAATCTATGAAAGGCCGAAGACGCTTTTTGTCACCACCTTCATCGGCCAGTCCAACGTCATCGATGCCACGGTGAGAGGTCGCGAAGGCGAAAGACTCGCGGTCCGCTTCGGCGACAGCACGGCGCTGACCCGGCTTCCATCCGACAATTTTGCCGAAGGCAAGGCCGTCAAGCTGGTGGTCAGGCCGGAGAACATCATCATCGGCGAGGCCGGCACCGGCCTTGCGGCAACCGTCGTTTCGGAAACCTATCAGGGCGCCCTTGTCCGTTACCATCTTTCGGTCGGCGGGCAGGATATCGTCGCCGAGCGGCAGAACCAGTCCCATCTCGCCAGGCTGTCGCCCGGACAGGCGATCGGCGTGACGTGGGACCCGGAACGATCCGAAGTGCTGGTGGCCTGAGGCCCGGCACCGGAACCAGAAAATCGGGAAAGGATGCAATGTGCGGCGACCGGCCGCGCAGGCGCCCTTCCCTTGTCAATCGACAGGAGAAAGACATGCGTATTGGCATTGATGTGGGTGGCACGAATACCGACGCCGCCCTTATGGATGGGGCAGCGGTCATCGGCGCCTGCAAAAGCCCGACAACGGCCGATGTCGGCTCGGGCATCGTGGCGGTGCTGAAAAAGCTTCTCGGCATGACGGGCGCATCCGTCTCGCAAATTCAGGCGGTGATGATCGGCACGACCCATTTCACCAATGCCGTGGTCGAGCGCAAGCGCCTGCTGGAAGTCGCCGCCATCCGCCTCGGCCTGCCGGCCACCAAGGGCCTGCCGCCGCTGACCGACTGGCCGAAGGACTTGGCCGACACGCTTGGCCGCCACACATTCATGCTGCGCGGCGGACATGAATTCGACGGGCGCACCATCGCGCCTCTCGATGAAAAGGGATTGATGGAGGTTGCCGCCACCGTGCGCGAACGCGGCCTGAAGACGGCGGCCATCACCTCGGTTTTTTCGCCGGTCACGCCGGAAATGGAGCTTCGCGCCGCCGAAATCCTGCGCGACGCGGTTCCCGACATCGCCATCTCGCTCAGCCATGAAATCGGCAGGGTGGGTTTCCTTGAGCGTGAAAACGCCTCGATCATGAATGCCTCGCTGGCCGAGCTCTCCCGTAAGGTTGTCTCCTCCTTCCGCAGCGCGCTGAAGGAACTGGACATCAAGGCGCCCTTTTTCATCAGCCAGAACGACGGAACATTGATGTCTCCCGACTATGTGGAGCGTTATCCCGTCCTCACCTTCGCCTCCGGCCCCACCAATTCCATGCGTGGTGCTGCCATGCTGGCGGGCGTCAAGGAAGCCATGGTGGTGGATATTGGGGGCACGACATCGGATGTCGGCATGCTCGTTCACGGTTTTCCGCGAGAATCGGCGGTTGCGGTCGATATTGGCGGTGTGCGCACCAATTTCCGCATGCCGGACGTGCTGGCCATCGGGCTTGGCGGCGGCTCGCTGGTGCGTGACGAAGGTGCGCGCATCGGTCCCGATTCCGTCGGTTACGAGATCACCAGCAAGGCGCTGGTTTTCGGCGGCGATACGCTGACAACCACGGATATCGTCGTGGCGGCCGGTCTGGAGGATATTGGCGACCGCTCCCGCGTTGCGGATATTCCCGCAAAAACCATCGAAACCGCACTGGACACCATGCACCGCATGGTCGATGAGGCCGTGGACCGCATGAAGACCAGCGCCGATCCGCTCCCCGTCATTCTGGTGGGTGGCGGCTCCATTCTGGTGTCGCGCGATCTTCCTTCGGCATCGAAAGTCTTGAGGCCACAAAACGCCTCTGTCGCCAACGCCATCGGTGCGGCCATCGCGCAGGTGGGCGGCGAGGTGGACCGCATCTTCTCGCTGGAAGGCACCTCGCGCGACGCCGTTCTGGCAAGCGCCAAGGCCGAGGCTTCTGAACGGGCGGTAAAGGCGGGAGCGACTGCAGCCTCCGTCAAGATCATGGATATCGAGGAAGTGCCGCTTGCCTATCTGCCCGGCAGCGCCACCCGCATCCGCGTCAAGGCGGTCGGCGACCTGGTGATCGGTTGAGGGCATGGCGATGAAACTCACACGCGAACATCTTGCCGATCTCGCCGTCGGCGCGGCTTTTCTCGGAACCGGCGGCGGCGGCGATCCCTATGTCGGGCGCATGATGGTGCAGCAATGCCTGGACGAAGGCTGCGAGGTCGAGTTGATCGACCCCAGTGAATTGCCTGATGACAGTCTCGTCATCCCGACAGCCATGATGGGTGCGCCGACCGTGCTGGTGGAGAAAATCCCGTCTGGCGAAGAGGCCATCTTCTCGCTCCGTCGCCTTGAGAAAAGGCTCGGCAAAAAAGCCGGCTACACCATGCCCATCGAGATAGGCGGCATCAATTCCACCATTCCGCTGGTCGTCGGCGCCCGGCTCGGTCTGCCCATCGTCGATGCCGACGGCATGGGTCGCGCCTTTCCGTTTCTGGAAATGGAGACATTCGGCGTTTACGGCATATCCGGCTCCCCGATGGCGGTCAGTAACGAATGGGGCGATTGTGCGCTGATCGAAGCCGTCGATAACAGGCAGATGGAATGGCTCTCCCGCGCTGTCGCCATTCGCATGGGCGGCTGCGCCTATATTGCGGAATATGCCATGAGCGGCGCGGAGGTGAAGCGCACGGCAATTCCCAATACGCTGACACTGGCGATCCACATCGGCAAGGTGTTGCGCAAGGCGCAGGAGGACCACATCAATCCCATCGAGGCGCTTCTCGGTTTCCTGCCATCCACGCTTTACCGTTACGGTCGCGTCATCTTTCAGGGAAAGATCGTCGATGTGATGCGCGAAACCAAAGCCGGCTTCACCATCGGCCGCGCCCGCATCGAGGCCATCGCGCCATTCACGTCGCAGATGGAAATCGAAATCCAGAACGAGAACCTGATAGCCAGGCAGGATGGCAGGGTAAAGGCCATTGTGCCGGACCTGATCTCGATCATGAACACGGAAACCGCCGAGCCAATCACCAGCGAAAACCTGCGTTACGGCCAGCGCGTCACCGTTGTCGCCGTCTCGGTACCCGAGATCATGCGCACCCCGGAAGCGCTCAACGTCTTCGGACCGGCCTGCTTTGGCCTGAAGGAACCCTTTACCTCGATCGAGGAGATCGACTGACATGGCAATCATCACGGAGCAGGACATAGACGATCTGGCCGTCGGCGCGGCCGTTCTCGGCACCGGCGGCGGCGGCGATCCCTATATCGGCAAGCTTCTGGCCAAGGCCGCCATCGAAAAATACGGACCGGTGGACCTGATCGCGCTCGACGCGGTGCCCGATGGTGCAGCCGTCGTCGCCTGCGGCGCGATGGGAGCGCCCACCATCCTCATCGAAAAGATTCCCTCCGGCGAAGAGGGCGATCTTGCGCTTGAGACCTATGAGGATCACACCGGCATCGATGTCGGCGCCATCATTCCCTTCGAGGCGGGCGGCATCAATTCCATGATACCCATCGTGCTGGCGGCCAAAAAGCGTGTGCCCGTCATCGATGCGGACGGCATGGGCCGCGCCTTCCCGCAGCTTGAAATGGAAACCTTCAACGTCTACGGCGTGCCGGCAAGCCCGGTGGCGGTGGCGGACGAACGCGGCAACCGCGTACTGATCGAGACCGAAGACGCCGCCAAGGCCGAGTGGCTGGCCCGCGGCGTGACCATCCGCATGGGCGGGCAGGCCTATATCGTCAATTACGGCATGGATGGCGAGACGGCAAAACGCGTTTCGGTGCCGGCCACCATGTCGCTTGCCATCGGCATTGGCCGGACCCTGCGCGAGGCGGCCGCAGAACATCTCGACCCGGTCCGGGCGCTTGTCGATTTTTTTGCGGGTACGCATTACGGCCATGCCGAAATCATCACCTCCGGCAAGGTTTGCGATGTCGCCCGCAAGGAGGAAAACGGCTGGTCGGTGGGGACCGCCACCATCGAACCCTTCGACGCCTCGAAACCGAAGGTCAAAATCCGCATCCAGAACGAAAATCTCGTCGCCGAGGAAGAAGGCGGACGCGTGCTGGCGATCGTCCCCGATCTCATCACCGTGCTCGACATCGACACGGCCGAAGCCATCACCACAGAGAGGCTGCGTTATGGTCAGCGCGTAAACGTGCTTGCCGTGCGTGTGCCGCCCATCATGCGCACGCCGGAAGCGCTTGCCGTCTTCGGTCCCGCCGCCTTCGGCCTGCCGCAAGCCTACCGGCCACTCGGCTCTTGACGAACGCCCGGCATCAGGCGCTGATAATGCCCTGCCCTTTTCGGATGTCATTCCGGCCGGGGCCGGTCGTTCAGTGACGAAAGAGGACCGATGCCAAGCCGTGTCTTGCGTGAAAAGCCGTTGCATGCCGTAAGAACATTTACCGGCGCCGGATTGCGCTTCAGCCCGCCGCGCATGCTTTTTTCAGGCATCGAAAGACCCTATCTGCTCTCCAAGCTGGCCGCAGGGCTTTCCAGACAGATCGTCGTTCTTCGCGCCCCGCCCGGTTTCGGCAAGACCGCCCTGATGAAAGCGGCCTATGAGCGTCTGGTGGACGGCACCCTCACTTTGCCGGGCATGCGCGATACCGCGGTTTCCCACTGTTCCTGGCTCAACGCGTCCGGCATTGCGTCGCCTGAGCGTTTCGTCGGTGAATTGCGTCAATCGCTTGGCCTTGCCGCAATGGCGGACACGCAGGATGCGATGACGGACGCCATGGAAGCGGTGGCGCGGCGTGAGGGCCTGACCATTCTTTTCATCGACAATGTCGACGAAATCGACACCGGCAGCCGATACCGGCTTCTGGAGCAGCTCATTCTTTCCGCGCCCGATACGCTCCGCATCGCCTGCTCGTCCTGTTCTCCCGCGCAATTGCCGCTTGCCCGGCTGAAGGCACGCGGGGTATTGACGGAGGTGACCGCGCGAGAGCTCGAATTCGGGCGATCCGACCTGCGGCGGCTGCTGGCCCGTGGCGCGATGGTGGCGCTTGTCGATCCCCTGATGGAAATCACCCGCGGCTGGCCCGCGCTGGCGCAACTCGCCACCGGCATCGTGACCGGAGGCCCGACGGAAGAAGAGCGGCGCCTGTTGCTCGCCGGGACCCATGCCGATCTGATGGACTACACGCGCGAAACCGTTATCAACCGGCTTTCTCCGGCGCTCCTGTCCACCCTGCGCCGATTGTCGCCTTTCTCGGAATTTCGTCTTGATCTCGCATCCGACCTCGGTTTGCCCAGCTTGACGGAAGAGGATCTGGCCATGCTGGAGGCCATGCATCCCATTATCGAAAACGGGCCAAATGGCTGGCTCTCCCTGCACCCCGTGCTTCGCACCTCCCTCGAACGGGACACCGCCTTCGTTTCGGAAACGGAAAAGAAGGCGTTGCATCGCCAGGCCGCCCTCTGGTTTGCAACCCGCGCCCACCTGGAACGCGCCGTTTCCCACGCCGCCCAGAGCGGCGATTTTCATATGGCGGAAGAAATCATCGGCAAGGCCGGCGGCGTCGATATTTTCCTGCGGGCCGGGCATCAGGTGCTGGAGCACCTGATCGATAATTTTCCGCCGGAAATCCTGCATGCATCGCCCGGCCTGATGGTCTGTTATGCCGTGGTGCTCTCCAAGCGCGGCAATGCGGCGGCCGGGCGCGAACGGCTCGATATTCTGAAAGAAAACGGCGAATGGTCCGCTGCCGCACTTGCTGCCGTCGACCGTAGCGTCCTCGACCATATCGACAGCCTGATCGATGTTTATGAAGACCGCCGCATGAGCCCTGCAGAGGCGCAACGGCTGGAACGGGCCGCCGCCGCCCTGCCGCCGCATGCCACGTGGGAACTCGCCTGGCTCTTCAACCACCTCTGCATCATTTACACCCGGACCGGCGAGCTTGAGGAGGCGCGGCGGGCGGCGCTGAAGGCGCTCGGATATTATCGCGAGGAGAAAACGCCCTATGCACAGGTCTTCATGCTCATCCACCTCGGCCTCGTCAGCACGCTGACCGGTGAATTTTCCGCCGCACTGCAATTTTGCCGGGAGGCCGAAGAACTGGTGGAACGGGTGCATTGGACGGACCGGAACCTGCTCGCCATCGTCCGCCTCGCGACCGCCGACGTGCTTTATCAGCAGGGTGAAGTGCTTCATGTCGAGCAGACGCTGACGGAATGCGTGGAGCCGCTGATACGCGGCGAAAGCTGGGTCGACCTTTTCATGCGCCTGTTCTGGCTGCTGGCCCGCAGCCGTCTTCAGGTCAGCGGCTTCGACGCCGCCGCTGCCGCAATCGACAAGGCTGAGGAAGTGGCCGTGGAGCGCAACCTGCCCCGCCTGAAGACTGCGGCTGCGATCATGCGTGTCGATCTGCTTGTCAGGGCCGGCATGATCGAGTCGGCAACGCAGGCGATGGAACGGGTGGAAACCCTGAAACAGGCGGGCGGTGCCGGAAACTGGACCTGGCGCGAGGCCTATGATTTCGACATCGCCAGCGCCCGGTTTGCGCTTGCGCAGGGGCAGGCGCCGCAGGCATTGCTAAGGCTCGAAGCCCTGATCCTTTCCGCCAAGGCGTCCGGCCGCGCCTATCACCGTATGCTGGCCGAAATCATGGCGGTACAGGCATCGTGGAAAGCGGGCCGACAACAACAGGCCTTCGCCTATCTGCAATCGGCCATCGCCCTTGCCCGCGCTCACGAGGCGACGCAGCTCTTTACCGATGAGGGGCACGATCTTGCCACCACATTGCGCGCCATCGTGCGCCGTTTCGGGCTGAAGGTATTCAGCCCGAACGCGGTGGAATTCATGAGCCGGATCGTCGGCCACGGCCTTGGCCGCCAGCCACGCATGGTGATGCCGCTGGGCGGCAATGACGACGGTACAACACATGCCGCCGGACTGCTGAGCGGGCGGGAAACCACCGTTTTGAAACTTCTCTCCGAAGGCCGCAGCAACAAGGAAATGGCCCGCGATCTCGGCCTTTCGGAAGCGACCGTGAAATTCCACCTGAAGAACATCTATGCGAAGCTTGGCGTCAGCCGGCGCGGCATGGCTGTCTCCGTCAGCAAACACCTCAAGCTGACCGACCGCGAATGACGCCGACATCGATATGCGATGTCGGCCGGTTGACATGAGGTTCTTAAACTGGACTACCCTTGAACCAGGTTGAGGCAAATGACGGTCCTGTCATCGCTGAATTCCGCCGTTGTCGAACCTTTGACGGACGGATACTCACGCAGCTTGTGGAAATCCGCCGCTTCGACACGCGCGAATTCCGCTTCCCAGGCCGCAATATCCGTTCCCGCCGGCAGGGACAAATAGCCGTCAGAGAATATTTCAATGCTCGAGAGCTCGTCTTTGGCGATGCGGAGATCAACCGCCCCCTCCTGCATGACGGTTCCGCCATTCACCGAGGCGTAACCCAATACATGCCCATGCCGGTTTGCGAATTGCGGCTGGACGCGGATTCCACCCATCAGGAATTCCTCGACCGTTTCAATGTCGTTCTCAAGGCCGCTCATCCCGGCCGCGGCAATGACGACATTTTCCGCGTCCCGCGCCGTCATGATACCGTTTGCGACCGCCGAACGCAGGCCGGAGAAAATCGTCGCACGAGTGCGCGCCTCGGCCGCGTCACCGTCACCCATGGCGGCGAGAAGCTGTTTGAACACGAATATGCGCGCCGACGTGCTTACCGTATCGATCAGCTTTGTATTCTGGACCAGACGCGTTGATCCTGACGCCGGAATCGCCGGCAAGCAGCAGGCGGAAGCTGTCGCCCATATCCGCGACGATCGCCAGAGTGGTCGATGGCGGACGACCCGTCGGCACCCAACCTGTCGATCCTGAAGACGGCTTGAAACGCGGTGACAAACCGCCTTTCATTCAGATCACGACGTCCAGCATATCCTTGCTTTTAAGCCTCCATTGCGAATGGCGGGTTGAGATGCAGTCCGGCAAAGGGTATCAGGTGCCCACTCCCAGGCGGAGCTTCCGCAAGCAACAAGGCGCATCCTGACATGATCCCGGACTTCCTCGTCACCCATTCCGGTGGCTTCCATGCCGACGAACTGCTGTCGAGCGTCGTGCTGACCCGGCTTTTCCCGCAGGCACGCCTGATCCGCAGCAGGGCGCCCGAATGGATCGCACCCGGCGCAGACCGCATCGTCTACGACGTCGGCGGTGTTTATGACGCGGCGAAGGGCGCCTTCGATCACCATCAGCGCGGTGCGCCGTTGCGCGAAGACGGTCAGCCCTATAGTTCGTTCGGACTGATCTGGAAGCATTTCGGCCGCGATTATCTCGCCGCCTTCGGCGTTCCTGAAGACCATATCGAAACCGTTCACGCCTCTTTCGATGCCAGCTTCGTGCTGCCGGTCGATCTGGTCGACAATGGCGCGCTCAGCCCCTCCACCGCGGGGGCACTCGCGGGGCTGACCCTGCCCGTCCTGCTGGAAACTCTGAAGCCTGTTTTCGACGAGACAGATCCCGAAGCGGACAATCGCAGTTTCCACGCGGCGCTGGCGATCGCACGCAGCTTCGTGGTGGCAAAGATCGCCAACAGCGCCGCGAAATTGCGGGCTGAAGCGCTCGTGAGCCGGGCTATCGTTGATGCCGGCGAGAGACAAATTCTGGAACTGCCGATGGGAATGCCGTTTCGGCCCGCCATCAAGAAGGCGGGCGCCGACCATCTGCTGTTCGTCGTTCATCCACGCAACAACGACTGGTGCCTGACGGGCATCCGCCGCGCGGATCAAGGCTTTGAACTGCGGGCGGATTTGCCGGCGGCCTGGGCCGGCCTGACGGACAAAGATCTGGAAGCGGTTTGCGGCGTCGAAGGCGCGAGCTTCTGCCACAACGGCCGATTTGTCGCGGCTGCCAGAACCCGCGATGCGGCACTCGCCATGGCGGAGTTGGCGGTAAAAGAAGCGACCGCAGCCAAACAGTGACATCGCAGTCGACCATGCAAACCACGCATTCGGCCCGGCAACAGGAGGCGAAATTAAGCCCGGGTGCGGGTTTTGAACTCGCCCATACCCAGTTCTCGGTACGTCTGAGGAAATTCGCCGGCGCGCGCCCTTGAGCGTCCGGCCACCATGGTTATCCTGCCCGAATTATGGCGGTCACACACGTATTGAGGAGTACGCGGCCGCTTTCGGGGAGGATATCATGAAGTTTCTGTTGGCCGTTTCGCGCGCCATCGATGCCGCCAATGCAGCCATTGGCAAAGGCATTTCCTGGCTGCTTCTCGCGGCTATTTTCATCAGCGCCATCAATGCCGTCATGCGCAAGGCGTTTTCGATGAGTTCCAACGCCTGGCTTGAATCGCAGTGGTATTTGTTCTCCGCCGTGTTTCTGATCGCCGCCGCCTACACGCTTCTTAACAACGAGCATGTGAAGGTCGATCTGGTCTACGGAAATCTTCCGCGCAAAGGGCAGCTGTGGGTCGATATTCTCGGGACCATTTTCTTTCTCATGCCCTTCTGCCTCATCACGGTCTATCTCTCCTGGCCGGTGTTTCTGCAGAAACTTGCTTCCGGTGAGGTTTCAAACAACACGGGCGGCCTCATTCAATGGCCCGTCTGGGCGCTAATACCGATTGGCTTCAGCCTTCTCGCCATCCAGGGCGTTTCGGAACTCATCAAGCGTGTCGCGATCCTGCGCGGCGATATCCCCGATCCGGTTGCCGAGGCTGACGCCGCGGCGGCAATGCTCTGATCGAAGGAAAAAACAACAATGGCATTCATTGCGGAAAATCTCGCGCCCATCATGTTTGCGGCGCTCATCATCGTGCTGTTGCTCGGCTATCCCGTGGCCTTCGCGCTAGCCTTTGTCGGCTTCTTCTTCGGCTTCATCGGAATAGAACTCGGCCTGCTGCCAGCGACGCTGTTCCAGGCCATTCCCGATCGCATATTCGGCCAGATGTCAAACGAAACGCTGCTGGCGATACCGTTCTTCACCTTCATGGGGCTCATTCTTGAAAAGAGCGGCATGGCGGAGGATTTGCTGGACACGATCGGCCAGCTGTTCGGACCTGTCCGCGGCGGCATTGCGTTTGCCGTGATCTTCGTCGGGGCAATTCTGGCCGCCACCACCGGCGTCGTCGCCGCCTCGGTTATCTCGATGGGCCTTATCTCGCTTCCCATCATGTTGCGCTATGGTTATGACCGCAAGGTCGCCGCCGGCACGATCGCGGCTTCCGGCACGCTGGCGCAGATCATCCCGCCCAGCCTCGTGTTGATCGTGCTGGCCGACCAGCTCGGCCGTTCGGTGGGCGACATGTACAAGGGCGCGCTCGTTCCGGGTCTCATGCTCGTGGCGGCCTATGCGCTCTATATCATCGTGACCTCGATCATCAGCCCCACGAAAGTCCCGGCCCTGCCGCTGGAGGCGCGGACCCTGCGCGGCACCAAGCTGCTGCTCAAGGTCATCACCTCGCTGGTGCCGCCGCTCGTCTTGATATTCCTCGTGCTCGGCACGATCTTCCTTGGGATCGCCACCCCCACGGAAGGCGGTGCCATGGGTGCTGTCGGCGCGCTTGCCCTTGCGCTTGCCAACCGCAAGCTCAATTTCGGTCTGATCCAGCAGTCGCTGCACGCCACGGCGAAGCTGTCGTCCTTCGTGCTGCTCATCCTGCTCGGCGCGCGCGTCTTTTCCCTGACCTTCTATGGCGTGAACGGCCACGTCTGGGTCGAGCATCTGATGACATCGATCCCGGGCGGCGAGATCGGCTTCCTGATCGTCGCCAACCTGCTGGTCTTTTTCCTGGCCTTCTTCCTCGATTATTTCGAGCTGGCCTTCATCATCATCCCGCTGCTGGCGCCGGTCGCCGATGCGCTTGGCATCGACCTGATCTGGTTTGGCGTGATGCTGGCGGTCAACATGCAGACGTCGTTCATGCACCCGCCCTTCGGTTTCTCGCTGTTCTTCCTGCGGTCCGTCGCACCGACGCGGGCCTATAAGGACCGGATCACGGGACAGACGATCCAGCCGGTCACCTCGTCCCAGATCTACCTGGGCGCCATTCCCTATCTGTTCATCCAGCTGACCATGGTCGTCATCATCATCGCCTTCCCCGGCATCGTGATGCACTACAAGTCAGGCGCCAAGGTGGCGGATCCTTCGTCCGTCCATATCAACGTTCCAATGCCGAGTGCGGGAACGGACGCCGATCCCTTCGCCAATCCTTTCTCGGCACCCGGCAACAGCGCACCGAGCTTCGGAAAGCCGGCCACCCCATGACAATCGGCCGGGCGCAAAAGCGCCCGCCGCAACAAAAATCGCTGACGTTCAATAGGAGGAGGTAATCTATGAAGGTCAACCCAGGTCGCAGACAACTCTTGTCGGGCGGCGTACTTGCAGGGGCTGCTGCGGCTGCTTCGGCACTTGCGACACCCGCCATAGCCCAGTCTTTGCCAACCGTTCGCTGGCGTCTCACGTCCGGCTTCCCGAACAATCTGGACACGATCTATGGCGGCGCCGTCGTCATGGCCAATGCATTGAAGGCGATTACAGGCGGAAAGTTTGAAATCCAGGTCTTCCAGGCCGGTGAAATCGTTCCCGGCGCCCAGGCCATCGACGCCGTAAAAGCCAATACCGTCGAGATTTCCCATACCTGCGGCTACTATTTCACCGGGAAAGATCCGACATTCGCCATCGGTTCGACCATCCCCTTCGGCCTGAACGCCCGCCAGCAGAACGCATGGCTCTACCACGGCGGCGGCAACGAGGCTTACAACGAATTCCTTTCCGACTACGGCGTCATCGGCATTCCCGGTGGAGCGACGGGCGCCCAGATGGGCGGCTGGTATCGCAAGGAGATCAAGAGCCTCGAGGATATCAAGGGCCTCAAGATGCGTATTGCCGGCGTCGCCGGACAGGTGCTCGCCAAGCTTGGCGCGGTGCCACAGCAGCTTCCGGGCGGCGACATCTATCCGGCGCTGGAACGGGGCACGATTGATGCCGCGGAATGGGTCGGTCCCTATGACGACGAAAAGCTCGGCTTCTACCAGATCGCGCCTTATTACTACTATCCCGCGTTCTGGGAGGGTGGGCTGACGATCCACTTCTTCGTCAACAAGGATCAATACGCAGCATTGCCTGATGAATACAAGGCAGCGCTCGACACCGCCTGCAAGGCCGCCAACATCAACATGCAGGCGCTGTACGACGTCAAGAACAAGGATGCGATCCGCTCGCTGGTTTCCAAGGGCACGCAGCTTCGCCCGCTGCCCCGCGATGTGCTCGACGCCGCCTACAAGGCGACCTTCGAGCTTTATGACGAGTACACGCAGAAGCATCCCGCATGGGCCAAGATCTATCCGGGCTGGAAGAAGTTCCGCGACGAGAGCTTCGAATGGTTCCGCGTCGCCGAATATACCTATGACAGCTACGGCTATGCCATGCAGACGGCCGGCAAATAAGCCGACATAGACTTTACCGAGGCCCCCGGATGGCGACATCCCGGGGCCTCGGGCCTTTGGCGGCTATTCTTTGATAAGCCCGTTATCGATCGCATAGCGGATGAGACCGGCGGTCGTCGCTATATCCAGTTTCCTCTTGATGTTCTTGCGATGGGTTTCCATCGTGCGCTCTGCAATATCGAGCGCCAGGGCAGCGTCGCGATTGCTCTTTCCGCGCGCGATCAGCAGCAGAACTTCCTGCTCGCGTGTCGTCAGCGCCTTCAGCCTGCCCGAAGACCCCTCCATCAGCACATCGCGAACGCCAGAGGAAAAATAGGTGCCGCCGGCAGCCACGGTTTCGATTGCGGCGACTATTTCTTCGGTCGCCACGTCCTTCAGAATGTAACCGGCCGCACCATACATAACCGATGTCGATATATATTCCCGGCTGTCATGCATCGACAGCATCAGCACCCGGGCGGAAAGCTGCTTTTCCTTGAACAGCTCCAGGGCATCGATGCCATTGATCTGCGGCATGTTGATATCCATCAGCACCACATCGGGCCGCGTGGCGACAGCCGCGTCGATACCAGCCATGGCGGACACCGCGGTTCCAACGACTGCGAGATGCTCGTAAGTCTCGAGGACGGCCCTCAACCCATCCAGAACCAGAGGATGGTTGTCGATCAACAACACACGGATCGGATGAACGGTCACTCGGCGGCCTCCTGCAAGCTGCCATTGCGATCCTTCATGGCGGTGATGGGCAGCACCGCCCGCAGAACGGTTCCCTTTGCCGAGCTTTCGACATCCAGCCTGCCCCCGAAATGCGTCATGCGTTCCTGCATGTTTCTCAAACCGAGCCCCTTGCTTGCCGGCATCCCGTTTTCCGTCCGAACGGCCGGAAATCCACGGCCATTGTCGCTGACATCCATCTGGACCCGTTCGTCGCGACTGGAAAACCGGATGGCGACCTGCGTCGCGTCGGCATGGCGCTCGATATTGGTCAGCGCCTCCTGTGCGACACGGTAAAGCGCAACCCGTGCCTCCGGGACAAGCATATGCTTGAAGGCCACGGATTCAAGCGTCGCCGCAATTCCCGTGCGTTCGGAAAAACTCGAGATCAGGGATTCCAGAGCTGCCGTCAGCCCCAGATCGTCGAGAACACGCGGGCGAAGATCGTGGGAGATGCGGCGGACTTCCTTGATCGCTTCGTTCAGCGCAATGGCGCCTTTGCCGATTGCCTCGACAGCGCCGACATTATCCGGCGTGACCTTGCGCCGCGCGAGATCGATCGCAAAACGCACGCCGACGAGATTTTGGGAAATGCCGTCATGCAGTTCCCGGGCAATGCGCAGACGCTCCTCCTCCTGGGTATCGATGATCCTTTGCATCAATTCCTTGAGCCGGCCATCCGCCAGCCGCTGCTGGCGCAGATTGAGCAGCATGCAGGTGGCAAAGACCAGCAATACGGCGGGAACCGCAAACAGGGCGACGATCAGGAAGGTCCAGGTGATCGAATGCCGCAACTCCTCCTTCGCCGCCGCCGTCGTCGCAAAAACGTCGTCGAGGTAAACGCCAGTACCGATCATCCAGCGCCATTTGTCGAGGCCGGCCGCAAAGGAAAGCTTGTCGGCCATTTTTTTGGTGGAAGGCTTTTCCCACTTGTACTGGACCAGCCCTCCCCCCTTTTTCGCCTCGACGATCAGATCGTAGATCACCCGGTTGCCATCGGGATCGTGGAGATCCAGCCAGTTGTTCCCCGGACGGAAATTCTGTCGCGGATGGACCACGTTCAGCCCGTCATAGTCATAGACGAAGAAATAGCCGTCAGTGCCGTAGTCGAGACCGGTCAGGATGCGCTTGACCTCTTCCTTCGCGGCCTCGTCATCAGGTCCTGCCCTGTCATAGACCGAGCGGATCGCCGAAAGGGCAAGATTGGTGAGGTTAAGGAGTTCAGCCTCCTTTGCAGCGAGCATGTTTCGTTCGAACGCATCGATGCTCGTGCGCGCCAGCGTCATGGACTGCCACGTGATCAGCGCTGTGATGACGATAATCGCAAGAACGAGCGGCCCGATGGCCAATGCGAGAATCTGGCTCCTGAGTTTCATGCGCCCCCCGACACATTCATCTTGCACACTTCACAACACTTAATGCCGCAAATCGGCGACGTTGGAAAGCGAGCCGCGCGACGCGACCGTGAGTGACCCTATCCAGGTTTGCAACGTGAGGGCAGCTTTCAATCATTTCTGTGGCGCGTGGGGTAAGCCGCGTTCCCTCGTCAGGCCTGATCCAGGGCAAGGGTCAGGTCGGCGACAAGATCGTCGGGATGTTCGATGCCGATTGACAGCCGGATCGTGGAATCCAGCACACCGATGCGCTGGCGGACATCGGCAGGAACTCCCGAATGCGTCATCGTTGCAGGGTGAGACGCAAGAGACTCCGTGCCGCCGAGGCTTACCGCGAGTTTGAATATGTTGAGCGCATTGAGAAATTTGAAAGATGCGGCCTGCCCGCCGACGATGTCGAACGAGAATGTCGATCCCGCGCCGGAGCATTGAGCGGCGAATACCCTGCCAACCGCCGACGCCGGATCGCTGAACGGCAGGTAATGGATTTTCTCGACCTTGGGATGCGTGTTCAGGAATTCCGCCACGATCCTGGCGTTGCTGTCCGCCCGCTCCATCCGGATCTGCAGCGTCTCAAGGGAACGTCCGAGCATCCAGCACGAGTGCGGATCGAGTTGCGTGCCGATTGCTCCACGCAACGCCTTCACCTGTTTCATGACTTCCTTCCGGCCGAGTGCTGCCCCGGCAATGAGGTCGGAATGCCCACCAACATATTTCGTCAGCGAATAGAGCGAGATGTCCGCACCGTATTCGATGGGCCGCTGGAACACCGGGCCGAGAAGCGTATTATCGCAGGCGATGATCGGCCTGTGCCCCTGCCTTTCGCTGATCACATCG
Source organism: Rhizobium sp. NFACC06-2 (assembly GCF_900101425.1). Classification (NCBI taxonomy): domain Bacteria; kingdom Pseudomonadati; phylum Pseudomonadota; class Alphaproteobacteria; order Hyphomicrobiales; family Rhizobiaceae; genus Rhizobium; species Rhizobium sp. NFACC06-2. The sequence goes on along the minus strand of NZ_FMVA01000010.1, from coordinate 33,210 downwards.
GCGACCCGGCTCATCATCGAAATATCGACAATGCTGTTTGTCGGATTGGCGGGGGTCTCGATGAGGATGACGGAGACCCTGCCTTTCGCCATCGCCTCTTCTGCCGCAGCCATCACCGAGGTTTCGCTCACACCATCGGCGAAACCCACCGCCGAGACGCCGAAATTATGGAAGGTCTTGGCCAGCAGCGTCTCCGTGCCGCCATACAGTGGCTGGGAATGCAGCACGGTGTCACCAGGCCGGACAAAGGCGAAAAGCGTCGTTGAAATGGCGGACATGCCCGAGGAGAACAGCGCACAGCTCTCGGTACGCTCATAAACCGCAAGACGATCCTCGACGATCTCGCTGTTTGGATGGTTGAAGCGCGAATAGACGAGGCCCGCGCCCCTGCCCTCGGGCGGCTCCTTGCGGCCGGAGACGTAGTCGAAGAAGTCGCGCCCGTCTTCCGCCGATTTGAAAACGAAGGTCGATGTCAGGAACACGGGAGGCTTGACGGCACCCTCCGACAATTCCGGATCATAACCGTAATTGAGCATCTGGGTTTCAGGATGGAGAGCGTGGTTGCCGATATGGGTTTTGGACGGATGCGGCGCGGTCATTTCCGATGATCCCTCAGCTGGCGTTGAACTACCCGCAGGTTACACGCAGTGAAACCAAAATACCTTGCATTCTGAAGCGCCAAGTTATCTCATGAAGCAACATATTGCGGAGAATGGTCATTTATGTCGCAAAAAATTGCAGACCCGATCGACAGGCGGATACTCAAGGAATTGTCTGCCGATGCGCGGATCACGAACAACGAACTTGCCGAGCGGGTCGGACTGTCGGCATCGGCGTGCCTGCGGCGGCTTCGACGTCTGGAAGAGATAGGCGCCATCAAAGGGTACTCCGCGATCATTGATCCGGCAATCGAGGGATGGACCATGACCGCCCTTGCGTCCGTCCGCCTCAGCCGCCAGCACGATGACGAAATCCGGATGTTCGAGGCAGCCGTTCTTGACTGGGAGGAGGTTCTCGAATGTCATCTCGTCACCGGTCCGAGGGACTACATGCTCAAGGTCATGTGCGGTGGGCTGGAGGATTACGAGCGTTTCATCAAGGACAAGATTGCAAAGCTGAAATGCGTCGAGACCATCGAGACCAGCTTCGTCATGAACACCATCAAGGCGCGGCGCATCTGAGCTTCGCGGCCACGGCGGCAATCCGCTTTCTCATCAGGCCCGCCGCCCATCGGCGCTAATCGTTCCCGATTGCTTCAAGCCAGATGCTGACGGCGACAGCTCCGGCATCGGGATGTCCTATAGCCCGCTCGCCAAGATAGCTCGCGCGCCCGAGCCGCGGCTTCATCGACGCCGTCGCCTCGGCGCCTGCAATGCCCGCCGCCGAGGCGGATCGCCAGGCCTCGTCGGCCGAAGCGCCGGCTGCGAGCTTGTCTCGGAACGTTTCCGCCGCCGGATGAAGCGCATCTATCATCGTACGGTCCCCCGGTTTCGCACCACCGAGTTCCGAGACGGCAAGAACGGCAGCCACGAACGCCTCCGCCATCTTTGGGGCCGTCGGCTTTTCGATCCCGGCAAGATGGCGCGAAGCGCGCATCAGGCCCGTGGCGTAAAAGGGACCCGAGCTTCCGCCGATTGCCTTCCGCATCGCGTTTGCCATCGCCATCAAGCCACCGGACACATCTGCGAAACTCTCCCGAGGCAGCGCCAATATTGCTTCCGCGCCTCGCACCATGCTTGTCCCAAGGTCGCCGTCGCCCGTAACACTATCCAGCTGCGTCAGCGTGGGCTCCGCGGCGATCAGGGCTCGGGCGACCCGCTCCGCCACGGAACGCAGTCGCTCACCGGCGGCTGTTATCCTGATTTCCGCAGTCACGCTCTTCTTAACACCTGCTGAAGGCAAGACGCGGTTGCGGTTCACCGCACCGCCGCGCGGCCATGCGCCGGCGTCGGTCGGCGCATCGATGAGGTTGAGCATTGCGTCGTCCACATGCATGACTGACAAAGAAAAGCCGGGCATATCGAGGGCGGAGAGGAAGGTACCGGCCCATGCCCGTTCGACCACGACGCCCTTTGCTTTCAGGCGCGTGACGGCGGATCGCGCCACGACCGCAAGTTCCATCGGCGGCGTCGATCCCAGTCCGTTGACCAGAAGCGCAACCCGGTCTCCGCTCTTCAGCCTGCCATCGGCTTCGATCGTCTCGAAGACCAGCTTCACAAGCTCGTCCGCCGATGCGATGGACATCCGCCGGACGCCCTGCTCGCCATGGATGCCGAGCCCGACTTCGATTTCAGCGTCGCCAAGGACAAAGCCCGGCCTGCCGACGGCAGGGAGCGTGCAGGACCCCAGCGATATTCCCATGGAGGACAATTTTTCGGCAGCTTCCCGGGCGATGCGGGCCACCTCTTGAAGGGGAAGTCCCTGCTCCGCGGCTGCGCCGGCGAGCTTGTGAACGAGCACTGTGCCTGCAATACCCCGGCGGCGATCGTCGGGAACTGTGTCCTTCAAGGCGACATCATCGGCAACGACCACGATTTCGACCGGAATTCCCTCAGCTCGCGCCAGCTCCGCCGCCAATCCGAAATTCAGCCGGTCGCCCGTGTAGTTCTTGACGATAACCAGAGCACCGGCAGGTCCGGCTGCAGCCCTGATGCCGGCAAGAACCGCATCGGTGCTCGGCGAGGTGAAGACATCGCCTGCCACCGCAACGGTGAGCATGCCCGCGCCGACATAACCCGCATGGGCTGGCTCATGGCCACTGCCCCCGCCCGACAGCACCGCCACCCTGCGCTTTTCCGGGGCCTGAAGGCCAGACCGGATAACGACATTCTCATCCGCAAGCAGGACCGTCGCGGGGCTGAGGGCCACCACGCCTTCGAGCATGTCCCGCACGACGGTGGCTGGATCGTTGATGAGCTTCTTCATGCCTTACTCCTCGATGCAGTTCGTTGGCCGGCGGGGACACGCACGTGCCCTGCTGACCGTGAACAAGCACGATCTCCCGGCCAATTTCAAGTTCCGGGCATTCGAACTCGCGACATCGATTGAGGGCGTGCGAGGGAAACACAGGTGCATATCCGCCATTGCCTCTGGCGGCGGAGGCGCTATCATGATCGCGCTGTAGGACGGTAAGCTTTGGGAGGAGCGATACGTGAGACGGATGTGGCCAGACGAATTTGCGTTTCTGCTGGACAGTGCAGAAGAGGTTGACCTACATATTCCATCGGCGGCGCATGACGATGGTTCGCCCGGGAAAACAATATCCAGAAAGGCCTTGAAAGCACGGATCAGCCAGCAGGATTTTGAAAATATCTGGCATCTCGCAGAGGCCCGCTACCGGCTTAACGGCAAGTTCTCTCACAAAGCGATTACGCTGATCACCAATAACCCCCACTACCAGAAATGGCACCCTTCCGACGGCGGCAGCATCGAAAGCGTCTCCGATAGCGGTCAGAAATACACGACACGCTATGTGATCGTGCACTTTCTTCTGGATGATGTCAGCGAAGCTGTCGAAGCCTGAGATCCGGAGAGGCGGTTCCTGCCGGTGAGTGGTGGAGGGGCCTCGAAAGCCATATTTCGGGGATTTAGAACTGGGAGCAACAGTTTGCGCTTGGCCCATTGCTCATGTCGTCAGCTAACTGTCGTGACAAACGGAGAACCCCGCAAGGTCTCCGTTTGTCACTGCCGTGCGTGCCAGCATCGTACCGGCTCAGCGTTCGGTGTCGCGGTATTTTAAGAAGCCGATCAAGTTACTGCATCGGGGGAATACCAAACCTACATGCGGCCCGGAGATAGCGGGAAGAGCCTGGAGTTCCGCTTCTGCCCCGCCTGTGGATCGACCGTCTATTGGATGCCGGAATTTCGGCCCAATCTCGTCGCCATCGCCTTGGGCTGCTTTGAGGATTCAAGCGCCATGGAACCAACGCAGAGCGTTTATGAGGAGACCCGCCATGCTTGGGTTTCCCTTTCTTTTCGAGATCCTGGAGAGAGACGTTAACGGGCAAATTCATAGCAGGGACATCGAATTCCGTCGGATCGATACAGGGTCATACAAAGTTTGAGTTGACCCTCTTGGACGGTGAGGTGAGACTTGAATGCCGAAACGATGGGGGAAATGATGGACCAACCACACCGATGGCGCCATATGGCAAGCGCGCCGAAAAACGGAGATAGGATTCTCATCACGATACGTCCGTCCGAACAAGGGCCATCCCAAGTAGACCTTGCGTACTGGTCGAAAGGCGACCAGTACGGTTCAGAAGGCTGGCGTGCCTCAGACTCTTCGCCAGGGCGGATCATCGAATACTCGGAGCCGGAATTGAAGTGCTGGATGCCTATGCCCTCAGCAAATACCGATGGCCTTGCGATGCCCGCTCCCTGGGAAGGTGACGATGCCCGGGAGCTTGATGGGTCCGGGATCTGAGGATAAACGCCAAAGCAATGAGCCCGCGCAAGGCGGGACATTCCATCGCGATAGACGATTTCGGCACCGGCTATTCCAGCCTTCAATATTTGCAGGGGCTCCCCATGGATGCCCTGAAGATCGACAAGTCCTTCGTCGACACGATTGGCAGGAAATCCGCAACCAGCACCGTTACGCTGCATATTATCTGAATGGCGCGTGAACTTGGCCTGTTCACCGTCGCCGAAGGTATCGAGACGGAGGAGCAGGCAGCCTATCTGCGGGAACACGGCGTGGACTTCGCTGAGGGCTGGCTTTTTTCGAGGGCCCGGCCTGCCCCCGAAACGCTTTCGCTCGGCTCCTTCACCTCTCCGTGCTGTTTATTTTTCGAACGCTTCTTCTGGTCGCGTTCCTGAGAAGGTGCAGCGCCAGAACACAAATTTTCTGCGGAACAATCGGTAGATGTTGAAGTTACTCTTCTTCAGGAGGAGGACAATCTATGATCACCAAAGCCATTTTTGTGGGGGCAGCCGCTGCCTTGACGACGCTTTTTTCCACTGTGGCACTGGCTCAGACCGACCTGACCATGTGGTATCACGGCGCGGGCAATGTGGAAGAACGCAAGATTCTGGCCGGCATCATCGAGGACTTCAATTCGTCCCAGTCGGACTGGCGGGTCTCGCTTCAGGAATTTCCCCAAACCGCCTATAACGAATCCGTCACCGCCGCCGCACTCTCCAACAAGCTGCCAGACATTCTGGATGTCGACGGCCCGAACATGCCGAACTGGGCCTGGTCCGGTTATCTGCAGCCACTGCAGATCGACGAGGCAAAGCTTGCCAATTTCCTGCCCGGCGCTGTCGGGAAGTGGGGAGGCAAGCTCTATTCGGTCGGCCTGTGGGACGCGGCTGTCGCGGTCTTTGCCCGCAAGTCGGTTCTCGATGAAAATGGCATTCGCATTCCAACGCTGGACCGGCCGTGGAGCGGCGAGGAATTTGATGCAGCGCTCGAAAAGCTCGCGGCCAGCGGCAAGTTCGAATATGCGATCGACCTCGGTATGGCCGATAAAACCGAATGGTACAGCTATGCCTTCAGCCCATTTCTGGAAAGCTTCGGCGGAAGCCTGATCGACAAGGAAAATTACCAGACCGCCGAGAACACCCTTAACGGAGAGAATGCCATCAAGTTCGGAGAATGGTGGCAGTCCCTGTTCCAGAAAAAACTGGCACCCGGAACATCGCAATCGCCTGCCGACCATGAAACCGGCTTTTTGGAAGGCCGTCACGCGCTGCAATGGATGGGCAACTGGGTTGCGGTGAAGGCTCTGGAGAAATATGGAGACGACCTGCTGTTCCTGCCCGCCCCTGATTTCGGGAACGGTCCGAAGATAGGTGCAGGATCCTGGCAGTTTGGTGTATCGGCCACCAGCAAGCATCCCGAAGGCGCATCCGCCTTCATCGAATTCGCCATACAGGACAAATATCTCGCGCAGTTCTCCGATGCGATCGGCCTGATCCCGGCCACGTCTTCGGCAGCCCAGATGACGGAGAACTATAAACAGGGTGGCCCGCTCGAAGTTTTCTTCGAGCTCTCCAAGCGTCAGGGAACGTTGCGCCCGGTGACGCCGGCTTACGCCTTCATCTCGCCGGTGTTTTCCAAAGCGTTGTCAGACATTGCCAATGGCGCGGATGTCGCCGATACGCTGGACAACGCCGCCGACGAGATAAACAACAACATAGAACGCAATTCCGGTTACCAACCCAAATAGGGGAAGGTTGTCTGTCGATGGCGCTCTTGTCTTCAAAGGGGAAATTGACCCGGGACAGCTTTACGGGCTGGTTCATGGCTGCACCGGCGATGGTGCTGATCGGGCTGTTCCTGATCGCGCCCTTTCTGCTGGGGCTCGGGTTTTCCTTCACCAACCAGCGGCTGACATCTCCCAATCCGACCGAGTTTGTCGGCGTTGAAAATTACACCCGGCTGCTGGGTATCGGCGTGCTGAAGCTTGAGCCGGAAAGGGAGGCGGATGGGAGCCTCAAGCAGGATGCGGATGGCGCAACCTCCTATCCGCGCATTCGCACTTTCACCCGCAACAATCCAGACTATCCCCATCTGGACGGGATGCGGGAATATAAGAGCTTCAGCTGGGGTGAGAACCAGATCGTCATTCTGGCGCGCGACGTGGTGTTTTTGACAGCGCTCGTCAACACGCTTTCCTTCGTGGCGGTCGTTGCCCCGGTGCAGGCGGCGCTGGCGTTGTTTCTTGCCCTGTTGGTGAACCAGAAGATTCCCGGCGTCACGATTTTCCGCGCGGTCTACTTCATGCCCGTCGTGCTGTCGGTTGTGGTCGTGGCGCTGCTCTGGCGGTTTATTTATGCGGCGGATAACGGGCTCCTGAACAGCCTTTTGAGTTACATGAGCTTCGGGCTGTTCCAGCCAGTCGACTGGCTGGGCAGAACCGATACCGCCCTGTGGGCCATCCTGGTCATGTCCGTCTGGCAGGGGGTCGGTTTCCACATGGTCATATGGCTTTCCGGCCTGCAAACTATCTCTCCGGATCTTTACGAGGCAGCCGATATCGAAGGCGCGAGCCGCTGGCAGAAGTTCAGCATGATAACCTGGCCGCTGCTGCGCAACACGGCCGTGCTAATTATCATCGTCATCACCATGCAGGCTTTTGCCCTTTTTGCGCAGATCGATGTGATGACCAAGGGCGGCCCCCGCGATTCGACGCAAAGCATCGTCTATCAGGCGGTTGAGCGGGGATACCGACAGCAGGACATCGCGGCAGGTTCGGCAATCTCGGTCGTCCTCTTCCTGCTTGTCCTGTGCATCTCACTGACCCAACGATACCTGACAAGGGAGAAGCAGTGATGCAGGCCGGACAACGCAAGAGCCTCGCTTTTCTCATCTGCAACTATCTACTCATGCTCGCTTTCGCGGCGATCTTCATTTTGCCTCTCTTGTTCATGGGCTTCTCGTCGCTGAAACCGAACGACCAGCTGCTCAGTGATGCGACCTCGATACGCGCTTTCCTGCCGGTTGGCGATCTGTCGCTTCAAAACTACACCGCGGCTTTCGCTCGGGCGCCGATTGCGACCTTCATATTCAACTCGGTTCTGGTAACGGGCGTTACCGTGTTTCTCGCCCTGCTGCTTGGCTCGCTTGCCGCATTCGCCTTCACCTTTTTGAACTGGCGTGGAAAGGATGTTCTCTTTTCGATCATCCTCGCCACGCTCATCATTCCCTTTGAAACCATTGCCGTGCCGCTGCTGCTCGAAGTGAACAATCTGCCATGGATCGGCAGCAACGGGTTTACCTGGGGATGGCTCAATTCGTGGCATGTGCAGATCATCCCATGGATCGCAGACGGGCTGACGATTTTCCTTTTCGTGCAATATTTCAAGGATCTGCCGAAGGAGTTGCTGGAGGCGGCGCGCATCGACGGAGCCGGCTGGCTGCGGATTTACGCGCAGGTGGTGATGCCGCTTAGCGGCCCGGTCATCGCAACGGCTGCGATCCTGAAGTTTCTCGTCATGTATAGCCAGCAGTATCTGTGGCCGCTTCTCGTTACCCAGTCCGAGGCCTACAGGCCGGTGATGGTGGGGCTGCAGTATTTCTTCCAGCTCAACACACCCTGGGGTGAGGTGATGGCTTATCTCACCATCATCACGCTGCCGGTGCTGATCTTTTATCTCTGCCTGCAGAGGCTGTTCATCTCCAGTATCGCGGCGAGCGGGATAAAGGGATAGCGCCTCATCCTGCGCGGGGTGAAGGCCTGACACAGGGCTTTAGTGAGAATGCACTGGGACTTGCGGGAGCTTGCTGCATTCCATTAGCGCCGAATATTCTGGCCAACCCGGAGGCTGTTGTGTTTTCTTACGAACTTGAACGCTGAACGGCGCCCGGCAGATCGTCGTTCCAGATTGGCTGATTACACTGCCATTAAAATCGAATGTTTGACCGGGAAGGGCAGTCGCCCAAGAGTTGATCTTAAGCGCCCTGCGAGATTTGCCCATCTCACATTCATGGTTTGCGCCGCTCTGAAGGATGAGGCCGATGAAAATGAGATTTCTCTGTGAGGCTGTTCTTGCCTTGATGTTTTCCACCGCAATCGACTCCGCCCAGCAGGCGTCCGACACGGTGGCGCCGGAAAGGGCAACCGGGCTTGCCACCGCCAAACGCGTCCAGTCGAAGAAACTCATGGTCGCGGCAGCCAATCCACTGGCGGCCCAGGCGGGGCGCGACGTGATCGCCGCGGGCGGCAACGCCATAGATGCGATGGTGGCGGTGCAGACTGTGCTGGGCCTCGTTGAACCGCAGAGTTCCGGTCTCGGCGGCGGCGCCTTCCTCGTCTATTACCACGCTAAAAGTGGCAGGCTGACGACGTTGGACGGCCGGGAGACGGCACCGATGGAAGCCACGCCAAAGCTCTTCCTGGATGACAAAGGTCAGCCGCTTAAATTCATGAACGCAGTCATCGGCGGTCGTTCCGTTGGCACGCCGGGAACGGTGCGACTTCTGGAGGAAGCTCACAAACGCTATGGAAAGGCGGAATGGGCAAGCCTGCTGAAGCCGGCGGAAACGCTGGCGACCGACGGTTTTCAGGTGTCGCCGCGCCTTGCCTCTCTGATCGCATCAGAGGGTGACCGGCTGAAGACATATCCAGAAGCGCGGTCCTATTTCTTCGACACCTCCGGGGCCGCGCTGCAGGCCGGTGCTCCGTTGAAGAACCCGGCCTATGCCGAGACGCTTGCAGCGATCGCCAAGGGCGGCGCCGATGCCTTTTACAAAGGGAAAATTGCCGAGGCGATCGTCAAGACCGTGCGCGAGGCAGCCGACAATCCCGGCGTGCTGTCGCTTTCCGATCTTTCCAACTATCGCGTCATCGAGCGCGAGCCAGTCTGCTTTATCTATCGTGCACATGACGTTTGCGGCATGGGACCGCCATCGTCAGGCGGCATCGCCATCGGCCAGATGCTCGGCATGGCGGAGAATTTCGATCTCAGATCTCTAGGCCCGAAAAATGTCGACAGTTGGCGCATTATCGGCGATGCGCAGCGTCTGGCCTTCGCCGACCGCGAGCGTTACGTCGCTGACACCGATTTCGTGCCGCTACCGGTCAAGGGCATGCTGGACAAGACCTATCTAGGCGAGAGGGCAAAGCTGCTCGACGGCGACAAGGCGCTGGCCAACGACGCCGTCAATGCCGGTGAGCCGGAATGGGACCACGCGCTGCTTTTCGGCCGGGATGCCGCGCTTGAGTTGCCGTCGACGAGCCATTTCGTCATCGTCGACAAGGAAGGCAACGTGGTCTCGATGACGACGACGATCGAAAGCGGCTTCGGCTCGCGTCTGATGACGAATGGCTTCCTGCTGAACAACGAGTTGACGGACTTTTCCTTCAAGACGCATGACGGGGGTCTGCCGATCGCCAACCGCGTCGAACCCGGTAAACGACCGCGCTCCTCCATGGCCCCCACTATCGTGATGAAGGATGGAAAACCGCTGCTCGCCATTGGTTCGCCCGGAGGAAGCCAGATCATCGGCTATGTAGCGCAGGCGCTGATCGCCTATATCGACTGGGGCATGCCGGTGGAAGTGATCGTCGCCCAGCCGCATCTCATCAACCGGTTCGGCACCTATGACATCGAGGCCGGCACCAGCGCGGAAGAACTGGCCGGTCCGCTGAAGGCGCTGGGTTACGAGGTGAAACCGGGTGAGATGAATTCCGGTCTGCATGCTGTCGAAATCACCGCCGAAGGCTTGGCCGGCAGCGCCGACCCACGACGCGAGGGAGTGGTGATGGGGGAGTGAACGCTCAGCCTGCGGAAAAACGGCGGCCTCAAGAGGCTGAGCATAGCGTTCGTGTGGAGGTTAGATGACTACCCCGCAGGCTGTTCTGTTTTAGCGAGGAAATCGTAAAGAACAGGGCCTTACGTCCAAAAACAACTCTTGCTGCGCCATTGGAGCCGTCAAAGCGTCAGAGCATTCCTTGAGTTACATTTTTACTCTTAGTGCACGTCGGGGAACTGGTAACAACCAACTCCGTTCGTTGTTTGCATGACCAATGGAGGAAGGCATGAAAAACTTCGCCCTTTATTACTGGCCAGTTCCTTTTCGAGGTCAGTTCATCCGCGGAATTCTGGCCCATTGTGGGTACTCCTGGGATGAACACGATGCCGATGCGATTGAAGATATTATGGATTGTGCGGTGGAAAAGCAGCCGGTTGCCTTCATGGGGCCACCGGTTCTGATTGACCGTGAGCGCAATTTTGCGATCTCCCAGATGCCGGCGATCGCCATCTACCTGGGTGAACGGCTGGATATGTTGCCGACAACTATTGAGGGCCGCGCCCTCAGCGCCAAGATCGTTAACGATGCCAACGATGTCCTTGATGAGTTGACTCTCAACGGCGGGCGCGAAATGTGGACACCTGAAAAATGGGAAGAGTTCGTCCCACGCCTCCAAAAATGGATCCGTATTTTCGCGGATACCGGGGCACGAAACGGCTTGAGCCCTACTTCCGGCTTTATGCTCGGAACAGAAAAGATTGGCGTAGCAGATATAGCGACTGCAATCCTTTGGACTACGGTCGCCGACCGGTTCCCTGTCATTCAGGGGATCATTGAGGATACGTCACCGACAATCTGGGGCCTTTCCAGAAGAGTGGTAGCCACAACTTCGCTGGCCGCCTTGAACGATAAAAGTTTCGAGGAATACGGCAACGCTTATTGCGGAGGAGAGATTGAGAAATCGCTCCGGACGGTAGCGGGTTGATTCACGTCTGCGCGGCGCCATTGCTTCGTCTGCTTTGCAGCCGGACAAAAGTCTTGAAGAGATACACACCGCCGACGCACCATTTCACGGCCACGCAGTTGAAAGGGACCCGAACCAACGCCACTGTCATTACAAAGTCCGATGGCGGAAGATTAGTCACTTGGATTTACAACTCTGCTGGGTCGTAAGCGCGCCGGCGCGCTCTGATGGTGTCCAGCTTGTCGTGAACCCAGAGGTTAAATTCCTCAAGGGCACGCAAAGCTCCGTGTGAGCGTCAGCATGCGCTGGGTGATCTCACCGACCTCTTTTCAAAAGCGAAGCTGATGATCTTCCGCGAGACAAAGACGCCAAAGAACCGGCACAGTCCATTTGTCACTCAGCAGGCTGCAGACTCCGTTTGACGGAATGCGTCTGAAGTGTCTGTCGTTCTCTGATCCGCGCGATGGGCCGGCATCCCGAATATGCAGGAATCTCGGGATACGCAGCCTTGTTGCGAATGCTGGTAGCAAGCCGTGCCAGCAAATTCGTCAATATCCACCTGTCAGAAAAATGTTCTCCCCGGTCATGAAACTGCAGGCCTGCGACGACAGGAAGATGGCGGCCCCCACCATTTCTTCCGGCTGTCCGGCGCGGCCCATCCAGTTCAGCGTCCGGACGTATTCCGCCCAGCCTTCGGGGTCCTCATCACGACGGTGGGCATTGCGGTCGGTGTCGATGAGGCCGGGCGCGAGTGTGTTGAGCAATACATTATCGCGCGCATAATCCCGCGCCTGACTCTGGATCAGATTGTGCTGTGCAGCCTTGGTGGCGGCATAGGCGGTGACGACGCCCTTCGGCCGCAGCTGATTGACCGAGCCGATGGAAACCACCCTGCCCCATTTACGGGCCGCCATGCGCGGCAGGGCCGCCTGCAGCATATCCACCGTCGAGCCCAGATTGACCGCCAGCTGAAACGCCAGATCGTCGGGTGTCAGTTCCGAAAGCACGGCGTTGATCTGGGCGCTGGCATTGATGACAAGAATATCGACCGGCGCAATCGCCTCGGCCCGTTCGATGAGATCACGACCGGCACCGGGTTCGGACAGATCGCCCGCCAGTTCCTGCGCCGTGCCGCCGCTTGCGACGATCCGGTGCTGCACGGGCGCGGCAGCGCCCGGCTTTATGCCATGCAGGATGACATGGGCGCCCGCGCCCGCCAGCCCCTCGGCAATGGCGGCGCCTATGCCACGGCTGGAACCGGTGACGAGCGCCGTGCGGCCCGTCAATCCAAAGACGCTTTCGAGACGCATCCCTTATCCTTCAAACAGCGATATGCGCGCGCCGGCAATTCCCGGGCGGCAGGAAAACAGGCCGCCGGAGAGCGGCGCATCGGCGAGTGTGGAGGCAGGCAGGCGCGTGCGGGCGCTGGTGATGAACAGCGTCGACAGGTCCGGCCCGCCAAAAGCGATGCTGGAAGGGCGTGGCACCGGCATGTCGATCACCTGGTCCAGCTTGCCGTTCGGAAGATAACGGCGCACGCACCAGCCATCCCAGATGGCGCACCAGACACCGCCTTCGGCATCCACCGCCAGACCATCCGGCCGGCCATCGGCCACCGGAATGCGGGCGAATTCACGGCGCTGCGACAGCGCGCCCGTCGCCGGATCGCAATCATAGGCGTGGATGAGACCGGGCACGGTATCGACGAAATAGAAGGTCCGGCCATCGGGGCTCCAGCCGAGGCCGTTGGAGACGATGATGCCGCCTTCCTTGCGCTCGGACGCGCCATTTGCATTGATGCGATAAAGTGCACCGGTGGGCTTGGAGGCATCGATGCGCATCGATCCGACCCATATCGCGCCATCCGGCCCGCATTTGGCATCGTTGAGGCGGTTGTCGACGATCCCCGCCTCCGGGCTGACGAAGGGTGTCAACCGGCCGGAAGCGAAATCCAGCCATTCGACGCCATCCTGCGATGCCACCAGCAACCGCCCGCCGGTGACCGGAATGACGGCGCTGACCAGCTTGCCGGTCTCACAGGTTTCGTTGCGACCAGTGGCGGGATCGAAGCGGTGCACCGCCGGATGCAGGATATCCACCCAATAGAGCGCGTTTTCCCCCTCGTGCCAGACCGGGCTTTCCCCCAGCTGCGCACCCCAAGGCAGAATGCAGCTGAGTTCGGCGCTGGGGCGGCCCGTTGCCGAACGCGGGCGTGGCCGCGAGCTGATCGCCACGGCCCCGGCTGCACCGGTAATGCGGCGGGCGGCGGCAATCAATTCACGCCCGGCGGGATGGATATTGGAGGAATCGAGCCGCGACGACGGCCCGAGCGCAACAAGCACGCCCATCGGCGTATTGTCCCGGCCCATGACGGGCGCAGCAACCGAATTCACCCCGGGCAGATGTTCCTCATAAGAAATTGAATAACCCCTCGCCCGCGTCAGCGTCAGATCGGCCTGCAGCGCATCGAGGGTGGTGATGGTCTTGGGTGTCAGCAGATCGAGCGTCAGGCGATCCAGCAGGGCACGGCCAACGGCGGGGTCCTGAAAGGCGAGCAGCGCCTTGCCTGGGGCCGTGCAATGCAGGGGAACGCGGCGTCCAACCTCGACGCGCACGGAAAGACCGTTCGGCGAACGCTCCGCGAGATATTGCGTCATCGTCCCGTCTAGCCGGCACAGCGCAACCGTCTCACCCAGTTCGGCGGCCAGCCGCTCCAGTTCCGGGGTCGCCGCCGAGACGAGATCGAAGCTCTCCCAGACCTTGTGGGACATTTCCAGAAAACGCTGGCCCAGCACATAGGTGCCGCGGGCCTCATCCTGACGGACGAGGCCATAAGCGATGAGGGTGCGCAGGATGCGCGCGAATGTCGGCTTCGGCAGACCGGAGGCGCGCAGCAGCTCGGCAAACCGCAGCGGTTCCGGCGCATCGGCAACCATGTCGAGCAGGGTCAGGCCCTTGGCCAGCGCCGCCGTGCCGCCCGGCGTCTCGGGTTTCATTGCCTCTGCTCCTTCGCGAGTCGCTGCCGCCTTGCGGCCGCCGCGTCGTCCAGCATCCGGTCCATCGTCCATTCCGCTTCAAACCCCAAAGTGTTTCTGATCAGCTCGTTGGACGTATGGTAATAAACGCCGTCGCCGGGAAAATCGACTGTCACGATGGGCAGGCCGGTCAGCGCCGCAATCTTCGGCAGAAGCGCCGCGAAATCGGCCGGCTCATCCGCCCCGAGATTGAAGATGCCGCCCGCCGCGCCGGGATGGTCGAGGGCAAGCAGAATGCCCGACACCATGTCGCGCGTATCGGTTATATGCATACGGAACGGTCGGCCGTTTTCATTGCGCGCCAGAATGTGCGACGGCTCACCGATATCGCGGGACTGGAGCAGTTCGGCGATGGCAGTGTTTCCGAAATTCTGCTGCTGGCGAATGCGCGGCCGCAGGAAAAATCGGGGACCGGAAAAGAAACTCTCCTCATCCAGCAGTTCCGTCGCATCCTGCGTATGCGAAAACCGCAGGATCACCGTTTCCATGGTGCCGCTTCGCTGGTGAAAGCGCACCAGCTCTTCGCCCAGAAGCTTGGTCAGACCATAGGGTGAATTGGGGCAGAGCGGATGGTCCTCGGTGACCGGCAGGAACTCCGGCCGGTTTTCCGGATAGACTTCACCCGAGGAAGCGAAAACGAACCGCCGCACGCCAGCTGCTGACGCCGCGTCCAGAAGCCGGCGCGTGCCCTCGACATTGACGGCGAACATGCGGTCACGATCCGCCGGAGCCCATGACATGAAGGCGCCCAGATGCAGGACGGCACTCACGTCCTTGATGGCCTCGGACAATGCCTGCGCATCCTCCAGCGACCCGACGACTTCCTCGCCGCCGGTTGCCGATGGCCTCAAATCAAAACCGCGAACGGCGCGGCCCTGTGCGCGCAAGGCAGCGACAACAGCACGGCCGACACGGCCTGCCGATCCGGTGACGAGGATCATAACCGCGCTCCCGTCTTTGCATCGAAGAGATAAAGCTGGGCCGGATCGAAACCGAGCCGGAGCGCCTCATTGCCGGGAAGGCTGCCGGTATGCGAGACGCGCGCGATCAGCCCTTTGGACTTGCCCTCCTCGCCATCCGCGACCCTTGCACCCTCCGCATCGAAATAGACGTATTTTTCCGATCCGAGGCTCTCCACCAGCGTCGGACGGACATCGAAGGTAACAGGCGCATCGCCCAGAACGAGATGTTCAGGCCGCAGACCGACAATCACACTGCCCTGGCGGCCGACCGCACCCGGCAGGGAGACCTGTTGCCCAAACAGGGTAACAGTGCCGTCACGCAGTTCCGCATTGAGGAAATTCATGCCCGGCGAGCCGATGAAACCGGCAACGAAAAGATTGGCCGGATTGTTGAAAAGCTCGTCGGGTGCGGCGATCTGCTGGATGATGCCGCCCTGCATGATGACGACGCGATCCGCCATCGTCATCGCCTCCACCTGATCATGCGTCACATAAACGGTGGTGACACCGATGCGCTTGTGCAATGCGCCGATTTCGGCGCGCATGTGGACTCGCAGCTTTGCATCGAGGTTGGACAGCGGCTCATCCATCAGGAAGGCCTGGGGCTGGCGCACGATGGCACGGCCAAGTGCCACGCGCTGGCGCTGGCCGCCCGAGAGATCCTTGGGCTTGCGATCGAGATAGGGTGTGACTTCCAGAATGCGCGCCGCATCATCAACCCGGCGGTCGATCTCGGCCTTGTCCGTGCCGCGCATTTTCAGGCCGAAGCCGATATTCTGGCGAACGGTGAGGTGCGGATAAAGCGCATAGTTCTGGAACACCATGGCGATGTCGCGGTCACCCGGCGCAAGGTCCGTCACTTCATTGTCGCCGATGAAAATCTGCCCTTCGCTTGCCGGTTCGAGACCGGCGAGGATTTTCAGCATCGTCGACTTGCCGCAGCCGGAAGGCCCGACAAGCACCACGAACTCGCCATTCTCGATCTCAAGCGAAAAGGGCCTGAGAACGTTGAGCGCGCCATAGGACTTGCTGACGTTGCGAATGGAAATATTGGCCATGCTTATTTCTCCGCGCCAGCGGTGAGGCCGCCGACCAAATAACGTTCAAGGAACAGGTAGATTGCGATGATCGGCAGCGCGATGAACACGGATGCGGCGGAGATGTCGTTCCAGTAGGTGACATACTCGCCCTGCATCGTGGTGATGCCGAGATTGGCCGTCCAGTTGTCCGGCGAGTTGACGAGGAAGGTGCGCGCATAGGCGTAGTCTGCCCAGCTGAGCACGAAGGCATAAAGTGCGGTGGCGGCAAGACCGGGCGTGGCGATGGGAAGCACGACGCGCACCATCGCGCCGATCGGCGAACAGCCGTCGACCATGGCAGCCTGTTCCAACTCTTTCGGAATGGTGTCGAAATAGCCTTTCAGCATCCATGTGGCGAAAGGAATGATCATTGTCGAATGCGCCAGAACCAGCGTCCACAGGCTGCCGATCAGGCCGAAGCTGGAAAAGATCGAAAACAGCGGAATGACCAGCAGCGTCGCGGGCAGCATCTTCGCCGTCAGGACGAAGAGACCCATGGTCGCGCCGCCCCGCATGGAATAACGCGACAGCGCATAACCGGCGCTGACCGAAACCAGCATCGACAGCGCCACCGAGCCGATGGCCGCTAGCATCGAGTTCCACAGCCACAGCAGGATCGGTTTTGCCGCCCAGACGCGGGCGAAGATGTCCCACTGCGCATCATCCGGCCAGAAGGTCGGCGGCAGGCGGTAAAGCTCATCGGTGGTGGAGAGCGCCGTGACCAGAAGCCAGTAGACCGGGAACAGGATCATCACCAGCGTGAAGACCACAGTCGCGTAAAGGGCAAGGCTCTGTAAAAATGTCCGTTTCATCAAAGCCTCCTCAATAGATCGATTTCGAACGCCGGCCGAGCATCAGAAGGCTCGCGACGATGCAGATCACTAGCGTCAGGACGCCGACGGCGGCGGCACGGCCGAAATTGTGATACTGGAAGGCCTGATCGTAGGTCATGATCGACAGCGTCTGGGTTGAACGCAGCGGCCCGCCGCCGGTCAGGACCTTGATGATGGAAAAGTCGCGGAATACCCACAGCAGCGTCAGCACCAGCGTCACGCCCAGCACCGGCATCAAAAGCGGCATGGTGATCCAGCGGAAACGCTGCCACACACTGGCGCCATCCACCTTGGCGGCCGCGTAATAATCGGCGGGGATGGACTGCAGGCCAGCCAGACACATGATCGAGACGAAAGGAAAACCCTTCCAGACCATGGTGATGGCAACGGCCCAGAAGGCGGCTGTCGAACTGCTGACCCACGGGATCATCTGATCGGTGAAACCGAGCTTTATCGCCAGCCAGCCGAACAGGCCGAAGGAGGTGTCGAACATCCACGCAAAGATGACGACCGCGATGATTTCCGGCACCGCCCAGGGCAGCGCCATTCCCAGCCGCGCAACGGTTCGGCCCTTGAAACGGTTATTGGCCAGAAGCGCCGTGCTGAGGCCAACCGCGACGCTGCCGGCGGTAACGACGATGACCAGCTTTAGCGTTACCCAGCAGGCCAGCCAGAATTCCGGCGACGAGAACAGCCAGGTGTAATTGCTCAGCGAAAACGGCCGGCTGGCGCCGCCAAGCCTCGGTATCTTGACCTGCTGGAACGACAGGTCGATGGCCAAAACGAGCGGCCAGACGATGATGGCGGCAACCATCAGGACCGCGGGCGCGATCAGAATATAGCCGAGAAGATGTTGCCGGCTGGGACGCGCGAGATCGAAAAACTTGCGACGCCCAGCCCGAACGGTTTCGGTCATGGATGGTCCTCCTGCCGGATGCGGATGATGGCCACGGCCCTTTCAAGCGGGCCATGGCGAAACGACGGGATCAACCCTTGATGGCTTCGGCCTTTGCCTGCATGGTTTTCGCCACCTCCGCCGGATCGAGATCCTGAATGATCATCCGCTGGCTTTCTTCCATCACCATCTTGCTGAACTCGTTGTAGAAAAGCTCAAGCCCGGTCGGGATGCGGTCGATACCGGCTTCCGACGCGGCCTTCATCGTTTCGATCAGCACCGGAAAATGCGGGATGGTCTTTTCAACACCCGAGACATCCGCCTTCGGGCTTGGCGGGGTGTTGCCGCCAAGGGTGGCATAGCTGCGCTGGAATTCCGGCGTCATCGTCAGCTTGATGAAATCCCAGACCAATGCCTTCTGGTCGTCGGGAATATCGGCCGGCATGGCCAACACGTTGGACGAGCCGCCAAGCGGCGGATGAAGCGGCGGCGCGACATAAACGATGTCACTCTTGGCCGAACCCTTTTCGGTCGTGCCGTAAAGCCAGGGCCCATCAAGCCGCATCGCCATCTTGCCATCGGCAAAGAGCTTGCGCACGTCGCTGGCGCTCATGTCGACCGGGCTGATCCCGCTCTTCATCACGGTTTTCCAGCGTGAAAGGCCCTCCACCATCTGTGGCGTATCGATGGTGATGTTGCCGTCTTTGTCGGTCCAGTAGGCGCCGGCATCAAGGATGTAGTTCAGCATCTCCGTCAGATATTGACCCGGACCGCCCTTCGTTTCATGGCCGGTACCGAACTGATCGATAATGCCATCGCCGTTCAGATCCTTGGTCGTCGCCTTCGCAGCGGCCAGAAACTCGCCATAGGTCTTCGGAACCGCGACGCCCGCCTCTTCCAAAATCTTCTTGTTGTAGGCCATCACGAAACCGAAGTAGTTGGTCATGATGCAGACGGTTTCGCCGTTCCATTCGCATTTCTGCTGGCCGGCCCAGCCCGTCATGTCGATGCTATCCTTCTTCAGCCACGGGTCGAGAGGCTCGAGCCAGCCGCTATCGGCAAACATCTGGAATTCGAAGGACGCCAGATGCACGATCTGCGGCGGCTGGTTGGCCGCAAAAAGCGTCGTCATGGTGTCGGCATAGGAGCTGCGCTCGGCCTTGGTGAATTCGATTTTCACGCCCGGATGCTGTTTCTCGAAGGCGGCGATGGCGGAGCGCCACCATTCGCCCGTGCCCGCGTCATCCGTTTGCCAGGAAATGAACTTCAAAACGGTATCGGCCATGGCGGGAGCAAATCCGCCTACGGTCATCAACATCGCGGTCGCTGTGCCAAGCGCCAGCTTTCTTATTCTTTTGGTCATGGGTTCCTCCTCCAGAAAACCAATTCAGATACGTTCAATAAGGGCGAGCGCCGCCTCCGACGGTTTGACGCCAAGTCCCGGTCCGGAGGGCAGGTAGTATCTGCCTTCGCGGCAATCCATGTCGCCGGCGAGCAGGCGGCGGTTGGGCTCGAAAATCGAATGCTGGAACTCGTGACCCTTCAGGGTCGGCAATGTAGACGACGCCTGCAGGCTGGCGGCAAGGAAGATGCCCGCGCCGACGGTTGCGTGCGGGATCACGTCAATGCCGTGCTCGGCGGCAAGAGCGCCGATGCGGATGAAATTGGTAATGCCCTTGTGCCCCATTTCCGGCTGCACGATCGCGATGCGGCAGCGTTCGATGCGGGCACGCATGTCCCAATGGGTGCGCCATTCCTCGCCGACGGCAATTGGGAGATCTGTTCCCTTCGAAACCTTTTCCAGTCCGGCGATGTCTTCCGTCCAGACCGGCGCTTCGGCGAACCACGGGTCGAACGGCGTCATCTCGGCTATGAGTTCCAGCGCCCGCTCCGGCGTCTGGTTCCAGTGCATGTCGGCGGCAATCTTTGCCTTCGGGCCAAGGACATGCCGGAGATTGGCGATTTCCGCCGCCGGGCCATCGTCAGCCACCGGCGTTGCGAATTTGAAAGCATCGAAACCGCGATCCTGCCAATATTTCGCCAGTTCCCCGCGCGCCTTCAATGTCTTTTCAGGCAGGCCCGAAACATAGGCCGAAAAGCTGTCAACACCGCCGCCAAGAAGGTCGCGGATGGATTTTCCGGCTTCCTGCCCGGCAATGTCCCAGAGCGCGATATCGAGCGCGGCAAGCGCATCGACGTAAAAGCCGCCGGTATAACCGCGCACCCGCATCATGTCGTAAAGGTCGTCATAAACAGCCGAAGGATCGGACGCATCCCGGCCGATCACGAAACCGGCGAGAAGATCATTGATGAGGGCGGCGACCGCGCCGGGGGCGACAATGCCATAGGTTTCGCCCCAGCCGACAGTGCCGGCCTCGGTGGTCATGCGCACCAGCACGCTGCGGTCGAAGGTGGGGTAGACCGTGCGATTGCCCTTGCGCACGATGTAGCCGTTGGGATTGACCACCTCGCCTTCCCTGAGCGCACCAAGATAGGGCACCTTGCGCGGCTGGGTCAGCGTGAAGACTTCGACTGTTGCGATGGGGCTGTTCATGCGGCCTCCGCGGCAACAAGGCCGAGTTCGACCAGATTGGCGTCAATATCGGCAAGGGCCGCCGCATCAAGCTCGGGTGTCGGCGCACGCACGCCGACGCCTTCTATCACGCCGCGACGGGCGAGCACATATTTGGTCAGCCGCATGCGATAGACCGCCTGCAACACCAGAAGCGGCAGGGTGCGGACATAGATCCGGCGAGCCTCTTCCTGCCGCCCGGCAACAAGCGCCCGGTCGATGGCCACATGTTCCTCGGCGATCTCCAGCGCCGGCATGGCCGCCGTAGCACCTCGGCCATATTCGTCGAGAATATAACGCGCACCGCCGCCACCGATGACGCCCTTCAGGGTCGACGGCGCATGAGCGATGATGTGGCTTATGGCCGGGCCGGCGGGAAGCGTTTCTTCCTTAACATAGGTCACCTGCGGCAAGGCGCGCACGATCTCCACGATTGCCTGCGGTGAAAGGTCGGAGCCGCGCGGCGCAGGCGCGTTCTGCAGGATGATTTCAACCTCGGGCAACGCCTCGACGATCCGGCCGAGGAATTCGATCAGCGCCGGCGCATCCGTGCCGACCGATTTGGGCGGCTGCACCATCAGGTGGCGAATGCCAAGCGCCGATGCCGCCCGCCCATGCTCAACCACCTCACGCCAGTCGGCCGCACTGGCGCCGGCCACAACAGGCACCCGACCGGCCACCGCATCGACGACTATCTTCAGCAACGCCGCGCGCTCGGCGGCATTCAAAGTCTCCACCTCGCTGGCAAAACCGGGAAACACGACACCATCCACGCCCTTGTCGAGCGCAAAGACCACCAGCCGCTTCATACCCGCTTCGTCAATGCCGCCATCCGCCAGAAACGGCGTGGGCAGAACAGGCAAAATCCCCTTGAGGCCAGCCACCATCTTTTTCCTCCCAATTAAGTATCATATTTTGATACCTTGAATTCACTAATTGACACTACATAGACTCGCGCCCTATGACAAGCCCCAAGATGAGATGAACGAGGAGGTTCAAGACATGGCAGCAGCGGCGACATCGATTATCGTCGATTGGGGAACGACATCACTGAGGGCGGCGCTCGTTGGTGAAGGCGGCGAAGAACTCGATCATCTGGAAACCGCCGACGGTATTTCGAGCCTTGGCAAGGGTGAGCACGAGGCGGCGCTGATGGCGGCACTCGCACCCTGGTTCTCGCGCCAAGGGGCCCTGCCCGTCGCGGCCCTCGGCATGATCACCAGCCGCAACGGCTGGGTTGAAGTCGCTTACGTGCCGTGCCCGGCAGGCCCGGCGGAACTTGCCGCCGGCACGGTGCGCAGGTCGCTGCCGAACGGCTCCGACCTCGTCTTCCTTCCGGGTCTCAACGACCCCGCCCGCCAGCCCTTTCCGGATGTCATGCGCGGCGAAGAAACCCAGATCGTCGGCCACGGCCTCGGCGAAGACGCCACCCTCATCATCCCCGGAACCCACAGCAAATGGGCGCGGGTGAAGGCGGGGCGGATTGACGGCTTCCAGACATTCGTGACCGGCGAAGTCTTCAACCTGCTCATCAATCATTCCTTCATCGCGCGCGGGTCCACGCAGCCGCCGGTCGACGATACGGAGGCATATCGCTGGGGTCTGAAAGAGGCAAAACGATCCGCCGCCATGCTGTCGCTCATGTTTTCGGCGCGAACCGGCGGGCTTGCCGGCCGGCTTTCGCCGGATCAACTGCGCTCCTATGTGCGGGGACTGGTCATCGGGCAGGAATTTAGGCAGGCCCGCGATGCCGGATGGTATGCGGAGGGAGACGAGGTAGCTATCGTCGGCAATGACGGGCTGAACGATCTCTACCTGGTTGCCGCGGATGTGTTCGCGCTCAGGACATCCATGGGTGCGGATGACGCCCTCACAAAAGGCGCCCTGACTGTCCTGAAGCACGCGCTTTCGTGACCCTTGCAGATCGCAGGGTGCCTAAACGACGGCATCCTGCTTCCAAAACTTTTTCAGGACCAATCATGTACGACTTCCCAGTCAATATCGGCACCAGCCGTCACGAAAACGATGTCCTCGCCGTTCTTGCCCGTCTTCAGCGCACTGGCGTTCCAGCCAATCCGATCGCCTTTTATGGCTCATCCTCATTTCGGATCTGGAGTTCGGTCACCGAGGATCTTGGCTCGCTGGATATCGTCAATCTAGGATTTGGCGGCGGCACATGCCTCTCCGCCAGCCACTACCTGCACCAGCTTCTTGTTCACTTTTGTCCTGTGCAGATGACAGGACCGTACCGCCGTTGCCCGCGATTTCCCCGAAATGGTTCAGGTTTCCGCCCAGCGTCTCCAGCTTCGCCACCGACCTTGCGGCAAAGCTGGCGCTGGAGGTGAGCTGTGCCGCCTGTGCGAGCAGCATGCCGCCCGAGACATCGCGTCCATCATTCAGGCTGAGGTTTTGGGTGGATTTCGCGGTCAGGTCGTTCCCGGCCGTGATGCGCCCGTTGCGCGCATCGGTGCTGGACGCCTCGATCACGATACCCGAGAACGCCACCGGGACTGTTTGAGTTCTTCTTCGGCCTGACCATTCAAATCCTGCCTCTCTCTTGCACGGGCGGGCAAATTTTCACGCCTCACCCGAAATAAGGCAGGAGAAATGGCGATCACGAGCTTGTGTTCGTAGTAGAGCGTAACATTGAAATTCTCCGGAACGAATAGAAGGTTACGCAGCCGATGATCGGCCTGCGGACATTAAAGAGGAGATCATCTATGAACCGTTCCACGCTCACATTCGCTTTAGCCGGTTCGCTCGCCAGCGCAATCGCATCCGCGTCCTTCGCCGCACCGCTCGCCCCGGAGAAAATGGTTGGCAACGAGAAGTGCTATGGCATCGCGCTAAAGGGTCAGAACGACTGCGCAGCCGGCCCCGGCACCACCTGCGCGGGCACTTCGACGGTCGACTATCAGGGCAATGCGTGGAAGGCGGTCCCCGCCGGCACCTGCACCTCGATGAATGTTGACGGCCACAAGGGCATGTTGGAGCCGGTGAAAGGCTGAACCCAACCCGAGGAGGCCTGGGTTGCCAGGCCTCCGCCTCATTCGTCGATACCGGGAGCAAACAGCTATGACCGTAGCCGTAAACCGAGCCGTCTCTTTACCGCCGCGTGCCGGCCTCGGCCTCAAGCCGGAGCATTACGAAACCATTCTCGCCAGCAGGCCGGATGTCGGCTTTTTCGAAGTCCACGCCGAAAATTATATGGCTGCCGGCGGTCCGTCGCACCGGTATCTCGAGGCGGTCGCAGACCTCTATCCGCTGTCTCTCCATGGAGTAGGCTTGTCGATCGGTGCAGCACGCAACCTCGATCGAGAGCATCTGAAGCGGCTTCGTGGCCTCATCGATCGTTACCGACCACAGAGCTTTTCTGAACACCTGGCCTGGTCGACCCACGATACTGTTTTTCTCAACGACCTTCTGCCCCTGCCCTATACGCCCGAAACCTTGGCAAGGGTGGTCGACCATGTCGACGAGACTCAGCAATGGCTCGGCCGGCAAATGCTGCTTGAAAACCCATCGACCTACATATTGTTCGATGAGAGCACGATCGACGAGGTGGATTTTCTGACGGAGATCGCCGAGCGCACTGGTTGTGGGCTGTTGCTCGACGTCAACAATGTCATGGTTTCGGCGGTGAACCATCTGCTGGATCCGATTACCTATATCGATCGCTTTCCGGTCGAGCGGGTGGGTGAAATTCATTTGGCGGGCTATGACGAGACTGTCGACAGTGCCGGGGACCGGCTTCTGATTGACGCTCACGGTACCGCCGTCAAGAGCGATGTGATGGAACTTTACCGGCATACGCTGATACTGAGCGGTCCCCTGCCAACATTGATCGAATGGGATAATGACGTTCCGGATTTCGCCACCCTTCACGCCGAAACGGTCCTCGCCGATGCCATGCTGTCTGCCGTGCTCCAGTATCGCGACGCCATCCGAGTGGCATGACCATGGGTTTCAACGAGAGCCAGGATGCCTTTGCCGACGCCCTCCTGCATCCAGACCGGGCACTTCCGCAGGGCGTCACCACGGCCCGCGGCAGGGCCGATACATCGCGCTTCGCCGTTTACCGCAACAATATCTATGTCGGTTTAACGACGGCGCTCGGCCAGCGTTTCCCGGTAACGAAGCAACTCGTCGGTTCCCAATTCTTCGCCGGCATGGCCCGGGCCTATGCCGCAGATCATAAGCCGGTCTCACCGCTGATTATGCATTACGGCGATGATTTTCCGGATTTCGTCGCAGCGTTCCCGCCCGCGGCAACTCTGGCCTATCTGCCCGATGTGGCCCGAATCGAGGTCGCCTGGACCCACGCCTATCATGCCGCTGATAGTCTGCCTCTCGACGTCACCGCACTGGCCGGCACTGCACCGGAAAGACTTGCCGGCACCGCGCTCATCCCCCATCCCTCGGCCCGCTTCATCCAGTCGGATTTTCCGGCCGGCGCGATCTGGAGCGCCCATCAGGGCAAGACCCTGTCTCCGGTCGTCGACTGGCAGGCCGAGGCAGTGCTGGTTGTGCGGCCGGCGATGCACGTCGAGGTCCATATCATACCGCCGCGGGATGCTGCATTCGCGGCCTTCCTTCTTGAAGGCGTGATCCTGGGCGAGGCCGCGCAGGCGGCATTCGCCGCCAATCCCGATTTCGATTTCGGATCAGCGTTGATCGGCCTGGTCAGCCTTGGTGCATTCAGCGCTTTTGAAACTATTGAAGGGAAATTTCCATGACGATCGAACTTGCTTCCTCCCGCGGTCGCTGCTGTGCGGCGCTTGTCTCTTTTCATCGTCGCGCCGAACGCCTGCTCGCATCCATTCCACAGTCGCTGCCGCTGCTGGCGCTGCGCATCGGCCTGGCGATCCCGTTCTTTAAATCGGGGCTGACGAAGTGGGACGGATTCCTGACCCTCTCGACCGGTGCCAGATTTCTGTTCGAACAGGAATTCAAGCTACATATATTTGGCAGCCAATTCCCCTACCCCATGCCGCTGACCATGGCAGCAGCGGCCGGAATTGCCGAAATCGTCTTGCCCCTCCTCTTGGTGCTCGGCCTTTTCACCCGCTACGCGGCTTTGGGCCTACTCGCGATGACGGCGGTGATCCAGCTTACCATTCCGGAGGGATGGGCCAATTTTCATCTTCCCTGGGCTGCCATGGCGTTGACACTTGTCGTGTACGGTGGCGGCAGGATTGCCCTTGATCCCTTTCTTACAATTCATCGAGATTGATCAATCTGATTGCCATTGAGAACTGATGGAGTTGTCTAATCGTAGCTGGGGCGTCAAGATGAAGATCGCTGCCGGGTGCATGGTTGTCTTCGCGATCGACATCAGGCGCCGCACGATTGAAGCTACGCAGCACGAGCCTTCAATGTGGACGGCGCATTCAACTGAGACAGCGATGCACCCCATCAACGGAATGGCTCGCCTCACGTCCCGGCAGGGACGCTTCAAGCACTCGAGGATTGGCTAAGGCCACACTTCGATCGAGGAGATCTGGTGCCGGTGATGGAAGAATGGTGGCTGAGGTTTTCCGGCCCGTTCCTCTTATTGCCCTGGGCGGCGCCTTGTGCCCGCGCCATTGCGGGCATTTATCGATTTCGTGAAGCAATCGCACAAGGTATGGATCGGGGCAGAATGAGCGGACGCTTCGGCTTGATCTTGAAGATCGGTCCTCGCCTTGAGAGGGAACCGAACCAATGAACCTGTTATTACAATGTTCCCTCGGCAGGCGATCCGCAAGCCAACCAAGAACTTGGCTTAACTGTATCACTGATTTGTGGTCGAGACCGGACTGCCTTTTTTTTAACGATACGGACTGGAATGGCGGCTATTTATCAACAGCTCTAAAGGAGGCAGTTTCGGGATATTTGTGATAGCAATATTCGAATGTACGGCAATTAGCTATCTGCCGATATTCCTCTGTAAAGCCAGTTCCAAGTCCTGTCGAAATATAGATCGACAGACTGCCTTGTATCAAATTCGGCGCTGCCCATCATCGCCGATGAGGTGGGCAATGCGACAAGACAGTGGATGAGATGGTTGGCGATCAGGCTCACATCCCCGGTCGAAACCATGCCCGCATCCTGCGCTGTCTGTACGGCATCGACGAGCCGGTTCATGATCGGATCGGGCTGCGGCGGGATTGGTCTTTTCTTTTCGAACACGACAGCTTCACTGAAGGTGATGCGCTTCAGTGCAATGAGGTCCGGCTCCATGTTGATATGCAGCAGTTCGCGCATCAGGGTCCGCAGGCGCTCAAGAGCGTGGCCCTGTGCCATCGGCAAGTCTCTCAGCCGCGCCACCGCTCGGGCATGAGCATGTTCCACTACGGCCTCGAACAGGGCGACTTTCGAGGGAAAGCGGCGATAGACAGTATCCTTGCCTGCGCCGCACTGCGAAGCGACCTGCTCCATGGATGTACCGGCAAAACCGCGCGTCGCAAAGAGCGTGGTCGCAGCGTCGATTATCCTTTCCGCTGCGGCGTTCTGTTCCGCCTTCAGAGGACGACCTACCCGCGCTGTTGCGTTCGTTCTTTCCGACACCAGATTCCTCCGCATTTGCCCGTGCCCGACCTGTTTGAAGACGTCGACCAGGATTGCCAACATAAAAGTTGACCAGCGCCTTCATATTAACTGGACAGGACGGTCCCGTTTGATTTATTCACTCTAGCAGATTTCCCAAGCTTCGACCATGGGGGCGAATAGTGAAGCAAGGTCTTTCCTTTAAAAACATTCTGACAGCCACAACCTTTCTGGCGGCAACCCATGCCCTGGCTCAGGAGCAGGGCACACGGTTGGAAACAATCGTTGTGCAGGGCAATGCCGACGCCGCTGGGATTGCTGCCAAGTTCACTCGGTCGGCAACAAAAACCGGGACACCTTTAGCGGAAACGCCGCAATCTGTTACGGTGATAACGCGCAAACAGATCGACGACCAGAACCCGCAAACGGTCAGTGAAGCGCTGCGTTACACGGCCGGTGTATTGTCCGACCGGGACTCGAACTCGCGTTACGATTCCGTATTTCTGCGCGGCTTCGGCGCATTTGGCACGGCGACCAATTATGTGAACTATCTCGACGGTTTGAAACTTCAACGTGGTCAGGCCTTTGCAACACCCTCCATTGATCCGTTTCTCCTTGAGCGCATCGACGTCCTGAAGGGGCCGGCAGCACTTCTTTATGGCCAGGTAAGCCCCGGCGGCCTCGTCAATCAGGTCAGCCGCAAGCCATCGAGCGTACAGTCAAACGAGGCAAGACTCGAAGTCGGGACCGATGGAAGGGTGCAAAGCGGTCTTTATTCCACCGGCCCCATCGCCACGGATGGAACATGGCAATATGGTATTGGCATTGTTGGCCGTTCCTCCGGCACACGCTATGACGATGTGGATGAAAAGCGTCTCGGCATTGCGCCATCCCTCAAGTGGCAGCCGGACGAGGATACCTCGCTCGTTATTTCTGGTTATTATCAGCGCGATCCGGAAGGTGGCTATTTCAACTCGCTTTATCCGAAGTTTCTGGCGCCCGCAGGCTATGCCGGTTTCCTTAGTCGGGACCTCAATGTCGGGGACCCGAACTACGACGCGTTCAGGCGCACCCAGTACGGCGCCGGTTACGAGTTCGAGCACAGGTTCGATGACCAGGTGACCATCCGCTCCAACTTCCGATATTCCGCGGTGGATACCGATATGCGTTCGCTCCAGATGAACGGGCCAATGTCCGCGACGGGTATTATTCCCCGCTGGGCTGTCCATTCCATCGAGGACGCCGAAGGCTTTTCCTTCGACAACCAGGCTGAATTCAAGTTCGAAACGGGCGCCATCGGCCATACGATTCTTGCTGGCCTCGACATTCAGCACTCAAGCAGCAATTGGGAATATCTGCTGGGCGGCGCGACGCCGCTTGATGTGGCGAATCCCGTCTATGGCCGACCGGTAGGCCCGTTCATGACGGCAGTGGACAATGATCAGTCGCTTCGCCAGACAGGTATCTACCTCCAGGATCAGATCGAGATCGGCGGGCTGCGCGGCATTTTCGGGGTGCGGCACGACTGGGCCCGTCAGGACACTGACAATCTTCTTGCCGGAGCATCGTTGAAACGATCCGACAGTGCCACCAGCTATCGCGCCGGCCTGCTTTACCTTTTCGATAACGGCATTGCGCCTTATGTCAGTTATTCCACCTCGTTCGAACCTTCCACCAGCGTTGGCGCCAATGGCAGTCCGTTCAAGCCGACGGAAGCGCAGCAATATGAGGTGGGCGTCAAGTACCAGCCCTCGGGGCTGGACGCCATGTTCACGCTCTCCGCTTTCGATATTCGTCAGCAGAATGTGGTCTATTACAACGCCTCATCAGGCTTCAACGAACAGCAGGGAGAAATCCATTCCCGCGGGCTGGAGTTCGAGGCGAGAGGAAACCTCACCAGCAATCTCGAACTGATCGCTGCGGTTTCCCTGCTCGACACGGAAGTTTCCGAATCCGGCATCACATCGATCATAGGCAACCGCCCGCAGGCCGTGCCGCGTTATTACGGTTCTCTCTGGGCGAACTACACCGTCTCATCCGGTGCGCTGGAAGGCTTGAGCATCGGCGGCGGACTGCGTTTCGTCGGCTCCAGCTATAGTAACGACACAAACACGGTGAAAGCCGATGGCTACACCCTGCTTGACGCCGCACTTCGCTATGATTTCGGAGCAACGAACCCGAAACTCAAGGGGCTGCAGGCGACACTGAACGTCACCAACCTGCTCGACAAGGACTATTACTCCTCCTGCAGTTCCGAGTATTATTGCCAGTACGGCAACGGCCGCACGGTGCTCGCCGGCCTCAGATACAAATGGTGATGTCGCCGTGATCATAACGAGACGAGGCTTTTGCATCTCCTTTGCGGCGGCCGGCATCCTTTCCGGCATTCAGCCCGCCGTAGCCGAGCAGCCGGTTACCGTGAGGGATATGGCGGGGCGCGAGGTGCGCCTCCCTGCCCTGCCGAAAAGGATCGTTCTGCTGGAGGCGCATGACCTGCTGACGATGTCGCTCCTGCATCGCGATCCTGCGTCGCTGGTCGTGGGCTGGGCCGCCGTCGATCGGCTCGACAGCGGTGAATTGCAGACGATCCTGCTGAACGGCCATTCCGTCAGCACGGTCGGAACGCTGAGCCCGGACACGCTTTCCCTTGAAGGACTGATCGCCCTGTCTCCCGACCTGATCGTGACCACGGCCTTCATGACGCCGCAGGGGGATGAGAATTCCCTGCTGCAGAGGCTGAAGGAGATCGGCATTCCCGTGGTGTTCAGCGACGCCGCCTCAAACGCGGTCGATGAGGCGCGGGCAAGCGGCCCTGTTGATGCGATGAAAGCATCTATGCGCATGTGGGGAACACTTCTGGGCGCTTCAGACAAAGCCGAGGCCTACATCGCATTTGTCGAACGGGAACTGGCGGGCATTGCAACGCGCATTTCAGGTGCGAAGCCCGTCACGACCTATCTGGAGGTCCAGTCGACGCTCGACGACTGCTGCTGGGCGGCGGGCAGAAAGAACTGGGGCGAATTGCTGGCGCTGGCCGGTGGTCAGCCGCTTCCGGGCGTGGTCGCGCCGTGGTTTGAGAAGCTGGCGCTCGAATATCTTCTCGCCACACCGCATGAGGTCTACATCGCCTCCGGCGGCGGCTGGGCCTCGGGTGGCCGTCCGTCCATCGGCCCTGGAATCGACGCCGAACAGGGTCGACAAGGATTGCAGCATCTGATTGAGGGCCGCCGGAGTTTCGAACATCTGCCGAGCGTTCGTTCAAAGCGTGTTTACGGGATATGGACCGGGTTGATTACCAACTTGCCCCTCAACGTGCTGTTTATCGCCCAGGCAGCCAGATGGCTGCATCCGGAACGATGTGCCGATATCGATCCAACCTCCATTCTCGACACCATCAATCGCGAGTTCGCGGCGTTTCCCATAAAGGGACCGCTGTGGGCGGCGATCTGAGACAGGGAGCCACGCCCGATGCCACCGACCAGCAGCAACCGATACCGCGCACATGCCGCCGTCCAATTTGAAAAGATCGACGACTATATCGAACCGATTGTCGAATCGATTGCAACGCACGACATGACCGTCGAAAAGGCAGGTGGCATTCATCATATCCACTCGCCATTCGGCGACGCCACATTCGAGGCGACCGGAAACGGTTTCCGGTTGACGGCGGAAGCTTCCGATCCCGGCGGTCTGAACCGGCTGAAACATGCTCTGGTCGGGCCGATCGGTTTCATCGCCGCCCGTGAAAATCTCGATATTCAATGGGAAGGCGACCATGCGGATCCCGCCTTACCTGACGATCTGCGCATTTTGCAGGTGCAGACCATTGAGGACCTGTCGCCCCGCTTTCGCAGGATCGCCTTCAAGGGCGAGAACCTCGAACGTTACGACCGTAAAGACCAGCTCCACTGTCGTCTCATTTTCCAGCCGCGCGACATCGCCGCGCCACGCTGGCCGCTACTTGACCATCGCGGGCATGTCGTCTGGCCGGACAATACTGCGGTTCCCACGCGTGTCTACACGATCCGCTTCATCGACATGGCAAGGCAGACAATCACGATCGACTTTGCGCTTCATGCTCATCCCGGGCCGGCGACCCAGTGGGCGATGAATGCGCGGACAGGCGATGTCGTCGGCATTCTGGGGCCGGCGGCCAACGGCCCCAGGCCGGCAGACTTTTATGTTCTCGCCGGAGACGAGACTGCATTGCCGGGCATTGCCAGAATTCTCGAGTATCTGCCGCCGACGGCAACCGGCCATGCCTTCATCGAAGTCGACACCTCCGCCGATAAACTGCCGCTTTCCTCTTCCAGCCGCGTTTCGATCCAATGGTTGTATCGCGACGGTAAGGGTGCAGGCACAACGACGCTGCTTCAGGACGCAATTCGCTCCGTTCGCTGGCCGGAATGTCCGGCGGGCGCCTTCTTCTGGGGTGGATGCGAACACAAAGCATTCAGCGCGATTCATCGTCATCTGAGGAAGGAGGTCGGGCTTCCGCGTGACCGCTTCGTGCTCTATTCGCACTGGCATCGGTCTCTCAGCGAGGAAGACATCATCATCAAAGGGGCCGATGCTTATCTACCTCAGTGAAAACAATGAGTTTTGCAATTGATAAGATTCTAACCGTCGGCCCCATGGGAGAGAATCGATTTAGCTTGTCGGCACAGACTCTGGCCATTCCTGCGCGCCATGCAATACACGAAGAATTCGAACCGTCCTGTCGGTAACGGCATAAGCAGCTACGTAGGGCGTGCCGTTGATGACGAGTTCGCGTGTACCGGCAATTCTACCAACACGGCCGCTGGCGGGAAAATCGAGCAAGCGACGTGAGGCTGCGACTATCCGTTCGTCGACCAAAACGGCGGCCGCAGGATTATCTGCCTCAATGTATGTGAAGATGGCGTCGCGATCCGATAACGCGAACGCAGACCAAGTAAGTTTCACGACTTGAGCGCACCAGCTTTAAGACGGGCAGCCGCTCGACGTTCGGCAAAATGCGCCTCAACCTCGTCGTCGGATACGTCCGGGCGAGTATCGTTTAGCGCTTCGAGCACCTTGTTGCGAAACCAAGCGTCATGAGCCTCACTGCCTGAAAGGAGCTCAAGGGGGAGCGCCCCTTCGTTGGCAGTCCGTGTAAGCAATATACGGACCGCATCGGATACTGTAAGGCCCATGCTCTCAAGAACGGCAGAGGCACGATCCCGAACTTCGGCATCAATACGTGTTTGGACAAGTGCGTTTGCGGCCATGGCTATCTCCATATCTGACGAGATAGTAATGCAATTGAATGACGAATTCTATACAAAGTTTCAGGTTGTCGTTGTCCACCTCGTCTTTCTTAGTCTTGATAAAGGATACAAACCACCGACCCCGCCGTTCGGCAACCGCTTTGCTCTTGAACCAGAACGAACCTTCGACACACAGCTCAAAGCGAGCACGACCGCCTAAGCGAATGGCGCCATGCTCGCATGTTTCGATCCAATTTGAGTTTGGGGAGCGCGGCCTCGAAGTCGCGCTCGCCTTTCTCCCTACGGCGCTCTGCCTTAAAGAGCAGAACATTGGGCCGTGCAAGATAGGGAGTACCCAGTGCGTTTCTTCGAACGGCTGTTGGTTTCCACGCGGAACTGAGCCGGTTTTTCCACCGAGAAGTGAGCCACCTCTGAGTATGGTTTTCTGATCAGGCTTTGGTCAAGGGATTTGCCTTTTCTCCTCTCTTCTGTGCGACTGCAGCCGAGCTGGCTTTGAATCGGAAGCTGTCGTTTCCTGTTTCGAGGATGTGACAACGGTGGGTCAGCCGGTCCAGCAGAGCCGTGGTCATCTTGGCGTCGCGGAAGACCGTGGCCCATTCGCTGAAGCTGAGGTTGGTGGTGATGACGACACTGGTGCGCTCATAGAGCTTGCTCAGCAGGTGGAATAGCAGCGCTCCGCCGGAAGCACTGAACGGAAGGTATCCGAGTTCATCAAGGATCAGCAGATCGAGACGGACCAGCGTCTCGGCGATCTGGCCTGCCTTGCCCTTTGCCTTCTCCTGCTCGAGCGCATTGACCAATTCGATGGTCGAGAAGAAGCGAACTTTTCGGCGATGATGCTCGATAGCCTGAACGCCGAGAGCGGTCGCGACGTGTGTTTTGCCTGTACCCG